>CAINDJ010000464.1 GCA_903847325.1 uncultured beta proteobacterium | reverse complement strand
TCGTTTCGGAAAATAATTCGCGCCCGATCAGCATCCGACGAATTTCGGATGTACCGGCACCGATCTCGTACAGTTTTGCATCGCGCCACAAACGACCAACGGGATATTCGTTTGTGTAACCATTGCCACCGAAGATCTGCACGGCTTCACCCGCCATCCAGGTTGCCTTTTCAGCGGTGTAAAGAATCACGCCCGCAGCATCCTTGCGTACCTGACGCACATGCTCGGAGCCTAGCGCATCAAGTTGACGTCCGACCGCGTAACAATACGCACGGCAAGCCTGCAAGGTGGTGTACATATCGGCCACCTTGCCTTGTATGAGCTGAAATTCGCCAATCGACTGACCAAACTGTTTACGGTCATGGATGTAAGGGATCACTGCATCCATGCAAGACTGCATGATGCCCAAGGGGCCTGCGGCCAACACGGCACGTTCGTAATCCAGACCACTCATCAACACTCTGGCACCACCGCCGAGCGCGCCGAGAATATTTTCAGCGGGCACTTTGACGTTTTCAAAAAGTAACTCGCCCGTGTGCGAACCGCGCATGCCGAGTTTGTCGAGCTTTTGAGCCACTGAAAATCCAGGCATTCCTTTCTCAACGAGGAAAGCTGTCATGCCCTTTGCACCCGCATCAGGTTCTGTTTTTGCATAGACAACCAGCACATCGCAATCCGGACCATTGGTGATCCACATTTTTGTGCCATTTAGCACGTAATAGCCATCCTGGTAAGTAGCACTGAGTTTCATGCTCACGACATCCGAGCCTGCATTGGGTTCGCTCATCGCCAGGGCGCCGATGTAGTCACCGGAGACAAGCTTGGGCAGGTACTTTTGTTTCTGTGCTTCGGTACCGTTTCGATGGATCTGATTCACGCACAAATTAGAGTGCGCGCCATACGACAGGCCAACAGAGGCCGAGGCGCGGGAGATTTCTTCCATAGCAATCATATGAGCCAGATACCCCATATTGGCGCCACCGTATTCTTCGGCCACCGTGATACCGAGCACGCCCAGATCGCCCATTTTTTTCCACTGATCCATGGGGAACTGATCCGTGCGGTCGATTTGCCCCGCAAACGGCGCGATCTCTGCCTGCGCATAGTCGCTCACAGCATCGCGCAAAGCGTCGATACTCTCACCCAGATAAAAGTTGATGCCTGGAATATTGCTCATGTGGATTCTCCTTTTACTTATGTCCCAAGTTTTTAACGACGCACATTGTCATCAGCACGGCCGCGCAGAGTTTGCGTTTCCCTCTTTTTCTATGAATACTTCGCTCTGACAGGTAATCTGCGTCCGACCAAGTTTGAGATCAGACACCTCGTTTAATCGATCACAATAATTTACTTTACGTTAACGTAAACGTCAAATAAATTAATGATTTATATCAGTAGGTTAGAGAAAAACAGGACAGAATTAGGGAAAACGATATGAAAAATTATCAGCCAGCCCTTTTTTCAGCTAAGATTTTTTTGCACTGCAGTTCATGCGAGGCCAGCTCATTGAGTTGATCGTTCAAATCTTCCATTTGCTGCTCTAGCGCCTCGCGATGTTTTGCCAAGGTTTGCTCAAAGCGCTCAAGCTGCAGGATCGACCCACCTGGTTTGTTGTAGAGATTTATATCCAGAATTTCTTTGATTTCGGCAAGTGAAAATCCAAGCCGCTTGCCACGCAAAATCAGGCGCAAACGCGTTCTGTCTGAGTTGGAGTACATCCGGACCTGGGAGCTCTTGCCGGTTCTTAGCGGGGCAAGCAGACCTTGATCCTCGTAAAAACGAATCGCCCGATGCGTCACATCGAATTCCGTTGCTAAATCAGCAATCGTAAAGCTGGGGCTATTTTTCTTCGTTTTTCTTTCATTAGACATCGTTTGCATGCCAACTTAATATGAGTTGAGGTTAACTCAGATGGTACTCAATCTTCCATCTCTCGCAAGGTTTTTCGCATCGTCTTACCTGTAAGCGTAGACGGTAGTGCATCCAAAAAGCGAATCTCACGCGGATATTCGTGTGCAGCCAAGCGCTGCCGAACACAATCTTGAATATCGAGGACTAACGAATCGATGCTGCAATCTCTGCACTCACCTTTGCAAAAGCACGGCTTTGTGCTGCAACAAGTGCGTCAAATCCAGAACGGGGGACGGGCTCATTGACTGTTGAGCGCCCCATCATCACTCTGGGTACAAAGCCTGTTTCAGGGTCTATACCCGGATTTTTTTTGCCAGCTCGTTTTATATCTGAATTTTCGACTAATGCGTAATTTGTAGAGGCTGCTGGTTTGATGGTCCACAACACATCTACGAACACACTTTCTCCAGGTTTGCTGTGTAAATTTTGCACATCAATGAGGATTTGATAGTCAAAGTTCGTTTGAGTGCTTTGAGAAAAACTCCAAATATTTGATATCTCAAGCTCACGCGCCAGGTTGGCAGCGATCACTCTGCCCACATCGCCTTTGAGCGAACCCGCCCAGCGATCGTATTTAAAGACTTCAATCTCGTTATTACTACTATTGACGACCAGGTGTGGTTGATCCACGATGTCGGGCAATGATACGGGTCCAACCATTAAGCGAACAGCTTTAGCGCGCGTAGTTGACTGGGCAATAGGCGGAGCACTCAGCGTGTAATAGGAAGGTTTTGGTGAGCTACATCCACTGCTTACAAACACGAGGAAAAAAGATGCTAGAAGTAATCTCATTTTTTTGATCCCTCTGATGGCTTACCAAATATCAAAGACTGTGGCTGATTATCCAGCATGTCGGTTAATGTTTTCATAGAATTAGCTGCTTTTGATACATCACGTAAGGAATCGCGCATATCCAATAACAAAGGCGAATCACTTGCAGTCACGGCATTAATATTCTTTAAGGTTTTATTGAGCTCGGGTATCACTTCGGCGTCGAGCTTTTTAATCAGCGTATCGGTATTTTTAACAACACTTGAGACAGATTGTTCAAAGTTATCTAACGTACTAGGTACGGCTCGTATTTCCAGCGGAGACTTGGAAATATCAAAACTGTATTTAGGTGCGTCAGGAAATAAATCTATTCCGATGTACAGCTGGCCGGTCAGCAAGCTACCCGTTCTTAATTGAGCGCGGAGTCCTTTTTCAATAAAGGCTTTAATGCGTTTTAATTGCTCCGCGCGCGTTTTGGGGTAGGGAATTAATTCTCCATTAATCAGGGACCGAGCCTGCATGCGCTCAGGATATAAGTAAAACTCAACTGGCTGAACAATTTCAAATGTTTTTGGATCAAATGCCAATCCAATGTTGACGACTTCACCCACACTCACACCACGAAATTCGACAGGCGCGCCGACAGATAAACCCCGAATAGATTGCTTGAAATTCACAACATAACTCTCAGTTACAGAGTCTGGCTTTTTCATTGCTAATGCACGCGTTTGAAACAGCGTAAACACACTATCTACTTTTGCACGTTCGGGCGGTGAGTAAACAATGTTTGGACTCGCGCTCGTGACCGTTGTTTTATCAGCGGGGATCTGAGGTGCTTCAAACGCAATCCCACCAGTAAACACTGCGATCAGGGATTCAGTTTGTACTTGAAAACCGTTTACACCGAGCGAGACATCGATTCCGCTCGCATTCCAGAAGCGAGTATCTGTTGTCACATACTGATCATACGGCGCATTAATAAAAACTCTGATTGATATATCTTTGCCATTTTTATCAAGGTCATATGCTACGACCTCCCCTACATTCAAACGCCGAAAAAATACTTGTGTACCGATATCGTGCGAACCCAAAGAAGGCGCTTTCAAAATAAACTCACGCCCAGGCGTATTTCCCGTCAAAATAGGCGGGACTTCGAGCGCAACAAAAAAATCTTTTTTATCAGCTTCTTGCCCAAGCTCAGCCGCTATAAATGGTCCACTGAGCAAGGTGCTCAATCCAGACACACCACTGGTTGTGATTCTTGGTCGAACAATCCAAAAACGTGTATCGGCTTTTGTAAAAGCCTCGGCGCCTTTATTTAGCTCAACAGAGGCAATCACTTGCTGTTGATCAGCTGAAAGAACCACCGTTTTAACAGTGCCGATGCTGACACCTTTATATTGAACAATCGTTTTTCCAGCCTCCAGCCCGTCTCCCAGCTTAAAGGATATGTTGATGGTTGGCCCCCGATCAACCACCGCCTTGTAAGCCAGCCCCAAGCTCACCACAATAGCCAAAATAGGAATAAACCAAATAAACTGGGGCAACCATCCTTGTCTGACATGCGAAGCGGCAGAAGGAAGCCCGTGATCTTTTAATCCATTTGAAATTTCAGACATGCAATTCCTTGGCTAATTTTTCATCATTCATTAGGGGATCCACGGCCTCCCAAATCAGCCTTGGATCAAAACTCTTTGCAGCGAAAATAGTCAGTATCACAACCGAACCAAAGGCGATCGCCCCAATACCGGCACGAATAGACATCAAATGGCCAAACTGCACCAGAGCGGTCAGCATAGTTGCGACATAAACATCGATCATGGACCAGCGCCCTACCGCCTCCAGGATACGGTAAAGCTGTGCACGAAATTTAGGCTTCCAGATTGAGCGGCGCTGTACAGAAATCAACAGGAAAGTTAAGGAAATAAGCTTGGCAAAAGGAATCACAATGCTGGCACAAAACAGGATGATGGCCAGCACAGGCGAGTTTGATTCCCATAAAAATTTGACGCCACCAAAAATCGTATCCTTTTCCGTACCAAACAAAGATCCTGTTGCCATGACTGGCATTAAGTTTGCTGGAATAATCAGCACATAAGCCGCAATCACTAAGGCCCAGGTACGGCTAATACTATTCGGCTTGCGAAAATGCAAATGGCTCCCACACCTGACGCAACGCAGTTTCTGCTCAACAGATAATGCCTTCTGAGCCAGACCACAGGCATTACAGCCAAGAATTTGTTGGGAGGCGGCGGTGATCATCGCGCCACCTTATTCTCTTGTAAGGTCGCGATATGCTTCCAAAAATAATGAGGATCAAAATTGACGACTGCCAGAGTCAATGAAAGCATCAACAGCACAAAAGCGCCTAAAGCGATATCTGGAGATACTGAGGCAAAGGCATTGAGCTTGGTAATCGTGACTAATAACCCCATCATGAAAACCTCAATCATCGCCCAGGGCTTAACAAAATGCATCAGTCTTAACGCTATTGATAAACCAGGTGGAGTGCGTCCGAGACTGACAGGCAGCAATAAAAAAATTAAAGCCATCATTTCCAGTAAAGGCATCAAAAAAGTCGTCACAAACACGAGCATTGCGATGCTGGGTAAGCCATCGCGAATCAATCTATAGGCAGCTTCTATCAAGGTCGTTGAATTTGTCAGTCCATTGGAACTAATGGTCACGATCGGGAAAGCATTCGCGACCAGGAACAAAACTGCGGATGTCAGGGCAAAAATTAAGCTGCGTCTTAAACCGTCAGCCTGAGAACGGTACAAAACATTGCCACAACGCCCGCAAGAGGCTTTACCACCTCGTTCAAGCAAAGTGACTTGCAAGAGCAGATCACACTGATTGCAAACGATCAGTGAATGAATCGTTTCAGATACAGGGCTGGAGTGAGCGCCAGGGCTAGGCATCGTTAAATATAGTTAGAAAAATAAGTCAACCTAGCGTATCAAGATAGCGGGTGATGGTGGAACACTGCATATTGGGGTGAGCAGCGCGGACACAACAGCCTGTTTGATTTTTTTCATTACATCGCCAAATATATAGAAGCTAGCCCTATCGATTGCTGCGAATTTAACATCTGATGAAATTACGCAGGCAAAAAAATGTGAAATATTATCGTTATTTTTTCAGTCGATAGCCAGTTTTAAAAATCCACATCACTGTTGCAATCGCCATTAAAAGAAAGCATATCGTCATGGCCAGGCTCAGCCAGATATTGACGTCTTCAATACTATAGAAACTCCAGCGAAATCCACTGATTAAATACACAACCGGATTGAGAAGCGCGACCTTTTGCCAAAATTCAGGTAATACCGATATTGAGTAGAAACTCCCGCCCAGGAACGTCAAAGGGGTGATGATCAACAGGGGTACGACTTGAAGTTTTTCAAAACCATCTGCCCAAACTCCGATAATGAAACCTATCAAGCTAAAGGTCACAGAGGTTAACAACAGATAGGTCAACGTCCAGAGGGGATGATCTATTTTGAGTGGAACAAAAAAAGTTGCAGTAATAAGAATAATCGCCCCAAGAATAATCGACTTTGTTGCGGCAGCACCAACATAGCTAATGATGATTTCTAACGGTGATAGCGGCGCAGACAGTAACTCGTAGATCGTGCCACTAAATTTGGGGAAATAAATTCCGAATGAAGCATTAGAGATGCTTTGAGTGAGCAGCGAAAGCATGATCAGACCAGGCACAATAAAGGCGCCGTAACTCACCCCCTCCATCTCGGTAATACGCGAGCCGATGGCTGAGCCAAAAACGATGAAATAGAGCGATGTTGACAGCACTGGTGCAATGACGCTTTGCATGAGGGTGCGTCTTGTTCTAGCCATTTCGAATGCAAAGATGGCTCGGATACCGTAGTAATTAAGCTTCATAGGTATCGACGCCTTTATTGACTAAATTTACAAAGATATCTTCTAAAGAACTTTGCTTAGTGTGAAGATCCTTAAATGCCACACCATGCTGAGATAGCTTTTGCAGGAGATCTGCAATACCAATTTGACTGTTATTCAAATCAAAGGTGTACTTCAGCTCAAGCTTATCAGCAGAAAGATTCAGGCCAGGGATGTCCAGATCAGGAGGGATACTCGCTAAAGGTTTTTGCAGTTGCAGTGTTAACTCCTTTTTGCCAAGCTTTTTCATCAGGCTATTTTTTTCTTCAACAACGATGAGCTCCCCCTCCCTGATGATGCCCACTCTATCTGCCATTTCTTCGGCTTCTTCGATGTAATGCGTGGTGAGAATAACCGTCGTACCTTTGTTTTTTAGCTCTCTGACGAGGTCCCACATATCCTTTCTGAGGCTGACATCTACCCCCGCAGTGGGCTCATCGAGAAATAATATCTGGGGTTCGTGAGAGAGCGCTTTAGCAATCATCACCCTGCGTTTCATGCCGCCAGACAGTGTCATGATTCTATTGTTGCGTTTATCCCAGAGCGAGAGCTCTTTTAGAATTTTTTCGATCAACGCTGGGTTAGGTGGTTTTCCATAAAGACCTCTGCTGAAGCTCACAGTATTCCAGACGGTTTCAAAAGAATCGGTCGATAACTCCTGAGGAACCAAGCCGATCAAACTTCGGGCTTCGCGATAGTCATCAATAATATTTTTTCCATCAACAAGCACTTTGCCGGAGCTTGGATTCACAATCCCGCAAATAATGCTGATCAATGTGGTCTTACCTGCACCATTTT
>CAINDJ010000463.1 GCA_903847325.1 uncultured beta proteobacterium | reverse complement strand
GTGGCGACCTGCATATTCAAAGCACACGTAATAAAGGATCCACGTTTAGTTTTGACCTCAAGTTAGACCTTGAAAATAATTGGGCACGCATGGGTGATCTTCAGTTGACAACGTCGAATCGAACTAACAAAGATTTTTTTCGCTTAAACGGCCAGACCCTTTCAGGCAAATGGATTCTTGTTATAGAAGACAACAAGATCAATCAGCTCGTCGTAAGTGAGTTTATAAATATCTCGGGGGCCATCAGCCGTTTTGCTGAAAATGTCGATGAAGCAATACCTCGCATGTACGAGCAATGTTTTGATGCCATTATCCTGGACGCGCAAAAATCATTTGAAGACGGAATTCAGGCTGTGCAAAGCATCCGCAAACTGCCACAAGCAGAACGAACACCGATCATTATGATGGGTATGGATATAACGCCTCAGGAGAGGTCGGTATATTTGAGTCATGGCGTATGTGACTTTTTAAACAAACCACTCAACCCAACAGAATTGACATTGACCCTGAGTCACTGGATGGATGTCATTTACCCTGACGTCGCACGACACGACGCAGAGATGAAACAAACAGTCAGTGAGGAAGTACTTTTGAAGGCCACCCAGGATGTCTAAAAATACTCAGCGGTGGTTAATGTTAGTTAAACAGGTTTTCAGTACAAAGTTGAGCTATATCCTTTTGGAAAAGCGGTTTATTTATACCTATTTTATTTTTGTACTAATATTTCTGACCGGTCTTGGAATCCAGCTCTCCCGGAGCCACAATTTCGTTGTAAAAACAACCGAAGTCATCACAGCGAATGTCGCGACATTACTGGCGTCATCTATTGCGCTGCAATTTGACTACGTCGATCAATCTGCTGACGCTATTATTTCTAAGCTTTCTGGCGATGCAGTACATCCCGATACAGACTCGCTCGACATAGCAGGCATACTCAATAGCGACAAGTTAAATAGTCTTTTTTCAAAAATTACACTTGGCCGTGAAAGTCTGATATCAATAAATTATGTAAGCAATGGCAGGGATGTCACGCGCAGTCCACAGGCGCCTGCACTTGATCACGACCTTTTACCTGCGCGCACTAGTGAATTAGAAATTGCCCAGGGGATCAACAAGGGAACGTATTCCCACACTTCACCGAGTGATGGTATCAATCGATTGATCGCTTATC
Source organism: uncultured beta proteobacterium (assembly GCA_903847325.1). Classification (GTDB taxonomy): domain Bacteria; phylum Pseudomonadota; class Gammaproteobacteria; order Burkholderiales; family Burkholderiaceae_B; genus Zwartia. The sequence continues at coordinate 1,554 of CAINDJ010000463.1, read as the reverse complement.
AGAGGATTAACAATACGCCCTTCTATGTCGAAGTGGGCATTGCTCGTAATGAATACTTGAGCAAATGGATAGAAAACGCTCTTGTACTGTCATCGCTTTACTTAATTTTGATTCTTTTTCTCTCACTGTTTTTTTATTTCCTGATTCAGGCAAACAATCAAAAAATTGCGTACGGCAATGACATCGTTCGTCTGATGGATGAACAAAATTCAATCCTCTCTAACGAACTCGTAGGCATTGTCAAAACACGCGACAGAATGATTGTGTGGGAAAACCGTGCAGGCCAGTTAATGTTCGGCTATAACGAAGGCGAAACCATTGGAATGTCTGTCAAGAGCAGATATCAAAATGACGAAGAATATGTTGACTTCATGGGTCTGAAAGCCCTCAAGAGTGGGGTCCGTACCTACCGAGGCGAAGAACAGTTTGTTCGAAAAGATGGCTCTAAAATCTGGGTCGATATCGCTGGCATCCAATCGCAAATGGATCATCGCGACACAATATGGTTTTATCTGGACATCACTGAAAAAAAATATATACAGCAAGCATTAGAAACCACTGCAAAGGAATTGGAAGAGGCTCAAAAAATTGCGGGTTTCGGCAGTTACGTTTTGCACTTCGACACCCAGACCTGGCATGCATCAGAGATGTTGAATCAGATCTTTGGCATTGATGAAAATTACCCGCACACGACTGAAGCCTGGTTTGCATTGATTCACCCTGACGATTTACTGGATGTCCGTCAGTATTGGCAAAGTCTACTTATAAGCAAGAAAAGTTTTGACTTTGAATATCGGGTGACTAGAAAATCTGATGGTGAAGTACGCTGGATGCACGGGAAAGGTATTTTTCTTTTAGATGTAAATGATGAAGCGATTGCCCTGAAAGGAACAATTGAGGATATAACGCAACGCAAAATCGAGAAAGCGCAGCAGTTAGATATGCTGCTTGCTGCACAAGATGCCATCCTGGCGAAAAATCGCTTTGTCGCTACGATTAGTCATGAGATTCGTACGCCATTGAATGGCATATTGGGTATGGCTCAGGCTCTACAAGATGAAGGTATTGATCTCGAGCATACAAAAGCCTTTGCGAAAACAATCTTGCAGTCTGGCAATACCCTGATGATTTTGCTCAATGACATTCTGGACATTGCTACGCTGGAAGCACAAAAAATTACCCTTCAAAACACGAATTTCCAGCTTCATGAAATTCTTAATCCGGTTTTAGAGCTATACGCTATCAACAAAAATGGCCAAACCATTATTGCCGACACGATGGACAAGCGTCTTGCCGAGTCATCTTATCTGGGGGATCCCGTTCGTATCCGCCAGATGATGTCTAACCTGATTCAGAACGCGATCAAGTTTGCGCCGCATAGTGATGTACATATTGGCTGTCGCGAAATTGAAAACGATGGCAGACATGCTTTTATTGAGTTTTTTGTCATGGATCAAGGTGAGGGTATTCCTGAAAATAAACTCAAAACTATTTTTGATCCATTCACCCAAATTACCAGCCCATCAAAATCCTCCGGTGGTTCAGGACTGGGGC
>CAINDJ010000462.1 GCA_903847325.1 uncultured beta proteobacterium | reverse complement strand
GCGGATAAATGCAATCGACTCGACCTGAATGGTGAAGTGATTTCATTCTCAAAGATGATGATGCTAAGGGGTTGCTAGCGGCAAACGAACAACAATAAATTTATATCGATATTTGTTGGTCGGTTATTAGCTCAGCTTTTTTATTTATAAACGAAAAAATTGCTATCGATTTTTAAGTTCAAAAACAATGCTCACTCGTACCCACTGTCGCACGAGTGGTCCACTGCCGGCAGCGTTTGCATACTGCCAATTCTTAATCGCATCTAGTGCCGACTGATCCAGTGCCGTAAAACCGCTGCCTTGAGCTAGTGTTGCCTGACCCACCGAACCGTTCTCCAGTACTTCAAGATTCACCACGACCCGGCCTTCCTGTTTGAACCTGATGGATTCGGAGGGATAGCGAGGTTTCGGACTCTTGACAAGCTTTGGGGCAGTTTGAGATGAGGTATTTGATCCTTCTGCTGAGGTAGGCTCTGCGCTTTGGCTTGGCCCTTTTTGGGCTTCGTGACTGGCTTGGTCTACTTCGTGACCGGATTGCAGTTCCGGGATTTTCTGAGTATTTTTTTTCTCCGTCACTGGGCGTAGTTTATTCGGCGCAGCAGCTTGAATTGGCTTTGGCTTTAAAACAATGGGTGGATCAGCTTGCGGTATGGATTCGGGTAATGGTTCGGGTAGCTTTTGCGTGACAGCTTCTGTTAATGGCTCCTCAGCGGTGACATCGGGCATTGCTTCCATTACAAAAACAGTCGATGACTTTCCCCCCGAATCCGACAAAGTAATTTCTAAATCCTGATCAACACGGACGGACTGAAATGCTCCTGCAATCCATAGCAACGCAATCAATGCGGCATGTATGAAGAGCACTGCGGTGACGCAAGCAATCCAGCGAGCAGGCGTTAGCCTCCAGTACGGATGAATATCTGGCTTGCCGTGCCCCGCGGAGAAGGTCTCTGTGCTGTCTATCGGGCGCGTCTCGCGCTCAAGTGAGTTGTTCAGGGTTTTCACCCAGGTTTCCTGTGTAGTTAGTGATATGTAACTGAAGTTTTAGTTTGCCTGACATCCTCAGCGCCACTGGACTCGCCTGTCATCGCAATTGCAGTCAAGCCCGAAAACCATTGCGCTTGAACAGCAATGCCTGCCATCAGCTGATGAATGCCAAGTGCGAGTTTTCTGGGTAAATTCAAATTCAGGGATTCTGCGTCCTGAATGAAAAAAGTAAAACTCACCCCGGCTTGATCACGGTTACAGGCGGCGTTAACAACCAGCTCTTTATCCTTGCCGACCGGCAAAATATTTTCTTCAGATTTTCGTTCCTGGAAAGGCGTTTGGAGATCTAGACCTGCAAAAGGCTCCAGAGACTCATTCGTCTTTTCATGCGGAGATGGTATTTGAGGGGTGACGGGTGCAGCTGCCACATCCGCCTGAAAAGGCAAGTCAAGAAAAACACTTAGATTTTCGAGCATAAAGCGGCAAATTCGCCTAGTCAGCAAAAATGCAACGTGTTTATTCTCACCCAAATTGATTCGCATCATCATGCGATCCTCGAGCTCCAGATAGCTCACCTGAATTTGAGTGATTTCCATGTTTTTTGAATACGCACCGAATTTGGCGTAAATTTCAGTTATCTAAAACTGCATAATAGTGGAAAGCGCTGAATCAAACGACCAAAACCCATTCACCCTATAACAATCTAAATATGACAACCCAGAATTCGACCTCCACAGCGCCAGCCAATAGCAGAGAACCATGGTTAAAAAAAGACTTCAAGTTTTTCGAAACCATCACCTTGAGGTGGGCAGATAACGACGCCTACGGGCATATTAATAACGCCCATTACTATTCGTTTTTTGATACTGCTGTGGATGGCTATTTATTTACCAACGATCTGCGTCAACTGATTAGTGGGGATTTACAAACCTTAGTTGTTGCGTCTGAGTGCCGCTATCACAGCCAGGTTTCCGCTCCTGGAGTAATTCAGGTCGGCGTGAGAGTGGGCAAGATGGGCAATAGCTCCGTCACCTACGAAGTAGCAGTATTCATCAAAGAATCCGATCTCGCAGCTGCACAAGGCTTGTTTGTGCATGTCTGCGTGAACCGGGAGACCCAACGCCCTGCCGCTCTGCCACAGAGCTTTCGTGACGCCATCTCAAAATAAGGATCCAACATGCTGTCCTTCGCAACAAAAGAACACGGCCTCGCCAACAAGAATTTTTATAAAGTCCCAAACGGGCCTGATAGTTATGTTTCTTCATGCATTGGTATCAACGCCGTTGAGCGTAAAGTAAAAGGTCTGCCAGGCAGAGCGCCAGAGGCCTTTCCACCACCGATCGAACCGATCGCATTTCTGGTCGAACAAGCCGCCAATAGCCGGCTGCCTGGGCATTATCACCAGGCCGATCAGTTCCAGGTCTTTGTTTCTGGCGAAGGTAGTTTCGGCATCAAACCCATAACAGGCATGACAGTACATTACGCGATGGCCTTCACCCCATACGCCCCTATTCATGCAACCACTTCGCCGATCGAGTACTACACACTGCGTAATGGCTGGGATCCAGGCGCCCAATGGATGCCCGAAAAGAAAGCAGGCATCATGTCCCGTGAACATCCCTATCGCCACGGTCTTGGCCTGGTACCTGCGCTGGTCGGCGAGATCGATGGGCCAACCAAGATAGAGGGATTACTCGAACAAAACGTCGTCCCGTTCGAACAAGATGGTCTGGGCGCAACACTGTATCAATCCACCAGCGCTCTGACGATAAAAGGCCCGCAGCCAGAGACAGGCAGAGGCCAATACTGGCTCGTGCTAAAGGGGCAATGCACGATCAATGCGCATACGGCAAATGTTCGTTCGATGTGTTTTGTAACCCCGGATGAGCCTGCGCCCACAATCATTGCGGGCGCAGAGGGTGTATCCATTCTGATGGTGCAGTTTCCTAAACGTTAATCCACGTCAGTTAATCAACATCAGGAACTAAAACGATCGCGCCGGTTGTTGTCCGACCTTCGAGCAACCGGTGCGCTTCAGAGGCCTGGGTGAGCGGCAACACAGCCTCAATATCCAGCCTGACCGTGGGATCAGCCAGCATTTCGAATGCATCCACACTCATTGCGAGCATATCGTCTCTTTTCGCAACATAGGTGCGTAAAGTCGGCCGACATACCCATAACGAACGCGCATGCAAATCCTGCAAGGCAAAGCCTTCGACTTGGCCGGAAGCCGTACCGAAGTTGATCACAAGACCTTTGGGGGCAAGACAAGCCACTGAACCATCAAAAGTCGTTTTCCCCACCGAATCAAAGACCACGCATACGCCTTCATTGTTCGTGATGCGTTTTACCTCGGTGACGAAATCTTGCGTCGAGTAGTTGATCGCATAATCCGCACCCAGCTCAAGCGCGATCTTGACTTTCTTATCACTCCCGGCTGTAGCAATCACGCGCAAGCCAAGGCGTTTGGCCCATTGCGTCAGTATCTGTCCCACACCACCTGCAGCAGCATGGATCAGCACGGTATCGCCAGCTTTAAACGGATACATTTGCTTGAGCAAATATTGCGAAGTCAATGCCCGTACAATCCCTGCGGCAACGCGCTCTGCGCTGATACCTGGAGGCACTGGGATTGCGCGGTCTGCAGGCAATGCCACATGCGTGCAATAACTCCCGACGCCCGCATTGGTATAGGTAATTATGTCTCCTACAACCAGATCTTTGACTGCAGCACCCACCTCGACCACGCGTCCCACTGCGCTGACGCCAGGAATAAATGGTGGATCTGGATTATGTGAATGTGGTTGACCTGCACGTAAATAAACATCCACAAAGTTCACTGCAATCGCGGTATGCGCAATCACGACTTCATTGGGCTTTGCCACCGGCATATCAATCGGCAGAGCCTGTAAGACTTCAGGTCCACCGAGTTTGGTTACATAGACCGCATAGGGTGCTTTCATGACTTAGCATCCCTTGAATTGAGCCTGACGCTTTTCAAGGAAAGCCGCGCGCCCTTCTTTGAAATCCTCGCTTGCAAAACACTTCTCAACCATACGCACTGCGCCGTCGATATCCTGTTCGTCAGGATGTGCACAGACTTGTCTGATGTTGTATTTAGCTGCGGCAACGGTCAACGGCGCATTTTCAGAAATCATTTTGGTGTAGAGATCAATCGTGGCATCGAACTCACCTGCTGCGCAGACTTTACTGACAAAGCCCATCCGCAAGGCATCGGTTGCATCAAAACGACGAGCGGTTGCGAAAATATCGGTCGCATTCGCCAGACCAATAATGTCTGTAAACCTTTTAATTCCCTTATGGCCGTAGCCCAAGCCCAATCGTGCGGCAGGCATTCTGAAAGTCGCGTCTTCGGTGCAAATGCGGATATCACACGCAGCGGCCATCCCCAGACCGCCACCAAAACAAAAACCACGGATTTTTGCGATCACCGGTTTGGAGCAATTCACAGGCGCATTCATCGCACCCGAGACAGCAATCTCATATTGTTCTTGTGCGTCCTGAGAGGCACGCAATTCGTTGAATTGCGAAATATCTGCTCCAGAAATAAAAGCTTTCTCTCCAGCTCCTGCAACGACAATGACGCGGACGTCAGGGTCCGCATCAAACGCACTGATTGCCTTGGGAACACCGGCCCACATCTGGACGGTCATTGCATTCATTTTTGTTGGGTTTGAGAAAGTGATGTATCCCACAGAACCCTTTTTTTCAACGATCAGCTCAGCCATGAAAATTCCTTGATTTGTTGTCTGTTTATTTAGTTTTTACTGTTATACCTGAGTGGCTGTGTGAGTATCTCTTGCAAAAACCCCTAAAGCAACATATAAAACATCCATCAAACCACCTGACGCAATTAAATTTACAGAAAAGTCGGGTCGGACTAGTTAACCAATTGAAAAATATACAAAATGTCAAAAATTCAGGCTTCTTCAGCACTCTCTAACCTTCGCGTACTTGACATGTCGCGTGTACGTGCGGGTCCTAACTGTGTGCGCATCCTGGCTGATTTTGGCGCCGATGTCATTCGCATTGAGCCGCCAAAGGGCGTGGACCCCAATGAAGGCATGTTTGCCGCCAACCGCGAGGGTGGCGATTTTCAGAACCTGAATCGCAATAAGCGCTCATTGACATTGAATCTGAAAAAGCCAGGCGCACTAGAAATCATGATGCGCCTGGTTAAAACCGCTGATGTTGTGGTCGAGAACTGGCGCCCTGACATCAAAAAGAAACTCGGCGTGGACTATGAGTCACTCGCAGCAGTTAACCCGCGCATCATTCTTGCCAGTATTTCGGGATATGGTCAGACAGGCCCTTATTCCTCACGCCCTGGTTTTGACCAGATCATGCAAGGCATGGGTGGTCTGATGTCTGTGACGGGCATTCCTGGCGGCGGTCCCGTGCGCGCAGGTCTTGCCGTAGCTGACATGAGTGCAGGCCTGTATGCCAGTATTGGTATTCTCGTCGCACTGCAAGAGCGTGAGCGCTCCGGACGCGGTCAGTGGGTACACGCATCACTGCTGCACTCGCAAATTGCCATGATGGACTTTCAGGCCGCCCGTTATCTCAACGAGGGCGATGTCCCAGGTCAGGCCGGTAACGACCATCCTACCTCCACCCCGATGGGCCTGTTCGAAGCAAGCGACGGCGTATTCAACCTGGGTGCATCCGGCCAGGGCAACTGGTTAAGACTGGTTGAACTCTGCAATAAACCCGAATGGCTCAGTGACCCTGATTTTGCGAATGAAAAAACACGCTCCATTAACCGTAAGCGCTGCAACGCAGTCATCAACGAGGTATTCCGTACCAACACTGTTGAGTACTGGGTCGAGACGCTAAACAATGCCGGTGTTCCAGCAGGTCAGGTTTATAACGTCCCTGAGATGTTTGAAGACAAGCACATCAAACAGTCACACGTGTCTAAAGCGGTTAAAGATGGTGCGGGCAAAGAGAAGCATTTCATTACCCAGCCAGCGACGCTTTCTCGCACACCCGCTGATGTGGTGACCACAGCTCCGCAATGGGGTGAACACACCGATGAGGTTCTTGCAGACGTAGGTTACTCAGCGACTGAAATTGCGAAATTCCATGAGCAAGGCGTTGTTTAAAATTCGTTAAAGCTTTTAATTGAGTAAAAAAATAGGGCCTCGCATGTGAACCGAACACATCCCGAGGCCCTAATTACTTTTTACTCAACTCTTACAATCGCAATCCATCAAACCTCATCGGCGATCGGGTTGCTCAACACGCCCACGCCTTCGATATCAATCTCAATGGTGTCACCCGCCTTCATGAATACAGGCGGCTTTCTGGCATACCCTACCCCGGCTGGCGTACCTGTAATGACCACATCACCAGGTTCGAGTGTCATGCATTCTGTAATCAGCACCAATGTTTCGACAATGCCCCACAGGAAATTCTTGGTATTTGCATCCTGCATGATCTGACCGTTGAGGCGAGATTGAATGCGCAAGCCATCGGCAGCAGGAGGCAACTCATCAGGCGTGACCAACCAGGGTCCAAAACCACCTGTCGCATCAAAGTTTTTACCAATCGTCCACTGTGTGGATTTACGTTGATAGTCACGCAGGCTGCCATCATTAAATGCGCTATAGCCAGCGACATGCTCAAGAGCATTTTCCGCCGTGAGATGGCGCGCGGTCTTACCAACGACGAAAGCTAACTCGGCTTCGTAGTCAAATTTATCGGAGACTTTAGGGCGAATTAGTGCTTGCTGATGCGCGGCGAGCGAGCTTGGGCCACGCATAAAAAACGCTGGATATTCTGGGCGCGCGTGACCGCCTTCGGCGGCGTGATCTGCATAATTCAACCCAAGGCAGATGATCTTGCCTGGTCGATCAACCAGAGGAATGAATTTCACACCCTGAATCGATTTGATGACTGCGGCAGGATTTTTAGCCAGTGTCGCGATGTGCGACATCGCATTACCGGAGGAAATGATTTCAAGCAGAGTATTGGGCAAGCTCGCATCGGTTGCGGACAAGTCGATAAACTCGCTTGAGTCTTTTGCGCGCAGCAAACCGACGCGATTGTTTTTGTTTGAATCCTGATAACTGAATAGACGCATGACCATCCCCTTTATTGTGAATGGCCATGATCATAAATCAAGGCGCCAAAGAAATCTCGTTGTTCAGATTACCGGAGTTCCAGCACAGTCAAAACGAGACAACTCAAACTGGCTTGTAAAGCAATGATTGCGCTGAAATCGACTGACTAAACACCTTGCGCTCGGTAAAGATATCAAATAAACGCTGCAGCGCCACAACATCATTGGGCTTGACCTCGTTGTAATTGATATAGCCACTGATTGGCACTTCCTTGGCCAATTCGCCATCGATCGGCGTAAAGCCCTTGAGATACGCATTGGCTTGCAAGCCCTGCTGACGGACATACTCGAGACCCGCAGTGTAGCCCTTCAGAAAACCAGGAACCATTGCTGCTTTTTCCTTGATGGTGCTGGCATTGAGGGCCGCAGCACCACCAATCCAGGGCAAATTATTACCCAATACATATTTGGTGATGACACCCGCCCCCAGCGAACGTGAAATTTTCTGCTGCTTACCAATCACAGCCGAGGGCTCCAGCACATAAGCCGCGTCGATTTGACCAGAGGCCAGGGCAGGCAAAATCTGGGGGATTGGCAACTCAATGACTTTTGCGTCTGTGATCTTGTTACCCTCAAGTACCGCTTTGGCAAGTGTCACGTTATTGATTCCAGGACCACAAGCAACTTTTTTACCCGCTAATTCAGAAATCGATTTAATCGTTGAATCAATTGGCACGATCACCTGATCCAACACAAACTCTTCGTTCGCAAAATTCATACAGGTGAACTTGATCGAACCAGGTGCTTGCGCGTCAGCAAGAGCTAGTGCGGTAATGGCCACACCATTTGCACAACCATCCAGACGACCTGCGATCATTGCATCCACAACTTGATTCGGACTGGCAAACTTCACCGCCTCAACTGTAACGCCTGCCTCCTTGAACAATCCTCGCTCCATTGCTACGTAAAAAGGCAGCCCTGCGGAGAGCGGCCAATAACCGATCATCAGTTTTTTCTCTTGTGAGAATACGGGCGCCCCAAGGCTGGCCAGCCCAAGACCTAACCCTGTTTTGGCAGTCATAGACAATAACTTGCGACGTGAGATGTTTGAAAGACTCATAGCGACTCCTGAATATGTTGTGATGATCCAAGCAATTGCCATGCCAGCCAGTCTTTGCATGAGAAATACGGAATCAAACTTTTCAGCCTATTTTTAAGCACCATTGCAGTGCAAAAGGTATCGTCGAAGCACGGAAACCAGTCTCTGTAAAAATCTTCACTACCGTGCCATACTCCGGTTACCTTGCATCTCACACAATTATTTAAGGACTATGCGTCATGCCGATCTCAATGTCACGCGAAGAACTCGATCACGCCTACAACAACTCACTGGCTGTTGCTGATAGCGCAAAAATCATTGAGGCGTGGGGAGTGGCGAGCACTGCTGTTCGCACAAAAAATACAGCGCATAACGATCTTTCGTATGGCGATGGTCATACGGTATCGTTCGACTACTTTTCAGCAGGTTCTAATACTCCGGTTGTGGCTTTCATTCACGGCGGTTTCTGGCAGAACCGTGCCAAAAGTGATTTCACTTTTATCGTCCCTGCGCTGATTAGTGCTGGTATCAGCGTGGCCATGCTGGGCTACCGACTCGCGCCCTTTGCCAAAATGAATGAGATTGTCGAAGATGTCCGGGCCGGTATTCGCGCAGTCATTGCACTGGTCACCAAAGAACAAGGGAACTGTCCTGACATTTGGGTCACAGGCTGGTCAGCTGGCGGACACCTTGCTGCCATGGTGCTTGATGAGCCAGGCGTAAAAGGTGTGACAGCGATCAGTGGAATTTATGATCTCGAACCAATGCGGCACTGCTACATCAACGACAAGCTGGCTTTAGATGAAAAAATGTCTAAAGACTACTCACCGTTATTATTGCCACAGTCCTCCGGAAAAATAATTGACTTGTTTGTCGGAGGTGCTGAATTAGGTGAAATGCAGCGTCAAACGATCGACTTTGCAGCCTATCGCAAATCATGTAATGCGCCAGGTATCTATAGCAACCTGTCCGGGCTGAATCATTACACAATTCTTGATGAACTAGGGCTAACGAACGGAAAAATCCTGGCTTCGATTAAGGCGCGCGTACTTTAACTAAAGATCTACGTACTCAGTATGAAACAAATTTTCATTAATGGTAATGGCTCCATACGTGCCGAAGTATGGAGCGTGTATATCGCCATTCTACTGGTCAACATCTGCGCCTGGAGCGGGGCATTATTGCTGTTCCAGCAACATCCTTTATTACTCGGTACGGCACTCTTATCTTTTGGATTAGGTCTGCGTCATGCCGTGGATGCGGATCATATCGCTGCGATAGATAACGTTACACGCAAACTCATCCAGACAAACCAGCGCCCAATTGGTGTGGGGTTTTTCTTTGCACTTGGACACGCTACGATTGTTTTACTTGCATGCATCGCGATTGCCTGGACTTCAGCCCAACTCGCGACACGCTTTGACGACTTCAAAGAAATAGGGAGTTTGATCGGCACACTCGTTTCTGCATT
>CAINDJ010000461.1 GCA_903847325.1 uncultured beta proteobacterium | reverse complement strand
GGCATGTTTTTCAATAAGCGCTATGCGACTGATACGGGAAAGGTTTTGATCATCGTCTGCGACAGTAGACCTTTCGGGGTAGCGTAGTTGAATCTGATGATGCATGACGTCGCCGGTCAATACGCCGGTTTGATTGTCGGATTTAACGTTAATGACAAAATTGCCTGGCGTATGACCTGGGCATGGTTCAATCGAAATCCCATGCTCAAGTTCAAAGTCGTCTTTGACGAGCACTGCCTGATTGGCCCGGATGATTGGATCGACACTATCCTCGAAGGCTTGTGTATGCGTATTTTTTTCGCCGCTGCGATAAATGCTATCCCAATGGTCGAATTCCTTTTTCGCCATGATGTATTTTGCATTGGGAAAGGTTGGTGTCCATACACCATTGACGAGACGTGTGTTCCAGCCAACGTGATCCCAGTGCAGATGTGTGCACATCACGAAATCTATATCTTCTGGTTTGAGTCGAGCTTGTGCGAGCGCAGGAATGAAATTAGTTTTCATGCGATGAAAGGCAGGTCTGAGTGGACGTTCCTTATCCTCACCGCAACACGTGTCGACCATAATGTTATGCCGTCCGGTTTTAATCACGAAGGCAGTAAAACTCATTTCAAGACGACCGTCCTGCGTGAGCTGACCCGGATCGAATTCACGCTTGCAGATGCTGAGCATATCCGCAGTCAGGGCTGGAAAAAATTCCATTGCCGGCGCGTAGGGCCGCTCGCTTTCAACAACACGCTCAATCAGATATTGACCAACTTTTGTCGCTCGCATCACAAGGCTTCCTATTAATCAGAAAGTTTGACCAGTTGCTTACCAAAATTTTTACCCTTTAGCATTCCGACAAAGGCTTCTGGTGCGCTGGCAAGACCTTGTGCGACAGACTCGCGGAATTTAAGTTGGCCACTAGCGACCAGATCATGCAGGTTGCTGCGAATCGCAGGCCAGCTCTCGAGTTTGTCTGAAACGATGAAGCCTTGGAGTTTGATACGATTGATGAGGATTGATCGGATTGTTTTATAGGCGTGGGCAGGCTGGTTGAATTCTGAGACCATGCCGCACAGTGCGATGCGGGAAAATGGATTCATCAGTGATAGTAACAACTCAAAGATGGGTCCCCCGACGTTTTCAAATAAGCAGTCGATACCTTTGGGTAACTGTGATCTCAATTCCTCCTCAAAATGAGGGGATCGGTGATCGACACAGGCATCAAAACCTACCTCTTGAACAACATAACGGCACTTATCCGCCCCGCCTGCTATACCAACAACCCTACATCCAAGATGTTTGGCGAGCTGACCAACTACAGAGCCCACGGCGCCTGATGCGGCATCGACAACTACAGTTTCTCCCGCCTTGGGTTCGCAAATTTCCATCAGGCCACGCCAGGCCGTTATGCCGGGCATCCCAAGGATTCCCAGGTAAGCCGAGGCGGGTACTTGTGAGGTATCGATTTTAAGTACTTGCTCAGCATTCATCGCGGCAAAAAGTTGCCATCCTGTCGCAGCTAACACCGAATCGCCAACTTTGAATTGTGGCGACCTGGATTCAATGACCTTGCCCACCGTGCCACCAACCATCAACTCACCGACGTTGACGCTCTGCGCGTAGGATTTTGCATCCGAAATCCTGCCTCGCATATAGGGATCAAGCGATAACCATTGATTTTGAATTAATACCTGTCCTTCATTTAAAACAGGCATTGCAGCGTCAATCAGTTTGAAGTTGTCTGGTGTGACCCAGCCCAAAGGACGGCTGACCAAGATGATTTGTTTGTTTGTGTTTGTCTGCATGTTCTTAAATTATTATTTGAATAGTTTCTGGTTCAAAACATTGCTATTGAGTATAGTCCCGAGACAACTATATTTAACGTGCATGACGCAGCGCAGCAAATAACTGTTGTAAAAGCTGCATATCTACGCGCGATCAATATTCATAAAAGGATAAGCATGAGCGATTATTTTTACGAGCCCAGCAAAGGCCATGGATTGCCGCACAACCCCTTCAAGGCCATCGTCGCCCCCAGGCCGATTGGTTGGATATCGAGCATTGATCTTCAGGGACGTGTAAACCTGGCTCCCTATAGTTTTTTTAATGCTTTTGCTGAGACGCCACCTGTTATTGGTTTTTGTACCAGTGGTGAGCGTAAAGATAGTGTGAATAATATTGATGCGACAGGTGAGTTCGTTGCTAATTTTGTAGGCGCTGAGCTTGCTCAGGAGATGAATATCACTTCAGCTAGCCTTGCGCCAGGTGAAGACGAAATGAAACTGGCAGGTCTGGAATCAGCCCCCAGCACGCTCGTTAAGGTGCCACGCGTTGCGCGTGCGATTGCGTCGCTAGAGTGCAAACTCATCCAAACGATTCGTTTAACTAATGCCCGGGGTGATCAGATAGATACATGGCTGACCTATGGTGAAGTCGTGGGTATACATATCAACGATGCGTTCTTAAAAGACGGTATTTTTGATACGGCTGCTGCCCGACCGCTGGGGCGATGCGGATATCGTGGAGACTATGTCGAGGTCAATACTTTGTTTGAGATGATTCGTCCCAAAGAGTATGTTTGCGCGACCTGAGTCTCAGACATGTCAATGCTTGAGTTGGCTAGTGACTATGCTGCCAGCGCAAGCGTGAAAGCGCGTATTGCCATATACGCGCCCAGAATAACAAGCCCAATAAAGAAACATTTTCTAAATATATCCTGCCTTAATCGCAGCCGGATGGCTTGACCAATAAACATGCCGGCAAATGCGGGAATCAAAGCAAATAAAGAGCTTGCGGCGATACCCATCTGAAATTTTCCCGTGACTAGCAAGCCTATTGCTAGCGCGAAAGAGGAAACAGTAAAGGCCAGTCCAAGGCTTTGAATCAGGTCATCGCGTTTTAAATTGAGCGCTGAAAAATAAGGGGCGACAGGCAAGACTGAGATTCCTGTTGCTCCCATGACAATACCGGTTACAAAACCAATGATGGGGGAAACCCACCACTCTGAGGTGGGTTTGATTGCAATTTTCGCGGCAGTCAGGCCGTAAACCCCATAGGCGATCAGTACGCACCCTAATCCTACCGTGACTAAATACGTCTGCCCGCTGGTAATAAATCCAACTCCTATCGGCGTACCAAGACAAATCCCGATGAGGAGCGTTGCAAATCGTTTGGCAAGTATTTTAAAGCTGGGGCCAGCTAAGAGTTGCCAGATATTTGTGATGAATGACGGCAGTACGAGCATCGCAGCCGCTTCGACGGGAGGGATCGCTAGCCCCAGTATGCCGATGGCAAAAGTGGGCAAGCCCATGCCAAGTACGCCCTTTATTATTCCAGCAGCAATAAAAACGACGCAGACAATCAGAATGACTGAGATTGAATCAAACATGTAAGTGACTTATCTTGGATTGGGATTAGGATTTGTATTGCCGAATAATTGAGTGGAGGCTGCGGCTTGAATAATCACTGCCATATCGTCTTGTAACAAAAATCCTTCGTGCATGAGATTTGCAGCAGCTTGTCTGATCTTTCCGACATAGTCATCACGGCTTGGATATCGCTCTGTCACAGATAATCTGGAATCCTTGTTTTTTTCGCGTTCCGCTTTTTTGACGGCAAATGCAGAATATGAACCGATCAGAGAACACGTAAACGTCTGCGGTGAGTTCTGCCCGCCATGCGTACCCAGCGGTGCAACGAGATCGGGCAAGCGAACACCTTCCAAGGCATTGCCATCTGTATCGAGTTGTGGCACCTGAATCACTGCGTTGGGTAAGTGTGCAGGGGCTGGTAGTGTTGGAATTTTTTCAGAAGCTTTTTCGAGCGACATCAGACGGCTTTGTGGCGGTATTGAATTCGTGGTTACCCATTCATCGAGTCTCAAAAAAGTTGCTCGCGATACCGGTGTCCAATCGAGGACTGCGTGTGGCATTGTGCAGTCTTTAGGTTGTTTAGGTACGAGGACGTGAGGCGCCCCAGCTATGTCGTACATTCTGACGTTTGCAGGAATTGGTTGATCCGTTGTGCCACCCGCACCTGTTCGCCCGAGCGACGCGCGTAATGAATAAAAGTCCGTCGAGGTGCTTAAAAGCATCATCTTGGGTGGTACTTCGCCTCGTGCCTGGACCTCTTGTGTAATGTCGCCAATCGTTAATTGCTTTTCATGCACACCACGCATTTCCGGATTGGTGAAATTTGGCGAAGCATTGCCACTTGAGTCGGGCCCCGTCCCTGTTTGCATGATTGGCAATAAGCCAGCGCCTGAAACGAAAACGTGCATGCCATCAAATACACGTCGATCACCTGCCATGTTGAAACCATTCAAGAGGAACGTTTTGAGGAATCGTCCAGTTTGAGATTTTCCACTTGCAATGGTTCGACTCACTAAGCCTTTAAGTGGATTAGGTTTGCCAGTTGAGTCTGCAGCGGCTTTTGACAGAAAAATTCCTGCATCGCGCATGATGGCAAAACCGACGCCTTCAGCAAAGCGTATTTTGCCTTCTTTGTCCGTGAAAGAGGGGAGTTCTGCGCCCTGGCCGAGTTCCCAATAGACTTCGGCAACACTATAGCCATAGTCTTGTAAGAAACCGGTTCCTTGCTCAAACGTGCCAGACTGAAAGGGCTCAGCGCGTGGTGAGTTGTAGAGTGCTTGAGCGTAGGCGCGTCCGCGGTTAGGTACGTCAACAAGTAACGCACCGTTGCCATGTCCTTTATCTGAGGGCATGATCAGTACGAGTTTGGTTGCATATTCGATATTGCCGCGACTGTTTGTTTTTATTTGATCTAGTCCCGGGATATTTTCTTTGGGAGAAATCTCGCCGCGCAACTTGCCCTTGATGAGGACATACTCTCCACTTCGAAATGTCCCGTAGGGTTCAGTTGAGTTGATTTCTAAGTGCGTGATTTCAGCGTGAGCACAGAAGTTAAGTGAGATTGACAGTGCCAGCAGACTTTTTAGCAAATTTTTTTTAGTCGTTTTCAAGATTGACTCCCTGTTATCGTTGTTATATTAGACCTATTCATATCCAATCATAATAGAGACAATGATGACATCTGCTCCACATGCATCTGCAGCAAATTCTGCCTCGGACAAAGCGATTAGCCGATACGAAATCCCTGAGCTTGACACCTTACCTGAAGATATCCGAGAGAAAATTCTTTTGGTACAGGAAAAATCAGGTTTTGTTCCAAATGTATTTCTTACATTAAGTCGTCGACCTGCGGAATTCAGAGCATTTTTTGCCTATCACGATGCATTGATGGTCAAGGACACGGGTAGCTTGACTAAAGCGGACCGCGAAATGATTGTGACGGCCACGAGCGCGAAAAATAATTGTCTGTATTGCGTGATGGCGCACGGTGCGATCTTGCGGATCTATGCAAAAAACCCCCAAATCGCCGATCAGGTAGCGGTGAATCATCACAAAGCGGATATCACCCCAAGACAAAAAGCGATGCTTGATTTTGCGATCAAGGTTTGTCTGGATTCACAGTCCGTGACGGATGCAGATTATGCGGTATTACGCACGCATGGATTTGATGAAGAAGATATTTGGGATGTCGCGGCCATTACTGCTTTTTTTGGTATGTCTAATCGCATGGCGAATACTATTTCGATGCGACCCAACGATGAGTTTTATCTGTTGGGCCGCTTACCAAAAAAATAACAAACCTCATGCTTTGAAGGACTAGTGCCCGTCTGTGATCTGGATGATTGCTTCGATCTCGACGGTCATTCGGTTTGGTAAGGATCCCATGCCTACAGCAGAGCGGGCATGTTTGCCGCG
>CAINDJ010000460.1 GCA_903847325.1 uncultured beta proteobacterium | reverse complement strand
CTTGAGGATCCATACTTCGTCGAGCGCAAACTCTATCCTAACGTTGACTTCTACTCAGGTATTGTTCAGCGTGCGATTGGTGTGCCAACGGCGCTGTTCACCGCGATTTTTGCTCTGGCCCGCACAGTTGGCTGGATTGCACAGTGGAACGAAATGATTTCTGATCCTGAATACAAAATTGGCCGTCCACGCCAGTTGTTCGAAGGTTCCGTTGCACGCGATGTGCCTAAGCGCAAAAAGTAAATTGCTTGTGGAATCATGCGCTGCGCGCGCGTGATGACTGCCTGGAAATAATAAAGGTCATCCTTGGATGACCTTTATTATTTGGTAATGAAATAATTATCGCTTTTCAGACTCCATCTGCGCGTTCACAACAGCCAGAGCCGTCATGTTTACGACCCGACGAACCGTCGCGCTGGTCGTCAGGATATGAACCGGACGTGCCGCACCTAACAATACAGGACCCATTGCGATACCGTGACTGCCTGTCATTTTCAACAGGTTGTAGGTCACGTTGCCTGTATCGAGGTTAGGTGTGATGAGCAAGTTTGCTGTCCCTTTCAGCGTGCTGTCGGGATAGCTCGCCATGCGGATGCTTTCCGAAAGTGCTGAGTCGGCATGCATCTCTCCGTCGACCTCAAGTCCGGGGGAGCGTTCCGAGATCATGGCGCGGGCTTTTGCCATTTTGCGTGACGAGTCGGTTGGACGACTACCAAAGTTAGAGTGCGAAACGAGTGCGACTTTGGGCACGATGCCAAAGCGACGAACCTCTTGCGCAGCCTGAATGGTCATGTCCGCAACTTGCTCTGCAGTCGGGTCTTCGTTGACATGCGTGTCGCAAATAAACAGAGTCTGGTCTGGCAGCATCAAGACATTCATCGCAGCAAACGTTGATGCACCGTCTTTCAGTCCAATGACGTCTTCGACGTATTTCAGCTGATTATCAAAACGGCTGCTCATCCCGCACAGCAGCGCGTCGCCATCACCACGCTTGAGCAACAGCACGCCGATCAGGGTGTTGTGCTTGCGAACCATTGCTTTGGCAATCGCGGGGGTGACGCCGTCACGACCTTTGATGCGGTAATACTCTGTCCAGGCTTCGGTAAAGCGTTCGTCGTCTTCGGGATCGACGATTTCGATATTGCGACCGGCTTCGAGACGCAATCCCATTTTCTTGATGCGCATTTCGATGACCGAAGGACGACCAATCAGAATCGGGTGTGCAATTTTTTCGTCGGTCGCGGTTTGTGCAGCACGCAGGACGCGCTCGTCTTCACCATCGGCGTAAATCACGCGCTTAGGTGCACGTTTCGCCTGCGAGAACAGCGGGCTCATGAGCTGACCTGAGTGATAAACCATCGCCTGAAGCTTTGCGCGGTAGGCATCCATGTCCTTGATCGGGCGGCGCGCCACGCCTGACTCAGCTGCCGCTTGTGCAACAGCGGGGGCGATCATGGTGATCAAGCGTGGATCAAATGGCTTAGGAATAATGTAGTCAGGCCCAAAAGTCAGATCCTGGCCTGCGTAGGCTTGTGCGACTTCGTCGCTTTGCTCGGCTTCGGTGAGCTCTGCAATTGCTTTAACGCAGGCGAATTTCATTTCTTCGGTAATGCGGCTCGCGCCACAGTCCAGCGCGCCGCGGAAAATAAATGGGAAACACAAAACGTTGTTGACCTGGTTCGGGTAATCCGAGCGGCCCGTCGCAATAATGCAATCAGGACGAGCGGCTTTCGCGATCTCAGGACGAATCTCAGGCTCAGGATTGGCCAGCGCCAGGATCAGTGGCTGTGTGCCCATGCTTGTGACCATTTCCGCATTGACGACACCGGCGGCCGAGCAGCCCAGAAATACGTCCGCACCAACCATCGCCTCAGTCAAGGTGCGCAGGTTTGTCTGCTGCGCGTAACGCAGTTTGTTTGGCTCCATGTTGGCGTCACGACCCTCGTAAATCACGCCACGCGAGTCACAGACATAAATGTTTTTCTTTGCAATGCCCAGATGCACCAGCAAGTCCAGGCAGGCGATCGCGGCTGCTCCAGCACCTGAGACAACCAGTTTGACCTGATCCATTTTTTTACCAACGACTTTCAGGCCGTTCAGAATAGCCGCTGAAGAAATAATCGCCGTGCCGTGCTGATCGTCATGAAAGACCGGGATTTTCATGCGCTCTTTAAGTTTGGTCTCGATATAAAAGCACTCGGGCGCTTTGATGTCTTCGAGGTTGATGCCCCCCAATGTTGGCTCAAGCGCTGCGATGATGTCGACGAGTTTGTCCGGATCGGTTTCATCGAGTTCGATATCAAACACGTCGATGCCAGCGAATTTTTTAAACAGGCAGCCTTTGCCCTCCATGACGGGTTTTGCCGCCAGAGGTCCAATGTTGCCAAGACCAAGCACTGCTGTGCCGTTTGTAATCACACCCACCAGGTTAGAGCGTGAGGTGTATTTTGCAGCGGCCTCGTCACCCTCGGCATGGATCGCCATGCAGGCGTGAGCCACGCCAGGCGAATACGCCAGAGAGAGGTCGTCCTGGTTGGCCAGGGGTTTTGTAGGTGTGACTGAAATTTTGCCTGGTGTGGGGTAGGCATGGTAGTCAAGGGCCAGTTTTACGAGGTTTTCGTCCATGAGCAGCTGTTCTAACCTTTAGTTGAAATTTTTAGTAAGCTTACAGGCAAGTTCCTCCCATTTCACCAAGTTCCTCAGAGTTTCGATCTTGCACTGCAACATATAAAAACCAACAGAATCAGTGAGTTCGAGCAACTTACCGAACGGTAATGAAAGAAAAAACAAGGATTATGGAGGCTTAGGGGTTATACTTCGATGCCGGCTTTTAAGGCGCATTTAAACTGCCTTCTGCCACGCTATCCGCAAACCGGTTTGGCCGATTAAGCGGAAGGTATTCCTGCATCGCAACGGGTGAAGCACTCGACAAGGTGAAGCGACAATATGTCATCAGAAATTGAATCATTAGAAAATTCGTACCTGTTTGGGGGCAATGCGCCCTACGTAGAAGAACTCTACGAGTCCTATCTGGATAATCCAGGCTCGGTGCCCGACAACTGGCGCAGTTATTTCGACCAGTTGCAAAACGTGCCCGCAACCGATGGCCACGAAGCCACCCGCGATCAGGCGCACGCGCCGATTGTCGAGTCCTTCGCTCAGCGCGCGAAAGCCAATGCTTTTGTCTCGCGTGGTCAGGAACCCGATCTGGCTGTTGCTTCAAAGCAGGTCCATGTTCAATCCCTGATTGCAGCTTATCGCACACTCGGTTCACGCTGGGCTGATCTCGATCCGCTCAAGCGCCAGGACCGTCCACCTATCCCCGAACTTGATCCTGCTTTTTACGGTCTGACTGAAGCCGATCTCGATCAGGTATTCTCCGCATCGAATACATATTTCAGCAAGTCCGACACGATGACGCTGCGCGACATCCTGAAAGCGTTGCGCGATACGTATTGCCGCTCAATCGGCGCAGAATTCATGTACATGTCGGATCCGGCACACAAACGCTGGATTCAGGAGCGTCTGGAGTCGACACTCTCAGCGCCTGCCGTGACACCAGAACGCAAGCGTCATTTGTTACAGCAGCTCACCGAGGCAGAAGGCCTTGAGCGTTATCTCCATACAAAGTATGTTGGCCAAAAACGTTTCTCACTCGAAGGCGGTGATAGCTTTATCGCTTCGATGGACGAGCTGGTTAATCATGCCGGT
>CAINDJ010000459.1 GCA_903847325.1 uncultured beta proteobacterium | reverse complement strand
TTGCACTTAACGTGTAGCCAATCTCCTGATTCGAGAGCAAACTGCTTGCCCCATCATAGGCAGCTGAAAACTGGGGATGTTTCTGCCAGACGTAGGTGCTTTGAATATTGTAGGTAAAGTATTGGAATGGCTCAGCCTGATCCGCGCGGGTTGCTGTTACCAAGCATAGAAAACTTAATAACGCTGCGTGCGTTATCAGTCGAGTGATGTACCCGATCATCATGCAATGTCCTTAGGTCAATTAGTTCAGACCCAAGATACGCAGCACTTATGTATTCAATATGATTGAATTGTGGAGAAAAAATGTAAGGGATTCAGATTTCTATCCGGTAACCAATGCCATACACCGACTGAATCAAATCCAGTTCTGGGAACACCAGTCCTATTTTTTTTCTGATATTTTTAATATGGCTATCAATGGTTCGATCAAATACGTCCTTATCATCCATAAATACATCGAGTAACTGTGAGCGAGACCATACGCGACCTGGCTTTTCACCTAAAGCCGCGACCAATTTGAATTCGGAAGGCGTCAGATCTATTTTTTTTCCTAACACCCTCAGAATGAATGCCTCAGCATCGATTTCAAGTGTCTTAACTAAGCGTGCATCGGCAGTAGACACCGGAGCATGTCTGCGCAAAACAGCCTTTACTCGCGCGACGACCTCTCTCGGGCTGTAAGGTTTACAGATATAGTCATCCGCACCAAGCTCTAACCCGATCAAACGGTCAATCTCCTCTACCCGCGCAGTCATCATGATGATGGGGATAACAGAGACATTGCGGATCATCCTACAAAGCTGAAATCCATCGACGTCTGGCAACATCACATCAAGCAAAATAATATCAAAGTTACCTGTGGCGACCAGAGCAAGAATATTATTGCCATCTATCTGATGGGAGGTTTCAAAACCATCCCGATGCAAGTAAGCCTCGACAATTTCTGCGAGAGCAACTTCGTCTTCGATGATCAGCACACGTTTTGTATTTGCACTCATGCATGACTCTCAAGTTTAGGAAGCGTAATTAAGATCTTTAATCCGCCCAGGCTTGAATGATCTGCATGAATCACTCCCTCATGTGCATTGACGATTGACCTACAAATTGCCAGACCTAAGCCAGAGCCTCCTGTTTCGCGGTGTCTGGATTGATCGGTACGAAAAAAAGGATCAAACAGTGAGGCAAGTACACTCGACTCGACGCCTGGAAAACTGTCCTCGGTGCACCACTGAATTGAATTGTTAAATTGATGAATCTGAACTCTGACCTCACCTCCCGCATCGGTATATCGCAAGGCGTTTTCGAACAAATTAGCGCAAAGCTGTCTCAGTCTGCTTTCATCACCAAAAACATAAGCGGATTCGCATAAATCAGTGACAATCTTGAGTTGGTGCTTATCAAACCGATCGGCAAAGGAGTCAATCATTTCTTGCACCAGTGCGACGAGATCCACTGGATTTTTTTGAAAAGCGAGTGCGCCGGAATCCGCACGTGCCAGATCATTAAGATCATTAATAAGTTTTGCAAGGCGCATGGTCTCCCTGAGCAGCACTGCAAACTCTTGCGGGCTTGGGCTACGAATACCGTCGACGAGTGCTTCGATGTGTGCACGTAATATTGAAACTGGTGTTCGTAATTCGTGTGAAGTCTGCGCTACCCATAACCGTCGGTTGTTTTCGTGCTGTTCCAGCGCGTGAGCAAGCCGGTTAAAGTCACGCACCAGATCACCGAATTCATCACGCCTGTCACTTTCAATACGAATCGAATACTCACCCGAGGCCAGTCTGCGCGTAGCAAGCGTCACTTCGCGTAATATTGTTTTCACATGACCGGCCATCCATAGCGATGCAAGCACGGACAGCAATAGCGCGACACCCGCGACGATCAGCAGCATTCTCAGGCTGTGATTAATAAACGCCTGATCGATGAGATTTGATGATGCGGCAACAACGATTCCAAGCTGACCTACAACCTTTGCATCGTGCAATAAAGGTCGGGTCATCACACTATCCGTCATACTCGGACGCAAACCTGCGATCTGTTCGCCCTGTCGATCCATCAAAGTAAAACGGCGAGCCAATATCGCCAGAGGACTTTCTTGTCTGATCTCTATGACCGCAGCAGGTGGCGTCACTGCTGGTGTCACTGCCGGGGTTGCTGCCGGTGTCACTGCCGGGGACTGTTGTACCGTTAATGGCTTGGCTGGCGCAGGCGACGGAACTGCGCGAGGCGCGGGAGTAGTCTTGATGGAGGGAACTGGCGAAGGTGATTCGGTCTCACGACGATGCGCAGGCTCTGGACGTATGGGACGTGCAACGAGTCCTTCGGGTGAGTTCATACAGACTGCACGGATTTGGCCCTCCGGCGTGCGATGCATCACTTCATCGCCTTCGGATTTGCCCCGACACTCTTGAAATGCATTAGGAGGTGGTAAGCGTCCCGTATCAGGGCGCGTTAAGGGACCTGCAACACCAGAGTACTGTGCAACCTGAAGAGGTAAGTATCCCGGCGCATCAACTGCCGAAAGTACGATGGATGTCAAACTGATTAGTCCACTCTGTCCAGTCCATGTCCCTGACCCTGAAATTGCACCCGTACTGATGGATTTAACCTGCTCTTGTTGCTCCTGTTGTAGCACCGACTCAACAAAATTCTGCCATGCCTGAGGACTCTCTTTAAACAGATCCCAATTACCACGGGCCGCATAGATCTCTTGCAACCTTTTGACGAGTAATTCCTGGCGGTTGAGTTCTGTCTGGGTCAGATAATTGGAAAACCCTTGGCGCAAACTCCAACCCGCCAAACCGACGATCAACGCGATCACAAAAATCGTAACAGTTAAAACGCCAAGAAATAGCTTGTTTCCAACCGTTAGCTTCAACCCGTGTCTCCAAATGAAATTAAGTCTAACTAAATTATCGCCTCAATAACCAGCTAAAAAGCTGATACGGGTTTTCAAGTACGGGTTTTCCTTTTATCTCAGGTTGTGTATTTTGACTTGAATTAAGGCAAGATATAGAGCTAATTTAAAAATATTTAAGTCCCGGAGACAAATTATGAATTTCAAAAAATCAGTCCTTTCAACATTCCTCTCGCTCGGATTGCTCACTTCAGGCCTGATATCGACCGCGACACAAGCGCAAGACACAAAACCTTTCCGGATCGGCGCGATGGTCGACATGTCTGGCACCTATTCCGCACTGGGTGGCCCAGGCATGGTGAATGTGCTCAAAATGGCAGCAGAGGATTTCGGCGGTAAAGTTCTCGGGCGTCCCATTGAAATTCTCTCAGCCAACTATCAAAACAAAGTCGATATCGCCTCTGCGCGTGCACGCGAATGGTACGACCAGGATGATGTCAAAATGATTATCGAGTCTTCGGACTCCGCCTCTGCGCTTGCGATGCAAAAAATTGCTCGTGAGAAAAAACGCATGATCATTTTTGCAGGCTCGGCCAGCTCAGCACTGACAAATGCCGAGTGCTCACCCTATGGCATACATTATGTGTACGATACCTATGCGCTTGCACACGGAACGGGTGCGGCAGTGACCAAAGCCGGAGGCGATAGCTGGTTTTTCATTACAGCCGACTATGCTTTCGGTCATGCACTTGAAAAAGACACCGCGACTGTCGTTCAGGAAAACGGCGGCAAAGTCTTAGGCAGCGTGCGCAGCCCACTGAACACTCCTGATTTTTCTTCTTATTTATTGCAAGCACAAGCATCAAAAGCTAAGGTGATTGGCTTGGCCAACGCCGGATCAGATACACAAAACGCTGTTCGCCAGGCTGCAGAATTCGGCATTGTTCAATCGGGCCAGAAACTTGCAACCTTGCTTGTCTTTATTACAGACATCAAAGGACTCGGTTTGCAGGTCGCCCAGGGGTTGACCTTTACGAATGGCTTTTATTGGGACCGAAACGACGAAACGCGTGCCTTTGCGAAACGTTTTGGTGAGCGTAATAATGGTGCGATGCCCTCAATGGTACAAGCAGGTACCTATTCAGCAACCATGCACTACCTGAAAGCGGTCGCCGCAGCAGGAACGGATGACGCAGATGCCGTGTCTGCCAAAATGAAAGAAACTGAAATCAACGACTTTTTCGCAACAAAAGGCAAAATCCGTGTCGATGGCCGCATGGTTCACGACATGCTTTTGGTCGAAGCGAAAAAGCCCTCAGAATCAAAAGGTCCCTGGGATCTGATGAAGATCATTTCAGTTATCCCGGGTGATCAGGCTTTCCGCCCGCTCAGCGAAAGCGTTTGTCCTTTAGTTAAAAAAGCTGGCTGATCATGAAAAATATCGGAATGATCGGCATTGGCATGATGGGTCATGGCATCGCAACCAACTTACTCAAACACGGCCATTCACTGACCGTTTTGGATCATCCTGGCAATCAACCCCTGGTCGGCTTAATCGCCAGTGGCGCAAAAGTCTCCAAGACTGCCAAAGAGCTTGCCAGTCATTCCGACATCATCATTTTGTGCGTAACCGGCACGCCTCAGGTAGAAGACGTCCTGTTGGGTGAACAAGGCGTACTGAAAGGCATTGCCCCCGGAAGTATCGTGATCGATTGCTCAACGGCCGTCCCTACTTCGACCGATCGTGTCTCCAAACTTGTGATTGAAGCCGGCTGCGACTTTCTTGATGCACCGATGACCAGAACGCCGAAAGAGGCCGCTGAGGGCCGACTCAATTTGCTGGTCGGTGGTGATGCAACATTATTCGAGCAATGCAAGCCAATACTCGCCTGTTTTGCTGAAAACATTGTGCATGCAGGACCTATTGGTGCGGGGCACCGGATGAAACTCTTGCACAATTTTGTTTCATTAGGATCGGTTGCACTGATGGCTGAGGCGGCTGCCTGCGCGCAATCCTCTGGTATCAGTGCACAGACATTTATAGATGTTCTGGCGATGGGTGGCGGTTGGGGTGCCCCACTCGAAAGACTCAAACCATACTTATCGGCTGGTGATGCCTCAGCGATGCGCTTTAGCTTAGCCAATTCGCTTAAAGATCTGAGCTATTACAACCAGATGGCGCAAGACATGCACGCTGACAGAACAATTGCCGAGGCAGTCAGGCATACCCTGGACGATGCGTGCAAAGAGGGGGATCCGCAGAGCTATTTACCTGAAATTGTGCCTATTATTGTCAAACGTCGTTCAAAATAGTCTTATTTACAACGAATCCGATCAAGCTTGGGATTAAGTACAAACCCTGAAAGTAAAACCCCTAATATCCAAAACTGGTCAACTCATCATACCATCTCACCACTTTCAGTTTAGAGATCATGATGACTAAATCAATTGCCTTGTTTGGGGCTGGCGGCAAGATGGGCGTACGTCTTTCCAAGAACCTGATGGGTTCTTCCTACGATGTCCGGCATGTAGAGGTGAGTCAGATCGGGCAAGATCGTCTCAAAAACGAACTCGGCCTGTCGTGCACGCCGGTAGACGCTGCATTAAAAAATGTAGATGTTGTGATCCTCGCGGTACCAGACACGCTGATCGGCAAACTCGCAGCCGAGATCGCGCCAAAACTTGCGGCAGGCACGATGGTGATGACACTTGATGCTGCAGCACCGTTTGCAGGGCATTTGCCTAAACGTGAAGATCTAACCTATTTTGTAGCGCACCCCTGCCACCCGAACATTTTCAGTCCGGAGGTCCATACCGCTGGGGCGCCTGACTATTTTGGTGGTGTGCTGGCCGCGCAATCGATTGTCAGCGCCTTAATGCAGGGTCCTGAGTCAGCATTTGAATTGGGCGAAGATATTGCCAAAACGATTTACCAGCCCATCTTGCGCTCCTATCGGGTCACCGTTGAGCAGATGGCACTGTTAGAGCCAGGTCTTTCCGAAACCATCTGTGCAACCTTGCTCGATGTCATGCGCGAAGCAATGGATGAGGTTGTATCCAGAGGGGTTCCAGCCGAGGCTGCACGCGACTTTCTGCTCGGTCACATGACGATTTTGTCAGCTGTTATTTTTAAACAAATTCCAGGCCAGTTCTCCGATGCATGCAATAAAGCCATCACCTTTGGCAAGCCAAGACTCATGCGCGACGACTGGAAAAAAGTATTTGATAACAATGAAATTGCAGAAAGCATTGAGCGTATTACTTGATAAGCAGCGACTAAGAGTCACAGTCGCTGATGATTGCACCATTCAACCAAGAGGAAGAAAAATGAAATTCAAATCAACAACATGCTTTACCTCAGTTGCCGCAGCACTTCTTTTTTCATTAGGTTCTGCAAACGCCCAAACGATTGTAAAGATCGGCTATACGCCTGCTGCGACTTCGCACTACGGCGTTGGTACAAATGTATTCTGCGAAGAAATTGAGAAAAACACCCAAAATCGCTACAAGTGCCAGGTATTTCCCAACGGATCGGTTGGCGGTGAACGTGAGATGATCGAAGCCGTCCAGTTAGGCACACTCGATATCGTCAATACCTCTACAGGTCCAGTGGGTAATTTTGTACCCGAAGTCAAAATCGTTGATATTCCTTTCCTGTTCCGCGATTACGACCATGCACGCAGCTATTTTGATGGTCCCGAAGGTCAGGCATTACTGACAAAATTTCCTGCCAAGGGATTGGTCGCTTTGACATGGACCGAAAACGGTTTCCGTCACATGACCAACAGCAAACGCTCAATTGTTAAACCTGAAGACGCATCTGGCTTAAAAATGCGTACGATGGAAAACAAGGTGCATATGGATGGCTACAAAGCCTTTGGCATTCGCCCAACACCCATGGCATTTCCTGAAGTGTTCGGTGCACTCCAGCAAGGCATTGTTGATGGCCAAGAAAATCCAATTCCAGTGATTTTGGCGTCTAAATTTTCACAGGTTCAAAAATACCTTTCCTTAACGGGTCACGTTTACTCGCCTGCTTTATTTTTGACTTCGCCACGCTTTATGAAAAAACTGAGCGATGCAGATCAAAAGGTTTTTTACGAAGCAGCAAAAAAAGCCAATATTGCTCAACGCAAAAAGGTTAACGAAGATGAAGCCAATGGCATTGCACAGCTTGAGGCTGATGGCATGATTGTTGTGCGCGATGTAGATGGTCCTGCTTTCCGCAAGGCATTAGATCAAGCCTACATTCAATATGGCAAAGAATTTGGTGCTGATAACATCAAGAAAATTCAAGACTATAAATAAAGTTAGCCAGCGCAATGGTGGCGATCCATGCATCGCCACCATTTTTTATATCTAAAAATAAATTTCAATCATGAAAAATTTAGAACGCTATTTTGTCGCCACGAATAAATGGCTACTGATCGTGATACTGGCAGTGATGTCCATCATCATCTTTGCCAATGTCGTGTTGCGATACACCACCAATGTATCCATCGAGTGGGCCGAAGAAGTGGCGCGTCATTTAATGATCTGGTTGACCTTTATTGGTTGCGGTCCGGTGCTGCGTTACGGTGGCCATATCGCTGTAGAAAATCTTCAAGACTCATTACCGCGTGCAGTAGCCATAGGCATGCGCGTCATCATCGCTTTGCTGATTACTGCGTTATTTATCTTTTTTACCTGGTACGGCCTTGAGTATATGGATCGTACGCAATACCAGCAAACACCTGCCACACAAATTTCCATCGCGTTTATTTATGCGGGTCTGCCCATCGGAGCTGCCATGACATTGATTCACTGGAGTTTGATTGTCAAAGGCTACATCTTGAATCGCACCTTTGCAGCTGACGGCGACTTTGATGCCACTGCGAGCGCCTCACTATGAGCGCCAGCGTCCTCCTGCTAGTTTCCGCCTGTATATATCTGGCGATCGGTGTACCCGTTGCGTTTGCGCTGGGTCTGTCAACTATTACAGCCTTAGTTTTTTCTGATGCAGGCTTTCCTCTGCTTGTATTACTTAAAGAAACATTTACCGGTATTGATAGCTTTCCATTAATGGCGGTTCCATTTTTCATCCTCGCCGCAGAGTTGATGAGTGGCGGATCCCTGACCGAAGTGTTGTTGAAATTCGCGGGTCAGTTTG
The DNA here is from genome assembly GCA_903847325.1 of uncultured beta proteobacterium. GTDB lineage: Bacteria > Pseudomonadota > Gammaproteobacteria > Burkholderiales > Burkholderiaceae_B > Zwartia. The sequence goes on along the minus strand of CAINDJ010000459.1, from coordinate 452 downwards.
TCGGCCATAAGCGCGGTGGGTTGGGCTATACCAATGTAGTTTCGCTCACATTCTTTTCCGGTATATCTGGATCAGCGTTAGCTGATGCCGCGGGTCCCGGATCAATGCTGATCCGCATGATGGACAAAGCCGGTTACTCGCGATCCTATGCGGCAGCATTGACTGCGTCGACAGCGATTGTAGGACCGATCATCCCGCCCTCGATCATCATGATCATTTATGCACTCGCCGACGATAATGTGTCGGTTGCTGCGTTGTTCATCGCGGGTTTAGTGCCGGGCGTGCTGATCGCAGTCGCACATTGCGGCACTGGATGAACATCCAGGCCGTCCGCAATCGCAATGTCCTGTTGTCGATGAACGATTATGACGGCCGGGTGGTTGACAGCTACCGGGGCATCCCGATCAAGATCGTCGACCAGATCGTCAACACTGAAAGCCGCGTGGTATAAC
>CAINDJ010000458.1 GCA_903847325.1 uncultured beta proteobacterium | reverse complement strand
CGACCAGTTCCTTGACGCTATTAACCGGCAATTTTGGATTCACAACCAGCAAATTAGGTACCTTTGCCCCCAGTCCAACAGCCACCAGATCTTTGGTTACATCGAATTTGAGATTTGGATAGAGCGTCTGATTGATGGTGCTGGTCACAGCCATCATCAACAAGGTGTAGCCATCTGCAGGCGCACGCACAACATATTCGGTTGCGATGTTGCTGCCAGCACCAGGTTTATTTTCAACGATAAAGCTCTGACCAAGTTCGTCCGAGAGTTCTTTAGACAACACACGTGCAACGACGTCGGTCGTCCCACCCGCAGAAAAGCCTACGACAACGCGCACGGCTTTGTCGGGATAATTGCCTTGGGCTGCGACTGAAAAAGCCAGCGAGCAGACCAGGCCACCCAAAATTGACACTGCGGTGCGACGTGCGGATGAAAACATCTGATATTGCATGATTAAGCCTAGTGAAGAAACGCGATCTCCATCGCTCACCCAGATAGGCTATTGCGGGAAATCCCTAATAAAAAAATGATTATAAGGAATCAGTACGGCAAGACTGAGACATGCGGTTCAAACCAGTGCCAGAAAAATCCAAAAAAAAGATAAATATCATAAAAATCAAAGAACTAGCGCAGCCGCGCCTAAACTCATCGCGAGCACCGGAAATGAATATGCATGAAAAGACCACCAGATGCTCTTATCACCCGACATCCTCAATGCGATCAGATTTGCGAGAGATCCCAATGCAAGTCCAAAGCCACCTACATTGACACCAAAGGCAATCGCCTGGCTCGCAGGGGTGTATTGCAATAAAAGAATCGTAGCCGGAACATTACTGATGAATTGCGAAACGATTGCTGAGAGCCATAATTGATGGACCGCTGTGCCATGCGCGAGCGTGAACATTGTCTCGTGCAACCACGGCAACTGCCCCAGCAAATGAATATCCACAAACATCAGTATGAAAACGAGGATCAGCAGCCAGTCTGCTTCGAGTACCAATCTGCGCGCGCGAAATAACAAAACTGTCAGTACAACAACCAGTCCCAACGCTGAATATTTGTACTCGACTGCAACGATAAACAATACGAATAATGCCGCACAGATTTGTGCAAGCGAGCGATCGGATTTTTTCTCCTGCCTATCCGCATGGAGTTCGATTTCCCTGGCTGGAAAACGTAAAGCAGTCAGGCCAAGCAAGGCAAAGAAAATGATTCCAGTTAAAGGCAGCATCTGACTGACGAACGACATAAAACTGAGACCGGACTGCTGCCACAACAAAATATTTTGCGGATTACCAATAGGTGAAAGCATAGAACCCGCATTGACTGCCAGTGCCTCAAAGATAATCAGTCGACTGATGGGCAAGACAGCCAGATGGCGTAGTCCCAAAGTCAAAGGCACAACGACAAACAATGCAATGTCGTTGGTCAGCAGCGTAGAGAGTACGGCGGCGGTGATCACCAGAAAAACTGCCAGCGATCGCTCACGATGCAGATGCGTGATCATCGATGTGGCCAGCTGATTAAGCAGTCCGCTGGCCTCAAGCCCGCGCGCGAGGATTAACAAACCTGATAGTGTCGTGATCGTCGGCCAGTCAATGGCTTTGCCCAGGCTTGCAAATGAAGGTCTAAACCAGAACATCAATAGCACCGCCACGCCCGCAAGAACTAACAGCAGACGATCACGCTTTAGTGCGTCGAACATTCGGATGAATATGGAATTCATTAAATTTAACAAACGAGATATTGAACAAAGAATACTCGGGATAGTGGCCCATCACTTAAACGATAATTACGTGTAATGTTTCGTAAACCATTTATGATTATTGACAGCAAACTATTTAGTGCCTAACCAATTCATCCAGAACATGTCGATTCAAAACCTTCTTCAATTACTCAAACCCGCCAGACTGACCGAAATAGTCGATATCGGTGCGAATCCAATTGACGGCGAGCCGCCCTATCGTCCGATGATGGTGGCCAACAACCTCTGCCAGGTAACGGGATTTGAGCCCCAGCAAGATGCGCTCAACGTATTGCTAAAGAAAAAAGGACAGAATGAACGTTACCTGCCCTACGCAATTGGAAATGGCTCTGAGCAAACGCTGAACATTTGTCAGGCCTCGGGCATGACGAGTCTACTGACCCCAGACAAAAATATGCTCCAGACATTTGGGATCTTTGCTGAATTTGGCAAGGTGAAAGAAAAAATCTCCATCCAGACGCGAACCCTTGATTCCATTGACGAAATCGAGCACCTCGACTATCTGAAAATTGATATTCAAGGTGGGGAAATGGACGTGTTCAAGCATGGTCGCCAAAAGCTGGCCCATACGGTTGCGATTCAGACTGAAATTTCATTCATGCCCCTGTACGAAAATCAGCCCACCTTTGCTCAGATCGATGCAGAGTTAAGAAATCAGGGTTTTGTGCCGCACTGCTTTGCGACCATCAAGAACTGGATTATTTCCCCAATGGTTGTGAACAACAACCCAACACACCCCCTGAATCAGTTGATGGAAGCCGACATGGTGTATGTCCGGGATTTCACCAAACCCGATGGCATGACCGATGAGCAACTCAAGCACCTGGCGTTGATCAGCCACGTTTGTTACAAATCATTTGATCTGACCATGCGTTGTGTTCAACTGTTAGAACAGAGAGGCGTACTGGCCAAAGGGTCGGTCGAGCGTTATCCGCAGATGATCAGCAATTAAACGAGAAAATAAACCTTGAAAAATCAAGGCCTTAACGAAACCGCCGAGACAGATCTCAGCAACCATACGCCGATGATGCAACAGTATCACCGCCTCAAAGCCGAGGCGGGACCGCTATTGCTGCTCTACCGTATGGGTGACTTCTACGAAATGTTCTACGAGGATGCCGAGCGTGGTGCACGGCTGCTTAACCTGACGTTGACGCGGCGTGGTTCATCTAATGGTGTGCCGATCCCGATGGCGGGTCTGCCCTACCATGCTGCTGAGCAATACCTCGCCAAACTGGTCGCCCAAGGGGTGTCGGTCGCGATTTGTGAACAAATCGGTGATCCTGCAGCAAGCAAAGGGCCGGTTGAACGCAAGATTGTGCGGATCGTGACGCCAGGCACGCTGACTGACGAAGCCTTGTTGCCCTCCAAAGCGGATCGCTGTGTTGCCGCAGTATTTATTCCAAAAAAAGCCAGGCAATCCCCTCGGGCGGGGATTGCCTGGCTTAACCTGGCCAATGGCGCCTTCAAAATAACCGAGTGCGCCCCTGAGGCGCTTGATTCGGAACTGCACCGCATCGATCCGGCAGAGATCATCATTGCTGATGATGCGCAGTTTGATTTCACCTTACAGGCTGCGGCGACACGCATTCCACCCTGGCATTTTGAAGCCGAGCAAGCCAACGCGCACTTACTGGCTCATTTCAAGACACAGTCTTTGTCTGGTTTTGATGTCGACGATCTCCCCACCGCGATTTGCGCAGCCGGTGCCTTACTGCGCTATGCGGGCCGCACGCAAACGCACGCGTTGTCACACATTCAAACGCTGGTGGCTGACCGCGCGAGTCAATATGTATTAATGGATCCCGCGACGCGTCGCAATCTCGAGCTGACACGGACGCTGGCGGGTGAAGAATCCCCCACGCTCTTTTCGATCTTGGATACGTGCTGCACCCCGATGGGCAGCCGATTACTTCGACACTGGCTGCATCACCCTTTGCGTGACAATGCTCCCGTACAAGCGCGTCAGGCGGCGATCACATGCTTGATGGGTGCAAGTACGCAGAGTAGTGAATTGCTCCACGCAACGTCCGTCTTGCAGTCTTTGCGCGCGGATCTGGACAAGTTGCCTGATCTCGAGCGGATCGCCACACGTATTGCATTGCTTTCGGTACGCCCACGAGAGCTCGCGAGCTTGCGCGATGCTCTCGCGGCACTTCCAAGTCTGCAACAAAATGTACTGTCCGCCATCGAAAATTCAAGCGCAGATTTAGATCCGAGATACGGGCAACGCCTGAGCGATACAGCCAGTATGCTGATGCCCCCTGAGGGCATGCATGAACTGCTCTATCGTGCGATTGCCGAGGAACCCGCCTCGATGGTGCGCGATGGCGGTGTCATTGCAACAGGCTTTGATGAAGACCTCGATGAGTTGCGCGCCATCTCTTCAGATAATGGCACCTATTTGCTCGAACTCGAGGCACGGGAACGTGAACGGACAGGCATCTCCACATTGCGCGTGGAATTTAATCGCGTGCACGGTTTCTTTATTGAAGTCAGTCGTGCGCAAGCAGACAAAGTCCCTGAGGACTATCGTCGCCGTCAGACACTCAAAAACGCCGAACGCTACATCACCCCTGAGCTCAAACTCTGGGAAGACAAAGTCCTCTCGGCTCAGGATCGCTCGCTCGCACGTGAAAAATGGCTGTTTGATCAAGTCCTTGAATTGCTCACGCCAATGGTCAATGGGCTGGCGGCGTGCGCGTCTGCCTGCGCCGAGCTCGATGCGCTCGTTGCATTAGCCCACCATGCACAGAAAAACGACTGGGTTGCACCTTTATTAACTGAACAGACCACAATTGAGATTGAATTAGGTCGTCATCCTGTTGTGGAGCGATCGATTGAGCGATTCACACCTAACTCCTGCGTGCTCAACGCACATCGCGCGTTACTGGTTATCACCGGCCCGAACATGGGCGGTAAATCAACCTATATGCGTCAGGTTGCACTCATCAGCCTGCTCGCGCGCATCGGTAGTTTTGTTCCCGCCAAGTCAGCCTCGATCGGCCCGATTGACCGGATATTTACACGGATTGGTGCGGCCGATGATTTAGCAGGCGGGCGTTCCACATTTATGATGGAGATGATCGAGGCTGCCGCGATCCTTGCCTCGAGCACGTCGCAAAGTCTGGTGCTGATGGATGAAATCGGCCGGGGAACATCAACATACGATGGTCTGGCTCTCGCCTGGTCGATTGCCCAACGCCTGGTCACACACAATCGCGCACTGACATTGTTTGCCACGCACTATTTCGAGCTGACACGGATGCCTAACGAGCAATCGAACACGGCTAACGTCCATCTGGCGGCTGCTGAGTCACCCGCTGGGATTGTGTTTTTACATGAAGTCAAAGATGGGCCGGCTAGCCGCAGCTATGGTATTCAAGTCGCTCAGCGTGCGGGTATTCCAGCCGCAGTGATTCGCCATGCCTCACGCGAGCTGGAGCGGTTGGAATCTCAGGGGGCACCCACTCCACAGCTCGGCTTATTTGGCGAAGTGATCGATCACGATGCTGCAGCGCAGGAGGCTGCTGAAGCGGCAGAGGCCATGGCCGCTCTGAGCCAGGCCGTAAGTGTGCTCGATCCCGATACGCTCAGCCCACGCGAAGCACTCGATGCGCTGTACCAATTAAAGAATTTGTTACCTTGAGGTGTACGCTTTGATAAAGGTTAAAAATTTTCATGAATCCTGATCAACCACTCACATTGCTCGGGGGTCTCACCCCAGCACAATTCATGAAAACCTACTGGCAGAAAAAACCTCTGCTGATCAGACAAGCCATTCCAGGTTTCAAGTCTCCGATTTCTGTTGCTGCGCTCAAAAAAATGAGCAAACAGGATGAAGTCGAATCCCGTTTGATTCAACGTGAAAAAGACCAGTGGCAAATGGATTGCGGCCCTTTTAACCGTCTGCCTAAAGCATCGACACCCGACTGGACCTTACTCGTGCAAAGCGTTGATATCCATGACGATGCGGCCTGTGCGCTGATGAATCAATTCAGATTCGTGCCAGACGCGCGACTCGATGATCTGATGATCAGTCTGGCTACAGTAGGCGGTGGCGTGGGTCCACACTTTGATAGTTACGATGTGTTTTTATTACAGGCACATGGACGTCGTCGCTGGCAGTTTGGCCAGCAGAGCGACCTCTCTTTAGTCGATGGATTGCCCCTGAAAATCTTATCTGACTTTGTGCCTGAACAAGAACTCATCCTTGAACCAGGCGACATGCTCTACCTGCCCCCGCAGGCCGCACATGACGGTGTAGCACTCGACGAATGCATGACCATCTCCATCGGTTTTCGTGCGCCGGATGAGGCCGCTCTCGCACGCGGCATGCTCGAGGCGGCTGCAGACCAGATCGTCGCGCGCGCGGGTCTCGCGAGTGGTCCATATGGCGAACCTCCCTTGCCTGGCCCTAAATTAGATGCGCTCTATCGTGACCCCAAGCAAGTCGCGACAGATCACCCTGCTGAAATTCCAGAGGGCCTGATTCAAACAGCGGTCAAAGCCGTCTCAAAAATCAAGTTCGACGAAGCGCTCGCGCATCGATTCCTGGGCTGCTGGTTAACAGAGCCGAATCAGGCAGCAGTCTTTGATAGCTACGAGGATGCTGGGGACGAGGATGATGATGCCGCACCCTACACACACTGGGTGCTAGATCGTCGCACCCGTATGCTTTACCGTGGCAAACAATTATTTATCAATGGCGAGGTCGCGGCTGTAAATGCTGAAGCGGGTTTAAAAATCCTCGCTGACGAACGCGCGCTCGCCGGTAACAATCCTGCAGCAAAAAAATTCTCGCAAGATGCAGTAGAAGCACTGGCCGACTGGCTGGATGCGGGTTGGATTCATTTGATCAGGAAATAATCATGAGCCGTCTTACGAACAAGGTATGCGTCATTACAGGTGCAGCGGGCGACATTGGTCAGGCCGCGGCACGCCTGTTTATCGCTGAGGGGGCTCGCGTTGTCCTGGTTGATCGTGACGCAGCCAAACTCGAACAACTCATCACTGAACTTGGCCAGGCGCATGCAATAAGCGTTGTGGCAGATGTATCAAATGATCTGGAAGTTCGTGCATGCATGGCAACAGCTGTCAAACATTTTGGCGGTCTGGATGTCGTGCTGGCCAATGCGGGGATCGCAGGCCCTGCGGGCAAGACCCTCGAACACTGCCTGGTTGAGGAATTCGATCAAGTGATGACGGTCAACGTTCGCAGTGCCTGGCTGGCCATCAAGCACGCCGCACCGTTGCTGCGCGCACGCGGAGGCGGCAGCATCGTAGTGACTTCATCGGTCATGGGGCTCGTCGCGGCGGGAATGGCTGGCCCCTATGTCACGAGTAAACACGCATTAATTGGCTTAGCGAAAACCGCTGCCGTCGAACTCGCCCGGGACAAAATCCGAGTCAACACTGTCAACCCCGCCCCCGTAGAATCAAGAATGATGCGAGAGATTGAGCACGGCTTTACGCCCGCGGACGAGAACAAAGCTAAGAAAGCCATCCTGGCCACGATTCCGTTCAGACGTTATGTCCACACGGACGAGGTCGCAAAAATGATGTTGTTCCTCGCCAGCGACGACTCGAGCTTTTGTACCGGTAGCTCTTATCTGGTGGACGGTGGGCTGGTCGCGATTTAAGTTGCTGATCAAATTGCAGAGGGGTGAGTGCTTAACCACTCTTTGAGTGCCGCATCAACTCTTGCCTGCCATCCATCTCCGGTCGCACGAAACTTTGTTACAACTTCGTGAGACAAGCGTATTGTTATACGGTCTTTAACTGGTGCTTTTTGTTGCCCACGCACTGCTACTTTTTTTAATAGAGATGCCGACAATACTTTTTCAGCTGACTTAAAAACGTCCTCTGAAATTTCAGACAAATCTTTTACTTCGCCGTCACGATTTGTTAGTAATTTTTTCTT
>CAINDJ010000457.1 GCA_903847325.1 uncultured beta proteobacterium | reverse complement strand
AATTATTCTTTTTAATGTTTCTTCTGTATATTTATTCCAAAAATATGAATCAATATCATTATTATAGTAATCAGATGGTTGCCAATCATATTCACCATTTAAAACCTCAGCTTCAAAATCGAATACAACATCGATGCTGAGCATGCGTTGTGGCGATAGCGAAGAAATAATACACCCCCAGTTCTAGACGTCTTTGTGACACAGCGTCACTAGAGGGAGTGTATGTGCTAAGGCTTGATTTTATATTTCAAAAGTTGAAACTTCTGTATCAGTTTGTAACTTCACTTAGCCGTTGCCACCCCAGGAAACACAGGCTTACGCGCCATTAAAAACAAAACCGAGCCTGTTGCTGCAGTCAACGCCAGTACGGTAAACCCAAGCTTGTAGTTGCCCGTCGCATCGCCCAGCACGCCTGCGACCAATGGTCCGGTAAACTGCCCGACTGCCACGATGATCCCCGAGATCCCCAGGATCTGACCAATAGACTGCCGACCAAAGTAATCCGCCCGGATGGCCTGCATGAAAGGCCCGCGGATTCCCCAGGCCAGGCCATGCAGCACGGCAAACACAATCAACGCGCCGCGCCCTGTCGCAAAGGTCAGAAACAACAAGCCAATCGCGTGCATGATCATGCACGTCGCGCAGAGCAGCCTTTTTTGATATTTATCACCCAGATAACCACCGATCAACACGCCGGCTAGCTGAAAGGCAGTCATCACGGTAATGATGATCGCAGCCTGTGAGATCGTGTAGTCCAGCGAAATCCGCATGTGATTGATCGCGTGGGCATTGACCGCAGTCACGACTAGTAGCGCAAACGCATGACCCGCACCGAGTAACCAGAATGAGCGGGTGCGCAATGCCTGCATCGTGGTAAACGATGGCTCGGCTTTGGTTTCGGCTTGAGCCAGCGTGGAGGTGTTGTCTTTGGGCTGTTTGCCAGGGTCGATGCCGTCGACATGCTCACCAAAATCCTCGGGTCTCTTGCGATACACGCTCGCCAGCGGAAAACCGAGCAGGATGATCAGAACGCCTGAGCCAAAGGCGGTCGCTCTCCAGCCAAAGGTCTGCATGGTGATCGCGACCAGCGGTACACAAATCCCACCCAGGGCGAGGCCGACCCCGACTGTCGAGAGCGCGCGGGCGCGCTTTTTTTCAAACCACTGGATGATGCCAACGTTCAATGGAAAATATCCGGCGAGCGAGGTGCCGACCGCGAGGATGAGGACGGCGACATAAAAGCTCTGAATGGTCTCGATCTGGCTAAGCACCATAAAGCCGATGCCCATAATGATGACGCCGATGCGCAGGATTTGCTTGGAACCAAATTTATCCAGAAATACACCCATGACGGGCCCGAGAAATACGCCCTCCATGGATTGCATGGAAATCGCGCCCGAGACCGAGGTTTTGCTCCAGCCTTTTTCCTCAATGATCAGCGAGGCATAGGCGCCTAGCGCTTGAAACAGGAACAGTGAGGCCAGGAATTGCATGCCGGCTGCGGCCGCAACCATTTTCCAGCCATAAAAGATTTTCATATTGCTCTGCTTAGCCGTACTGTTTGCCAATCCATTTGCGGTATTCGCCGCTGGTCACGCCCTCAACCCACTTTGGATTGTCCAGATACCACTGTACGGTTTTTTGAATGCCGGATTCGAAGGTCTCTTGGGGTTTCCAGCCGAGCTCGCTTTCGATTTTGCGCGCATCGATGGCGTAACGTCGGTCATGTCCCGGACGGTCTGCGACAAAGGTGATCTGATTCGCATAGGGCTTGCCATCTGCGCGGGGGCGCAGCACATCGAGTCTGGAGCAGATGGTTTTGACGACGTCGATATTGGCCATTTCGTTCCAGCCGCCTATGTTGTAGGTCTCGCCCAGGCGTCCTGATTCCAGCACGCGTGCGATCGCGCGGCAATGGTCTTGTACGAATAACCAGTCGCGCACTTGTTGTCCATCGCCATAAATGGGCAGGGGTTTGCCATTGAGTGCGTTGAGGATGACCAGTGGGATGAGCTTTTCCGGGAAATGAAAGGGGCCGTAGTTATTGCTGCAATTCGTGGTCAGCACGGGCAGGCCATAGGTGTGGTGCCAGGCGCGGACTAGATGATCGGAGGACGCTTTGCTCGCAGCGTAGGGGCTGTTGGGCTCAAAGGGGTTTGTTTCCGCAAAAGGCGGATCCTGGGGCGCTAAGGTGCCGTAGACCTCGTCAGTCGAGACGTGCAGGAATCTGAATGCAGCTTTCTCGTTATCAGGCAATGCCGACCAGTAGGCACGCACGGATTCGAGCAGATTAAAAGTACCCACTACGTTGGTCTGGATAAAATCCCCCGGACCATGAATCGAGCGGTCGACATGCGACTCGGCTGCAAAATTCAGGACGGCGCGGGGTTTGTATTGTGCGAGGAGCGCATCCACGCGGACGCGGTCACCAATATCGCCTTGGACAAAAATATGGCGCTTGTCATGCGCGAGCGAGGCGAGATTGTCGAGGTTGCCGGCGTAGGTGAGTTTGTCCAGGTTGACGATCGGGTCGTCATGGCTTGCTAGCCAGGTGTGGACAAAGTTACTGCCGATAAAGCCGGCGCAGCCTGTGACAAGGATCATGCTTTGAGCTCAGGGTGTGAGGGGTGGGTTAACGAGCGGTAGGTAAACACTGAGGGGAAAGTTTACTCCCTCTGCATTTGTTAAGCTTGAGCAATATGAATACCGCTATGAATACACCTCAGAACCTCGCGTTGAACCCTAACTCAAACCGATTCAATCTACGTGCAGGGCTCAAGGAATTCCCCCGGGAAATCTTTGATATGGCCGATACCCTGGAAATCCTGGATATTTCGGGGAATGAATTCATCTCTCTGCCTGACGATTTTGACCGGCTGCACAAGCTGCGCGTGCTGTTTTGCTCGGACAACCCGTTTACGGAGCTGCCTGAGGTGTTGGGGCGCTGCAAGAGTCTGAGTATGGTGGGGTTTAGGAATAATCGTATTGCGTACGTGTCACCTGAGTCTTTGCCACCTAATTTGCGCTGGCTGATCCTGACGGGGAATCAGATTGAAGAGCTCCCGGCGGAATTGGGTCGCAGACCTTTATTACAAAAGCTGATGGTGGCAGGCAATCGATTAAAAGCGCTGCCTGTCGAACTCGCGGCTTGTAAAAATCTGGAGTTGTTGCGAATCGCCGCGAATCAGTTGGAGGAGTTGCCCGCGTGGTTGCTGGAATTACCGCGCCTGTCCTGGTTGAGTTACTCGGGTAATCCTTTTTGTGCTGGTCTGGAGGCGCGGGCGTTGGTTGATGCGCCGGTGGCGTTGGTGCCTTGGGACCGGTTGGCGTTGCAACACAAGCTGGGCGAGGGAGCGTCGGGGGTGATTTATCAGGCTACGATCAACGGTCATATTGATTTTGCCAATCCCAACGCGACCGAGCGTGGCGCTGAGGGACGTAAAGATGTTGCCGTTAAGCTGTTTAAGGGGGAGCTCACCAGTGACGGTCTGCCCTATAGCGAAATGGCGGCTTGTATGCGGGCGGGGTCGCATCCTAATTTGATTACCGTCCAAGGCAAAATCGATGGTCATCCAGAGGATGTTGCGGGTCTGGTGATGTCCTTAGTGGGGAGCCACTATCGCAATCTGGCCGGTCCGCCGAGCCTTGAATCATGCACGCGCGATGTATACGCGCCAGAGATGAGGTTTAGTTTGGGTCAAGCGCTACGCATTGCGCTGGATATGGCGAGTGTGGCCGAGCAGCTGCATGCCAATGGCATTATGCATGGCGATTTTTACGCGCACAATATTCTTGTCGATGATGCCGGCCATGGTTTGCTAGGAGATTTTGGTGCGGCGTGTTTTGTTTCTGAGAGTGATGCAGAGCAGGCGCGTGGGCTGGAGAGGATCGAGGTGCGGGCGTTTGGGTGTTTGCTCGAGGAGTTATTGGCGCGTGTCGATGCTGCTCAAGAAAGCGCTGGCCAAGAAATCCCGATACAAGAAACCGCGAACCAAAAAAGTGCAACTCAATATGAATTAGTTAGCTTGAGAGATCGTTGTTTGAATAGTGACGTCAAACAACGTCCTTCATTTAAAGAGATTGTTTTTTTACTCAAGCAACAAGTTGCCGCTCAATAAACGTTTTCAGCAGATGCATTTTGATCTGTTGCGCGGCCGTAGTCAGCAAACTGTCATCTGCGCGCGCGTATTTCGTCCATAGAAAATCTATGTATTCGTGTACATCCAGTACGAGTTGTTTGTAGTTCTTAGCGAATACGTTGACACCCAGCTCTTGATTCAACACAAAGATATAACCACTGTCAGTATCCTTTAATGATTTAAATGTCACGGGCTCGACTGCAAACAGCGTCGAGTTTTTTAGTCTGACTTCAGTAATCGTAATGAGCTGATCCCAGCCTGACTCCGGTAAAAGTTTGGGTGGAATCTGAAAGGGGAGCGCAGGGGGGTAAGCTTTTTGTTGAGGAGTGCTGTTGGTTGGTT
>CAINDJ010000456.1 GCA_903847325.1 uncultured beta proteobacterium | reverse complement strand
AGCCAATCACCTGATCGAGTTCAATCACTTCATAGATTGAACGGTCATATTCAAGTATGTGGCCCATCTTGTCTGACTGTGACTGCTCGACAAGCAGCATCCAGCCACCATCTGCACGCGGCTCTTTTGCTGAGAGCCGCTCAAGCACTGTGATGGCTTTGTTCACCATCTCAACTTTCATGGGTACATTTTGAAAGCACTTCATCACCGTCTGACCACAATCCGTACCTTGTGGAGGCGCAATATTCATGCCCAGCGCAGCATCGTCAGCAGCGCGCCCACGAATGGTGGCTGCACCACGCGCGACTAAACGATCAAGCACGCCAGGTATATTGTCCAGCCCCAGACCAGTGGATGTTTTTCGAAACTCTCCCGTGAAAATGCCAAGTAACTTTTGATCATCTGGTGCATTTTTCATTTCATCAAGATTGCGAACAACCTGATAGCCTTTGGCGGGAGCGATGTCTGCGAGTAAATCGACATCCTTGCGACCACCGCTCGCATATTGATAAAAACTTCGAAGCGCTGGATTTTTTTCACTCATCCAATGTGCTGCTCCGCCGCCCATTAAAACATCCAGCGGTTTTGATAATTCAGCGAGAGAGAGATAGCCCGTCTTTTTCATGGCACTCTGATCGTCGTAATAACCGATCATTTGCTGCGCGATATTCTGATAGTTGCGTCGTGACCGGTTATGCGCCTGGAGCGCTGCGGGCGTTGCATCGACGAGGAATGAATCTGTGACGACACCGATTTTCCAGCCATGCACGCGTTTCATATATTCAAAGATTGTTTCGATGCGCGGATTGTCGATGGGATTTTCGGGCGTATTGTCCACGGCAACCTGCAAGCTGTTATTTGACATTTTCATGCCGCTGATGAGACTCGCCATACCGGGCGCCGAATCTGTGATGAGCGAGTCAAATGCTGTGGTGCGACTGATGCCGTGGGTTGCCATTTTTTCCATGGCCAAAGGTTCGTTGGTGCGTCCTTCGGTCACGCCTTTGCCAACAATACGAGCCGCTGTCCACATCGGCAGTCCCACTCCGTCACCCAGGAAAAAGACTAGCTTTCTGGCTGCTGCAGGATCTTTAGGATTGGGTGCTGGCGCGACGTTATATTCGTTTTTAATTTGTCGCTCGACACCATCGATCAGCACCGTCGCTTCGACCGCGTAATGGCCTGGCTGATCAAAGCTCAAATTTCTGGCAGAGGCTCCGAAAAGCATTTTGGAGGAGGGTGTACCTGACTCAGATCCTTCGCCTTGCTGCGCGATGCGGCGATTAAAAATCTCTGTGAAATTCGTTCCGTTGACTGTCAGGCGTACAAGGCGAGGTGACTCGCGCGCGGGTATCTGTGATTCGACCCTGAGATCAAAACGCTGACCAGCAAACAGTTCTGTCCCGGTCGGAGGTAAGACGCGCAGGCCGGTATTTTGCTCCGCGTTCCCGGCCAAGGTAACCGCTGTTGTTGAAATTAATGCGAGTGCAACGCACACGGCAGTCAAACGGAGCTGGATATTCATTCGAAGTCACTCTAACGGACAGTTAACAGTCTTTTAACTGTAATAGTCTTAGATGACAGTAATGTGAATGTCCGTAATATGAATGTCCGTTTTATGAGAAAGCAGCGTATGAATTAATGCTTATGTGGCGTTGTCACAGTGACCACACCTTTCATCCCCGCCTCATAGTGCCCAGTCTCAAAGCAGGCCATGGCATAGTTGCCAGCTTCTTTAAAGGTCCAAACCAATTCTGCTTGCTGCCCGGGTTTAGCCAAGATATCGTTGGTATGGTGGTGACTAGTCGCAGCGTTGGGCGTAGTCATATCCTTTGCATGTCGTAAGATTTCAGCCTCGGTGCCAATGACGAGCTCGTGATCGACTTTGCCTTTGTTGACCAGTGTGATACGTACTGGCTCGCCCGCGACCGCACTCCAGACTGCGGGTGTGAACCGCATGGTGTCATCGACCTCGATCAATAACTCGCGCATCGGGACTGAGGATGCCGACTGCGTCACCGCTGCGCTGCCTGATTGTCCGTGCTCATGCGCTGGAGGACTCGCATCCTTATCTGTTTGGCCATGTCCATGATCATGACTTTGTGAGGGGCCTTGCGCATTAAAGTAATTTAATGCGATGTAGGATGCGCCGATTACGACAGCGAGGCTGAGCGCGCCATAGGTCAATACTTTACTAAGTTTGACCCGGCCTTTACCTTCCATCAGGTACAGGGCGAGCAAACTCATGACGAATCCCGTTGGCACAACCCAAGCGCTACGAGCAGGTGAATCCGGAAAATGTTGTAAACCGCCAGTAAAAAAACCTAAGCCAATCGAGGCCACGATGCCGATTATCAGCAGATCTGACCATGAATGGTTTTTATCGGGATGTACAGCTTTTTCTAGAATTCCGCCCAGCAGATAAATGCAAATACCAATCGCTGCGGTCAGGTAAGACCGCTCACTGCTGAATGAGCCGTGCGTGATTGAGCCGGCGGTAAAGCTAATGCCGGTGTATTTACAAAGTGAAGCGATATGGCTGAGCGGAAAATTCAACGGTAGTTATCCGGATCAGTTGCAGCAACAACTGCCACCGCTCTTGCAGCTACCAGTTTTGGCTACAGATTCTTTCTGAATGCCAGATGTGACCGTCGCTGGATAACCTTCTTCGGCGAGTGCAGCGATGATTGGATCAAACCCTTTTGGGAATGCTCCCTGAACAACGACATTACCGGAAGCCAAATCCACCTGGACGTCCTCAACACCTGTTATGGCGCGAATTGCGTGATCTACATGTTTCACACAGTTACCGCAGGTCATGCCAGTGACTGACAGTTCAATAGATCCCATTGCATGTACTCCTAAGAAAATTCATAAATTAAGCTGATACTTAACTTATGCGTACATTATTGGATAAATCAAGTGCGGATAATGTGATTTAAATCATAGGAATTGTTAACAGTTAGCCTTTTTCCGACTGAAATTCTTTCTTATGCATCCAGTCCGCATGCGTTGGTGCTTTTTTGGTTTGGCTCCATTCGCGGAGCATCTCCCATTTCACCTCGTCCAGTTTTTTATACATGTCAGGCGTACCGATGTCGACAGCCAGCTCCAGGCGATGTCCATTTGGATCAAAGAAATAAATGCTTTTAAATATGGTGTGATCAATAATGCCGATCACACTGATCCCTGCTGCCTCAAGTTTGGCTTTGGCATCGTTCAATGCCTCAAGGCTATCGACCTTAAAGGCGATGTGCTGCACCCACTCAGGCGTGTTGGTGTCGCGTCCCATCGCCGGTGAATTAGGTAGCTCGAAAAATGCTAGTACATTGCCTTGACCTGCATCCAGAAATACATGCATATATGGATCGGGTGCTTTGGTCGATGGCACCTGGTTTTCAGCGATCGCCAGCTGAAAATTCATGCCAAGGTGTTTGACATACCACTCAACAGTTTCTTTCGCATCGAGGCAGCGATATGCGACGTGATGAAAGCGTTCGGTTTTCATGATTCACCCTTTATTCTGATCTACATCCAGGACGCCTCGACGTAACTGATCACGTTCGAGGGATTCAAAAAGCGCTTTAAAGTTGCCTTCGCCGAAACCTTCGTCTCGTTTTCTTTGAATGAACTCAAAGAATACCGGACCCAGGAGAGTTTGGGAAAAAATTTGCAGTAATAAGCGTTTTTCGCCATTTGCTGTTGAACCATCAACGAGAATGCCACGCATTTGCAGCTCTTTGACGGGCTCGCAGTGGCCGGGCAGGCGCTCATCCAGCATTTCGTAGTAACTGGCATTGGGCGCGGACATGAGCGGAATGCCAGCCTTTAATAATGAATCAACACTTGAGAGTAAATCGTCTGTCAGCAACGCGATGTGCTGGATACCTTCGCCATTGAACTGCATCAGGAATTCTTCGATCTGCCCACCTGTTTTGCCGGATTCTTCATTTAGAGGAATACGGATCATTCCGTCTGGCGCAGTCAAGGCACGGCTGGTCAGACCCGTGTATTCACCTTTGATATCAAAGTAACGGATTTCGCGGAAATTAAAGAGCTGTTCGTAGAATGTTCCCCAGAATGCCATGCGGCCTTTGTAGACATTATGGGTCAGGTGATCAACGATCTTGAATCCATGGCCCTTGGGATGACGATCAACACCTTCGATAAATTCAAAATCAATGTCATAGACGCTTTTGCCATCCTCGAATCGATCGATCAGATACAGTGGTGCGCCACCAATACCTTTGATCGCAGGTAGCCGCAGCTCCATGGGGCCCGTCGGGATATCAATCGGTTGAGCGCCCAGCTCAAGTGCGCGATTGTAGGCAATGTGTGAGTCTTTAACGCGGAAGGCCAGGGCGCACGCGCAAGGGCCGTGCTCGGCTGCAAAATAACCAGCCAGACTTTTGGGCTCGCGATTGACGATGAAATTGATATTGCCCTGGCGATAGAGAACCACATTTTTAGAGCGGTGTTTCGCCACCAGGGTAAAACCCATTTTCTCGAACAGTGGCTCTAAAACATTTGGTGTGGGCGATGCAAATTCAACAAACTCGAAACCGCATAGTCCCATTGGGTTGTCAAACAAGTCAGCCATGCGTGCACCTGAGATGAATAAGTACGTATTAAATTAATGTTAGCGATTTTTTGCAGCGAGATACACTTGATTTCTTTCGCGTTTGCCGACGGCAACGACCACCACACGCACCTCATTATCTTGGACTTCGTAGATAAGCCGGTAGCCAATGCTCCGAAGTTTGATTTTGTAACGATCAGGATGTCCTGACAGTTTTGCGCAGGGTAATCGCGGATTACTTAATCTTTCTTCGAGCTTGAACTTAAATTGCTGCTTGATGTGAGGGTCTAGTTTTTTCCATTCTTTT
>CAINDJ010000455.1 GCA_903847325.1 uncultured beta proteobacterium | reverse complement strand
ATTGAGCATCAAGCTCGGCAAAGCTCAGGCTCGCGGGCGCGCCGGTGTGTGATTCAAAAATTAAGGCGCTGTGCTCGGGAGTCAAAGCGAGCTGGGCGGCAAACAGGTCCGTCAGGTTGTGAGGCTGAGCAGATAAGTCTAATTGTGCGCCACAAGACTCGGCGAGCACCGCACTGCGTTGCGCTGAGTCAAGCAGTGAAATTCTGGCAATATTGTCCTCTCCTGACTCCGGCATTAGCTGAATCAATTGAGAAATTCTGAACAGATGTGCATTGACCTCTTCGGCTGAGTAACGCCTCGTGTTGAATGCCAGACGCAACTCTACGGGGCCATCATCGTGACGATCAAATATAAAGAGCTGTAAATCTGCAATAGGTTCGGATGCTCTGGTGTAGAGCGTTCCTTGTGCCGTTCCAAAATCAGCATGGTGATCAAAGCTCTCCAGATTCACCAAGACGGAAAATGGTTCTGAGAGGTTTTGCGTCAGGCGGTGTTTGACAACCTCTCCAAGTGGAAATTGTCTGTGTCGAAGCGCTTGTTTTAATTGAATGGAAAATTGACGCGCAATCTCAAGCAAACTTTGACTGGGAGATACTTCGGCTCGCAGTGAAAGTACATTTGTCAGCATGCCGGGTGTTGAGCGAGTCTTTCTGTTGCGACCATCTGTCGGACAACCAATGCAAAGATCCGTTTCACCCGTCATGCGCGATAGATAAGTAGCCACAGCTGCCGCAAAGCAAGGGTATGGACTTAAGTTATTCTGTTTTCCCCATGATGCAATACGATCGAAATCAATCCTCTGCAGGTTGGTGCTGACGGTTTCGCAAGTCTGGAGGTCACCAAGAATAGGAGGGCGAGCAGAGAGGGTTGCGGGTGTGTGAATACCATTTAGCTCTTGTTTCCAATATTCACTATCGGATTGCCATTGTGGACTTTGACGATAATCTGCATCCTCCAACACGGCCTGCGACCAAGAGAGCGCTGTTTCAGGCGCAACTAATTCGTTCTCACAATAGGATCTGACCAAGCGCGAGAGCATACTTGCAACGCCGGCGCCATCCATAATAATGTGATGATAAAACCAGAACCAAATCCAGCGTTTTTCTGCAAGTCTGATCAGACCAAAACGAAAGAGCGGCCCCTGCTCAAGATCAAAGTGTGCGCGTTGCTGCGAGTCAACAAGTACCTCGCTTGCGCGCTCAGGATTTGGATCGTTTCGTAAATCCCACTGAGCAAGAGCTGGAGCCGTCAAGTCGAAGTAGGCTTGGAAGGGCTCTTGGTCGATCTCTACAAAGCGGATCCTGAGAATTTCAGTCTGCTGAACAAGTTGTTGTTGAATGCGATCAAGCTTCAGTGTGTCGAGATCTCCTTCAATCACAATATGCTGACCCGCATTGTAGGACGTTGCCGCGGAGTCAATCTTCTGGTGAAACCAGACATTTCGCTGCGCACCCGTCAATGGAAGTACATTTTTTTGTTCTAAGGCAGTCATATCCCTCGGCATTTGTTTAGTGCATCCGTGTTGTGAATTGGTTTTGTTGCTTTGAAATCATGATACAGAAGGCTAAAAAATGATTAGTTTTTAGGGGGTTAGGGAAAACCAGTGACGCAGGGGAACAAAAGGCGAATGCATAAGCCATTCGACCTATTT
Source organism: uncultured beta proteobacterium (assembly GCA_903847325.1). GTDB lineage: Bacteria > Pseudomonadota > Gammaproteobacteria > Burkholderiales > Burkholderiaceae_B > Zwartia. The sequence goes on along the minus strand of CAINDJ010000455.1, from coordinate 1,107 downwards.
GATCAAATGTGAGATGCCTTAATCTTTCTTAACCTTACATTTTGAGTAAAAAACAACAATTCTCCGGGATTACTTCATCCTCAACCGAATTGTGAGCTGGTAACCAGCATTTCTGGCGACTTTTAAGGTGCCATCCTGGCCCGTCGCGTTGAATAACTTCTTCCGTAGTCTTGTAATGGATACATCAAGATTCGAGCGACTCTTGGTATCGGTGTCTTTACCTAATCTTTCGAGCAGTGCCCAGGCCGGTAAAAACTGCATAGGCGCTTCGTTCAATGCTCTTAGTAATTGTGTTTCCTGGCGAGTCAGCTCGGTGAATTGATGTCCTTGCTCCAATCGCATTGAAATCACATCCAGCCACAGCTCATTTTCATGCGTTGTCGTGTTGAGTTGTCTGCGCGCAATACTGCGGATAGAGGCCTCTAACTCTGCAACTGAGACCGGTTTGCTTAGATAAATGTCTGCGCCGCTTTCATAACCAAGTACGCGATCTGACTCTGAAATTCTAGCTGTCAGCATAATGATGTGAATTTGGGGATACGCCGCACGAATTCTCGTGGCAATACTGAGCCCGTCTTCGTGAGGCAAGGTCAGATCGAGAACAAGAATATCTGGTTTTGACTCTGCAAGATAAGCGTCCAGTGCAGATCCTGAGTCAATCCCGGAGACTTGATAGCCTTTGGATGTCAAGTGGGCAACCATCATGACTCTTAACGCGTCACGGTCCTCGACAATGACAATATTCAAATTGGTAACCATAGCTTGAAAGTAACGTAGTTGTCATGACAGGAATATGTCAAATCACTTCCAATCAGTTGTGACATGGATTTGACGATGTAGAGTCCTAGCCCTGAGCCTGAGACGCGATTGGCCATGGTGCCGCGGTAATATTTAGTAAAAATAAGATGGGTATCAGGAATATCCTGCACAGTGACTTCGTTTTGAACAGTGATCGTTAAGCCTTTGATCTTGCCATGCGGCACAAGAGGCGACGCTGTATCTCTGACGACAAGTGTAATTTTAGTTTCCGGCGCAGAGTATTTAAGCGCATTGTCGATCAAGTTGTTGATGATTGTTCGAAGCAAAATCAGATCAGTATGCAGCACT
>CAINDJ010000454.1 GCA_903847325.1 uncultured beta proteobacterium | reverse complement strand
CAAAGCCGGGCCTGATCACTTTAGGCTCTGCAGGAATAGGCAACATTACTCACCTTTCGCCGCAGCTGATGATGGATCAGTTAGGAGTAAGCGCCAATCACATTCCCTATAAAGGCAGTGCCCCCTCGGTCATGGCAGTCGTCGCAGGCGAAGTACAGTTCGATATGGAGCCCATGGCAGTCGGTTTGCAATTTGCCAAGGAAGGTCGAATTAAACCCCTCGCAGTCTCAACACTTCAGCGCTCTCCCGCGCTACCGAATGTTCCTACTCTTGATGAAAGCGGCATGAAAGGTTTTGAAGTCGGCGCCTGGCAAGGGATCATGGTTCCAGGTAAAACACCTGCACCAATTATCAATCGCCTCAATAAAGAAATCATGGAAATTATCGCTATTCCCGAGATCAAGGAAAAGCTCCTTTTCCATGGCGCACAAGTGCTCGGCTCAACGCCAGAACAATACGCAAACTATCTCGACGCAGAAATCAAGCGCTGGGATAAAGTCGTCAAAGAAAGCAATACAAAACCCGAGTAATCAAATCAAATAATCAGGAGACAACATATGAATCTGGATCACATCACCTCTGAGCGATTTACTAAAGGCATGGCTTTGCGACGAGAGACGCTTGGCGCAGAATATGTCGATGCCGCGCTTGCAAAAACCACCGGACTTACAGCACCATTTCAAGAACTCATTACCGAAGCGGTATGGGGACATGTATGGTCACGCGATGTACTAGACCACCGCGTACGCAATCTGATCAATGTCGCACTGATGGTCTCGATGAACAGGCCGAACGAGTTGCGCCTGTACATCAAAGCCAGACGACAAACTGGCGCGACAATCGAAGAAATTGCGGAAGTCATCCTGCATTGCACCGTCTACTGCGGCGTTCCCGCCTCACTTGAGGCATTCAAAGAGTTTGAAAGGGTGCTGGCAGAAGAAAAAGAGGCTGGTCTGACCCCATAAGCGGATCTTTTTGTGTATCGTTCTGTCTATGATCCACATTACAGAACTCCGCCTGCCTGTCGAGCATGCTCCCGAGGCACTGCAAGATGCGATTATTCAACGCCTGGGCATCACCGCTCAGGATCTGTTGGGTTTCGAGCTATTCAAACGCAGCTACGATGCACGTAAAAACAGCGCTCTTTCATTTATCTACACCGTAGATGTCAGCGTTGAGAATGAATCCGCCGTGCTGGCTAAATTCAAGGGTGACTTGCACGTCAAGCCTACGCCAGACACGCGCTATCACTTTGTTGCCAATGCTGCGCAACGCACCAACACCTCCTCCCACTTGCGTCCCGTAGTCATTGGATTTGGCCCGTGTGGAATTTTTGCCGCCCTGCTGCTGGCACAAATGGGCTTTAAACCCATCGTGCTCGAACGCGGCAAAGCGGTTCGCGAGCGTACACAAGACACCTGGGGTCTATGGCGCAAAAATGTATTAAATCCAGAATCCAACGTCCAGTTTGGCGAGGGGGGAGCGGGTACATTTTCCGACGGAAAACTTTATAGTCAGATCAAAGATCCAAAATTTTACGGTCGTCAGGTTGTCCGTGAATTCATCAAAGCAGGCGCCCCCGAGGAAATCGAATATGTAGCTAAGCCACACATCGGTACCTTCAGGTTGGTCGGTGTTGTCGAAAAGATGCGCGAAGAAATCATCTCCCTTGGCGGAGAAATCAGGTTTTCGCAGAAAGTGACTGGATTTGATATCGAGAACAACCAGATTCGCGGCGTCCAACTCGAAAGCGGTGAAACCATACAAGCAGACCACGTCGTGCTCGCACTTGGTCACAGCGCCCGCGATACATTTAAAGTGTTACACGATGCAGGTGTTTACATGGAAGCCAAACCTTTTTCGGTTGGGTTCCGCATCGAGCACCCACAGTCCCTCATTGATCGCGCCAGACTAGGCCCGCATGCGGGCAACAAGCTGATTGGTGCAGCCGACTACAAGCTTGTCCATCACGCTAAAAATGGCCGCGCTGTCTACAGCTTTTGCATGTGTCCGGGCGGCACGGTGGTGGCGGCGACGTCTGAGCCTAATCGCGTGGTGACAAATGGCATGAGCCAGTACTCCCGCAACGAACGCAACGCCAATGCGGGTATCGTGGTGGGCATTACTCCCGATGACTACCCAGGCGGACCTCTGGCCGGTATCGAATTCCAACGCAACCTTGAATCTAAAGCGTACGAGTTGGGAGGCGGCACATACGAGGCACCCGGACAGCTGGTCGGTGATTTCCTGATGGGACGTGCATCGACAGCGTTAGGCAGCGTGACGCCATCCTACAAGCCTGGCGTACATTTGACGGATTTAGCACCGAGCTTACCCGCCTATGCGATCGAAGCGATTCGCGAAGCGATCCCCGCATTTGAAAAGCAAATCAAAGGTTTTTCTATGCATGACGCAATCCTGACGGGTGTTGAAACGAGAACCTCTTCACCCTTGCGCATCACGCGTGGCGACAATCTGCAAAGCGTCAATATCAAAGGCCTTTACCCTGCGGGAGAAGGTGCTGGTTATGCGGGAGGAATTCTGTCAGCAGGCGTTGATGGCATACGTGTAGCCGAGGCGGTCGCGCTCAGTTGTTTGAACACGTGATTCGTACGACCGAATACGCGTATCCAACACATCTGCGCGAGGCAATAGACGACCTCCCTACTACTCCGGGCGTCTATACCTTTCATGGCGCCGAGGGGGATTTGCCACTTTATATTGGCAAAAGCATCAACATAAGGAATCGCGTTCTTTCTCATCTACGAACGCAAGACGAAGCACGCATGCTGCGACAAACACAGCGCATTACATATATTCAATGCGCGGGTGAAATTGGTGCGCTTCTACTTGAGGCAAGCATGATCAAGCAGCAACAGCCTCTATTCAATCAAAAACTAAGACGCACCAAACAAATGTGCGCGTTAAGTATTCAAGATGGACGCCCAACGGTTGTCTATTCCAGGGATATTAATTTTGCAACGCAGTCAGGCTTATTCGGATTATTTGCCAGCAGACAATCAGCTCTAGAAAAAATACGCGATATCGCTGATGAACACCGACTATGCCTTGGACTGTTAGGTCTGGAAAAGGTTAAACCCGGTAAGCCTTGCTTTCGCTCAATGATCAATCGATGCGCAGGAGCGTGCTGCGCTAAGGAGGGCGTAGAGGATCACCAGGGTCGATTGATCTCGGCACTCAACAATATGAGAATCATTTGCTGGCCTTACTCTGGAGCGATTGGCTTAATTGAACGTCACCCTGCCATGACTCAGATTCACGTTGTACAAAACTGGTGCTATCTCGGCTCAGTAACTGATTTAAAACAAGCCCGTGCGCTCACAGCACAAGCATCGGGGTTTGATGCGGACGGCTATAAAATTCTGTGCCGACCGCTGCTCGCAGGCGGCACAGAAATCGTTGAGCTTTAAGTTAGTCGGGAGTGATGGCGACGTTATTGAGCTTATTGATATGCTCTGGCCAACGTCTTTTTTGCGCGGATTGCAACAACACACGCCCCCAGGACATCCAGGCATCCCAGCCGATACGTTTATCCCACGTATTACCCCAGCTCGATACGAGTTGCACGCCACTTGCCGCGTAAAGCTCTGCTTGTTCAAAATTCCGATGTGTCAGATGCAATTGCGCCAGCAGCAATTGTGGCTCTGCTACCCAAGGATTTAATTTGATGGCCTGCTCGAGCACACCACGGGTTGCATCTGAGGAAATCAAAGGCTGATTTTGTGAAATAACCGACCAGTACAAAGAAGCAGCAGAGGCTTCTTCGGCTGGATGCAATACCTGTGTACCACCGGCGAAAACAGGCGGGTGAGGCAGGATATCCTTTAACGCGGGATGATGTAAATAATTTCCCAGGCGAGACATTTGCCCAACGCGATACGTGGTAGGCCGCATGGGACCCGGCCACAACGCTGCAGCCCAATGCACCTCGGCCGAGCGATTTTCATAGTCAGGGTAGCCCGTATAAATATCATCCTGCCAGCTGTACCATTGCTCACAAATATCAGCCATCGTTGTGACGATAAATATCGCAACATCTTTTGGTGCGAGCACATAAGGCTGACCATTCAAGGTCATCGGCAAACTTCCATCCGCCTGTAATTTTCCCTTGAATAACTCGCGCACAAATTCAGTACGTGAAATGACGCAGAACAAGTGAATCAGGCGTTCGGCCTCAACACCCACCGCCTCCTGCAGACGTCCGCGTTCTGTATTGATATCGAACTTCATCAGATCAACGTGCATATTGCCATAGACACTGTGCAACAGGCCGAGCTGCCTGACAACCAGAGGTTGCTGCCAGAGTGTCAAGGTTCGCGTCACGCCAATCAGGTGGTGTCTGAACGTGCCAGCCTTGTGCCAGTCCTGTCCCACACCACGACCAAGTACAAGTGGCATAACAGGTCCCAGATCCGGATCGTGCTGGAGCCATTCTTCATCAAGCAGAGCAATCGCTCGATTCAGTTGTTGGGTATCAAGTTGATGTAATGAGTTTTGCATGCCGAACCTATTTGTCTCTTATGAATCTTATTGATTAAAAATCAAACGTTGTTACTCTGCAGCCAAGGGTCTGGACAACACGCGCCCAGGTCTCGCTCCGGTCGCTTGTCCATGATCCCAAACAACTTCGCCATTCACAATCACCATCTCGATACCTTTAGAGAGCGCAATGGGATTCTCGTACGTTGCAACAGCATCCACAGTTTCGTCATCAAACAGGGTCAAGTCTGCGTAAGCCCCTTCTTTGAGTACACCACGATCAGCCAATCCAAAATTCACTGCCGTGAGTCCCGTCATTTTGTGGACAGCAGTCTCGAGTGAGAATAATCCAAGACCGCGTCGATAATGCCCAAGCACGCGCGGAAAGGTTGCCCATAGCCTTGGATGTGGGGATGCATCATGCGGCAGACCATCCGAGCCAATCATGGTTGGACCGAATTGCATAATTTTTTGCACATCACCCTCGTCCATCCGGAAATAAATAGCGCCTGCAGGGAGTAGTTTTTCGATGGCTTCTTCTTGGGAAACACCCATTTTTTCAGCGATCTTATCCAGGTCCTGACCAGCATACTCAGGCATTTTTTTAGACCAGGTGACAATCACGCGTGCGGAAGTCACAGCGCGACTCCAGGACAACACGGTTGAGCCAGCAGCGTAGGGATAACAATCCAGACAGATCGGTTGTTTTGCCATATTTTTCTGGATGAATTCAAGGGTCTCATCCGAGCGACCATAGTTTTTTTGTCCGATCAATTTATGGTGGGAAATCACAACCGGCACACCCACTTCCCGACCAATACGGAATGTTTCTTCGAGTGAATCCATCACGCCATCTGCTTCGTCGCGCATATGGGTGCAATACAAGCCGTTGAATTGCTTGAGGGGACGACAGACTTCGATGACTTCCTCGGTAGGCGCTGCAACGGCGGGCTCATAAAACAGACCCGTCGATACGCCAATAGCGCCTGCCTGCATCGCCTCGGTCACCAGCGCTTTCATTTGCTCAATTTGTTCTGGGGTAGCCGCAGTTTCAAGATCGTCCATCACCGCGACCCGCAAGGTCGTATGTCCAACCAGCATGGCTCGATTCGTAGTGGCAGGTTGCGCTTTCAAGGCCGCAAGATAGGAGGCAAAGGTTGGAAACTTGAACCAGACGCCCTCGTCATCCAGCAAATTCAATGGGGGTGTAACGGGATCTGGGATCGGGCGAGGCATGGGGGCCAGCGACACACCACAATTTCCGCCAATGACAGTCGTCACACCCTGACTGATTTTCGGGGTCATTTCAGGATCAGACAACATCATGCGATCATCGTGTGTGTGTGCATCGATAAACCCGGGGGCTGCCACCCTCCCCTGCAGATCAATCTCTTTTTTAGACGAAGATAAAGACAAATCGCCGATCTTAACAATGCGATCACCAACAATACCAACATCGGCCGAGTAGCGCGGTGCGCCCGTCCCGTCAATAACCGTTGCGTGTCGAATAATCAAGTCAAAATTTTTCTGCATAAAAAAACCTTTCACGAATGTATGTTTACAGGCACAGTACAAACTATATACTGAGCAACACCAAGCTTGCGCACATTCATGCATAAAGCTGCTGATCCAGCTTTTAGTCCAAGTCCAGCAACCCTCACACAATGAGAAACGATTTGAGCTTAAAAAAATTGATACATGGATTATTTGCAGCCTGCCTTCTTAGCACTTTAGTCAGTGCTTTCGCTGCATACCCAGACAAACCTATTCGTCTCATTGTGCCGTCCGCATCCGGCGGCGCTCCAGATGTATTAATGAGAGCCGTAGCACAAGAATTATCAAACCAGATGGGTGTGCCTTTCATTGTAGAAAATAAACCAGGGGCTTCCTATGTGATCGGCACGATGGAACTCATTCGCGCAGCACCTGATGGTTACACACTCGCTTACGGCAACGTTGTCTCGCTCGCTACAAACAGCTCCCTGCTTGCAAAGATGCCTTACTCAACTGAAGACCTGACACTAATATCCAATGCATTTCGGATCGTCAATATTCTTGCTGTCAATAACGAAGTACCTGTAACAACTATTCAGGAATTAATCACTTACGCCAAGCAAAATCCTGGCAAGCTGGCATTTGGCTCTGATGGCAATGGCACGACTTCACACCTGGGAATGGAGTATTTCAAATCGATGGCAGGGATTGACCTTTTACATGTCCCGTACAAAGGCGCTTCGGCTGCGGTCACCGATTTGCAAGGCGGTGCGGTGCAACTCATGATGATGAATACACCGGTTGCAGCACCACACATCGAAGCAGGCCGACTACGCGCACTCGGGATAACGGATACCCAGCGCTCCCCTGCTTTTGCTTCGGTACCAACTATCGCAGAGTCAGGCCTGACGGGTTATGAAGTATTTGCCTGGGGAGGTCTTGTTGGTCCGGCTCACATGCCCAAAGAAATCGTTGCGCGTCTGAATAAAGAAATGCGCCAAGCCCTTTCCAGCCCTGGACTCCAGGAAAAATTCAGAACATTTGGTGCATCCACCACCCCGAGCACACCAGAAGAATTTTTAGCTCTATCCCGGGCAGAAACAAAGAAATGGGCCGAGGTCATTAAAACCTCTGGCGCAAAAATAGATTGAGAAACCATGCAAGCAACACCTGACATCACGCCTTATCTTGGCAAACTCATTAAATTTCGACGCGATCTCCACGCGCATCCGGAATTAAAGTTCGAAGAGTTTCGCACCTCCGATCAGATCGCCACGTACCTTGGGGAATTAGGCCTGACCGTGCACCGCGGTTTGAGTAAAACAGGCATTGTTGCCACCCTCAGAGGAACCGGTCCAAACGCGGATGATCCCAAACGGGCGATTGCATTGCGGGCAGACATGGATGCGCTTCCCGTAACTGAAATAAACAAATTTGAGCACATCAGCCAAAACATTGGTCGTATGCACGCATGCGGCCACGATGGACACACAGCCATGCTCCTGGGTGGAGCAACGCTTTTACAAGCCAAACCAGACTTTGATGGCACCGTGCATTTCATTTTTCAGCCTGGCGAAGAAGGCGGCGCAGGCGCACGCGTCATGATTGAAGAAGGCTTGTTCGATCTGTTTCCGGCCGCAGCTGTTTTTGCATTGCATAACTGGCCCGCCATGCCTGCAGGCAAAATGGGCGTGCGTGTCGGTCCCATTATGGCTGCAACCAGTCGCTTTGAAATAAGGATTTCCGGACAAGGTGGACATGCCGCACAACCGCATAGCACCATTGACCCGATTCCCGTGGCCTGTGCACTGGTGACACAACTCCAGACACTGGTATCACGCACCATTGATCCACTCGACAGTGCAGTCCTGACCGTTGGGAAAATCGAATCCGGCACAACAGAAAATATCATACCCAGTGAAGCCGTTATTTACGGTACATGCCGGAGCCTGAAAAAGGAAACACTGAACCACCTGACAACAGCCATGGAGAGGATGAGTACCCATGTTGCGCACGCTCACGAGGCAAGCGCGACAGTCATTATTAAACCAGGCTACCCCAGTACGGACAACCATCCCAGAGAAGCACGTTTCATGGCTGAGGTCATGGCTGCAACGGTTGGCCCTAAAAATGCGTACGATGACGTTCTGCCAGCTATGACAGGAGAGGACTTCAGCTTTATGCTTGAAAAAGTTCCTGGCGCCTATGGATTCATTGGCAACGGACACGGTGGTTTACCCGGGATCAGCCTGCACAACGCTGCGTACGATTTCAACGATGATATTCTTGGCGTAGGGGCTAATTTCTGGGATCGCCTCGTCAGGCAATGGCTGGAAAAGGAAATATCAGCATGAACACAAGACGACAGATACTCGTGCGTGGACTTTTAGCCACCATCGCCTCGATCGGTTTATGGCCTGCCAGCCAGGTGTTCGCTCAGACTCAAAACTGGCCAAACAAAGCAATAAAAATTATCGTCCCTTATCCAACCGCCGGGGTCAGTGACACAATTGTTCGCATGCTTGCAGAGCGGCTGACAGCAGTACTCGGTCAGCCTGTGGTCGTTGAGAATCGTGCGGGTGCGGGCGGCACACTCGGCATGGACATGGTGGCGCGTGCCCTGCCTGACGGCTATACGCTTGGTTTCGCAGCGATCAGCCCTTTGACCCTCAATCCGCATGTGATGAAAGTGCCCTACGATGCTCTCAAAGATTTCGCGCCGATTGGTTCGGCCATGTACTCACCGATCTATTTATTAGCGACCCCAAAATTCAAGGGGAAAACTTTCGAAGACGTCATTGCCATGAGTCGTGCAAATCCAGGCTCGATTACCGTCGCAACATCGGGATATGGCACTGTTGGGCACATCATGCTTGAACAGCTAAACAAAAAAGCAGGTATTACGCTTACCCACATTCCCTATAAAGGCGGGGCGCAAATCTCTACCGATGCGTTAGGTGGTCAGTTTGATCTGATGTTTGCAAATCCCTATGCCAATCTGAATGCCTTGATTGAACAAGGCAAACTCAATCCTCTCGCCGTTGGATCACCCAACAGGCTAGCCAACCTGCCTCAAATGCGCACCTTTGCGGAGCTTGGCTTGCCCGAAGTCAATCTGACATCACTATTCGGATTTTTCGCTCCTGGCGGAACACCCGTTGAGATCATCAACAAACTCAACGCCGAGATCAATAAAGTCTTGAATGAGCCCGACACGCAGGCGCGCGTTAAAAAAGTTGAAAACCTTGTGATAACAAGCTCTCCCGCAGAGTTTGCAGCGACAATCAAGCAGGAGTTTGCTGCCAACGCCCGCATCGTGAAAGAGGCGGATATCAAGGCCGAGTAGATTGAGCGATCTGAGCGCCCTCCTCTCCCAAATCCCACCATAGACCTGCCATCAGCTGCAGCGACTCGCGCGCCACGGAGCCCAGCATGTGTTCATTGGGCGCGTGTTGGGAACACGCAGCGTACGAATGTGGTACCCAGACTGTCGGCAAACCGAGGATCTTTGAAAATGCATCGTTGGGTAAGGTACCACCCAGGTTAGGCAGGATATCCACCTCTTTACCTACCGAACGTTTAATCGAAGCGGCCGCCATTTTGACCCAGGCATTGTCTGGATCAAGGCGCGTGGCCTCTGCCGCCTCACCACGACTCGCAATCACTTCGATGTCGGTGTAGCCATACGCATCCAGATGCTCACGGATATGCTCAATAAAATGCTCATTATCGCTACCGACAACGTAGCGCAACTGACAGAATGCAACGGCATGTCCGGGAATCGCATTAACAGGCGCGTCAGGGTTGCCTGTCTTAAAGGCCAGCGTTTCAAAGGTATTCCAGCCAAAGACGCGTTCGGCTGGTGTCAAGCCAGGCTCAGCCCAATCCAGATCGATCTCGGGGTCATTGGGCCCACCACCGACCTCTATACTTTTCAAAGCACGCCTAACATTCTCTGGCAAGGCGCTCGGCAATAATTTAGGAACAAGGATTTTCCCTTTTTCATCGCACATCGACGCTAAAGCATTCGCTAGACGAATACCAGGATTCCTGAGCAATCCGCCCCAGTTTCCCGAGTGATGCGCACCATCGCGCAGTGCGATACGCAACTCAAAATTAAACGCACCTCGCGAGCCAAGAAACAAGGTTGGACGCGCAGCCGAAACTCGGGGACCGTCCGAGGCAAGAAACAGATCCGCAGCTAATAACTCGCCATGTTGCTCGCACATTTCGCGCAAACCAGGCGAGCCCATTTCTTCGCCCATTTCAATCATGAGCTTTACGTCATAACCAAGTTTGCCTTGACGGGCGGTGATGACCTGCTCCAATGCTGCCAGATTGATACTGTGCTGACCTTTATTGTCTGCCGTACCGCGACCGTACCAGCGGTCACCCCGAATGTTAAGTTTCCATGGCTCAAGCCCGGTATGCCACTGCGGAGCATAGCCACGCACCACATCACCGTGCCCGTAACTGAGGACGGTAAAGGCTGAGCCATGCTCATGGCGCTGAGCGACCAGAAAGGGCGCACCACCCTCGACAGGATTAGGAATCAGACGACATTCAAAATCCAGACTTTTTAAAACCGGGATTAATTCATCGGTCAGATAGGCGGTCAGAATTTCAAGCTTACCGGGCTCCTGGCTTTCTGTAGGCATCGCGACCCTGCGCGCCAAGGTAGTCTGAAAAGTGCCCTGATCAAAATAGGCGGTCGCGAGGTCGATAGCTTGCTGGCGGCTCATGGATTGACTCTTATGCATTGTGTTTGAGATGTCAAAAGCTTAAGCCTTTGACATCTCAAACACAAATAGAATCAGCCCGTTGAAGGGAAAATGCAGTTATTTAACAATAATCTGATCAAACACCCCACCATCGCTGAAGTGCGTTTTTTGCACTTGCTGCCAATTACCAAATACATCCCCGATCGTCACAAGATTTAATTTTGCGAACTGAGCTGCATATTTAGCAGCCGCAACCGGATCAAACGGACGGTAATAATGTTTTCCTGCGATGTCTTGTCCTTCAGGGGAATACAGATATTCAAGATAAGCACTCGCCACTTTCCTTGTACCTTTTTTATCGACGACTTTATCAACGAGCGCGACAGGGGGTTCAGCCAAAATAGAAACCGATGGCGTCACTAGTTCGAACTTATCGGGGCCAAGCTCCTTGAGTGCAAGATAAGCTTCGTTTTCCCAGGCGAGCAACACATCCCCGATGCCACGTTCAGCAAAGGAAGTCGTCGCTCCTCTCGCACCGGAATCCAGCACTTTGACGTTCGCATACAGTGCTCGGACAAACTCTTTTGCACTCACGTCATTGCCTCCTGGCTGTTTGAGTGCATACGCCCAGGCAGCCAGGTAATTCCAGCGCGCGCCACCAGAGGTCTTTGGATTAGGGGTGACAACAGCAACGCCGGGCTTGATCAAATCACTCCAGTCGGCAATCTTTTTAGGATTTCCCTTTCGTACAAGAAAAACGATCGTCGAAGTATAGGGAGAAGATTGATTAGGCAGGCGTTTCTGCCAGTCGACGGGGATGAGATTGAATTTAGTCAGAGCATCCACATCATAGGCGAGTGCCAGCGTAACGACATCCGCATCGAGTCCATCGATAACAGAGCGTGCCTGCTTGCCTGAACCACCATGGGATTGGCGAACGGAAACAGATTCACCTGTCGTTTGTTTCCAGTGTTTGGCAAAAGCTTTGTTGAAGTCTTGATACAACTCACGCGTTGGATCATAGGAAACATTAAGCAGCGCAACCTGCGAAAAAGCGTTGAGCGAAAACCCCACCGACAATAACATCGCGCCAAGCAGCTTTAATAATATGGAAAGTTTCGAATGCATTTTGATTACGCCTTTGCGTGGCGAATCATGCCCGCAGCAACAGTATGCTTGGTCGCGTCGTCAATCAATACAAACGAACCCGTAGCAATAGATTCATCATATAAATCTGCAGCGATTGGTTTCTGCAAAATAAGATTAATACGTCCAATCTCATTAGTCTTAATTGTCGAAGCACCAAAGCCCTGCGACAAGGTGTGAATATCGAGCACTTGTTCTATATCTTTGACCTTTGCAAACACGGTTTGTGTTGTATGTTGCAGTAAATATTTCCGTGACAGGGATAAAGACTCTGCATCGAGCCAGCAGACATCGGCTTGCAGCGATTTAGCCAGCACGGGCTGCTCCCCCGAGGCATTCGCCGAAACAATCAAATCCCCACGCGACACATCTACATCATCGGCGAATCGGACCATCACCGCCTGTCCTGCAACAGCCTTTGAAACGCCAGAGTCTGTTAGATCCGTCACAAGATCGTTTGCCACCTGTATTTCAGCAACAGTCGTAATCTGACCACTTGGTAGGATCTTCACAGCCTGACCGGACAATATTTGCCCAGACTCAACTTGACCCAAGTACCCCCGGAAATCGTCCGCGACGCTACCATCTTGCCTGGCTACATACTGCACAGGCAAACGCAACGACGGTAATCTCGAGGATTGAGCAATCTCAACCGACTCTAGCCACTGGAGCAGACTTGGGCCGCGATACCAAGGCGTCAGATCACTCAGGTCGACAACGTTATCGCCCTGCAGTGCTGAAACAGGAATCATCACAGGCGCGGGCAGCCCGATCGCGAGCGCCAGTGCTTCAACCGACAATCGAATTTTATTGAAAACAGCCTCATCGAAATTCAACAGGTCCATTTTGTTGACGGCGAACACGACGTGCTGCAAGCTCAACAAACGCACAATCGACGCATGGCGCTTAGTTTGTGCAAGCAAGCCCGCAGGCTCTACATTTAAATCCACGCGCGTCGCATCCACCAATACAACCGCCACATCAGCCTGCGACGCGCCCGTTACGAGATTGCGTGTGTATTGCTCATGACCCGGTGCGTCAGCAACGATGAATTTACGCTTGGCGGTCGCAAAATACCTGTAAGCGACATCAATCGTAATACCCTGTTCTCGTTCCGCTTCGAGACCATCGGTCAGCAGCGCCAGATCAACTTGGGCGTCACTGGCTTTAACGCGCGCATGGCGCGTCTTTGACAATGCAAGTAACTGATCAGCAAGAACAGCTTTGCTGTCATACAACAGCCGACCAATCAAAGTGCTTTTCCCATCATCGACACTACCGGCTGTAATAAAGCGCACAACCCCTTGCGTCTCACTCTGCTTTTGATCCACTCGATTTCGTAAAATATGATTCTGACTCATTAGAAATATCCTTCTTTTTTACGACGCTCCATCGAGGCTTCGCTCGTCTGATCGTCCATCCGTGTCGCGCCACGCTCCGTGATTTCAGACAAAGCAGTCTCTCGAATAATGTCCTGCGGGGTTGCTGCGGTACTGGCAACGGGACACGTGCAACTGATGTCGCCTACAGTTCGGAATCTGACGTCAACTATTTCACTAGTATCGGTTGAGCTTTTAGGTGTAATGGGCGTGACGGGAACAAGTAAGCCATTTTTTTGCACAACTTCTCGCTTGTGTGTGTAATAAATACTGGGCAATTCAAGCCCTTCACGCGCGATGTATTGCCAGATATCAAGCTCGGTCCAATTCGAAATCGGAAACACGCGCATATGTTCGCCCGAGGAGATGCGTGCGTTATACAAACGCCAGAGCTCGGGTCGCTGGGCCTTAGGATCCCATTGTCCGAACTCATCCCGGAACGAAAATATGCGCTCTTTCGCACGCGCTTTTTCTTCGTCGCGACGCGCGCCTCCCATCAAGGCATCAAAACGGTACTCGGCGATGGTCTCAAGCAAGGTTGTTGCCTGTGCGGCATTACGCGAATCTGTTTCTTTTCTGAGCTTGACCGTACCCTTGCGAATCGACTCTTCCACATGCCCGACAATCAGTTTTGAACCCGTTTTGGCAACGATTTCATCACGAAACTGAATCACTTCAGCGTAGTTATGACCTGTGTCGATGTGCACCAGAGGAAATGGAAGTTTTATTTCACGCGCACCGAACCGGAAAGCTTTACGGGCAAGATGAAACATAACGATAGAATCTTTGCCGCCTGAAAAAAGCATCGCAGGATTTGCGCACTGCCCGACAACCTCACGAATGATATATATCGACTCAGCCTCCAGCCAGTCAAGATAATCATTATTAATGTTTGGCGCAGGGGTATGCGCATGCGATACCTTTTCAATAATCTCTGCAACCTCCTGTTGAACTGCGGGTGTCACATGCAGTCCACACTCTTTACTTTCCTTTTGTAGCCACCACCAGCGCCCCGCCCGTACGTCTTCATTCTCTCTGATGGCACGCGTGCAGGGCTCGCAACCGATACTGGCATATCCCTGTGTGTGCAAGGGGTGAACCGGCACATTACGCGTCTGGACATACGCCCAAACTTCTTCTTGCGTCCAGTCGAATAAGGGATTGAATTTCTGCATATCCCGAGCGGCATCCAGTTCCTGAAATTCAAGAGCTTCGCGCGTGACAGCCTGCTCCTTGCGTTGCCCTGTCATCCAGGCATCTGCGCCCTTCAACATTCTGTTCAGTGGCTCGATCTTACGGACATGGCAGCAGGCTTTTTTAGCTTGCTCAGAATCATAAAATCCGTTGATACCAAACTCTTGAACAAAGCCTGTCACGCCTTGTTCATGCGGCACAGCCGTTTCGATAGTGATTTGGTATTGCGATTCGCACCGTCTGATCATCTCCAGCGTTTCATTATGTAAACGCCCAGTATTAAGTGTGAATATTTGAATGGCAAACTTATTGGTGGCAATCGCATCCGTTAAGACCATATCTTCCACAGAGAGACTTGTCGCAAAACGAACTATCTGGTTTTTTCGCTGGATATCCTGGAGTCGGTCGCGCAGGATTTCAATTTTTTTATTTAACGACGCCTGATTTACATTATTTTCAGGGATT
>CAINDJ010000453.1 GCA_903847325.1 uncultured beta proteobacterium | reverse complement strand
TTTGGATTTTCTTTTAGAAAAAGTTCGTGGTTACTGGGCGTTTTCAGATTTAGTGGGACAGGCTCTTTATCCTTCACACTATAAAACTGGCCAGTCCGATCCATTAAAACCACGCCCGAGGCACCAACAAATATGGAGCCGCCCATCCCTGCGACGCCCGAAGCATTTAAATTCGAAACGTACTTTAACGTTAATGGTAAATAAGAGGTTTCAACCACTTTGTCGGCAAGAAATACCTGAACGGTTTGCGCAGGAAGTTCATCAGTCGTGGCGGCAAAAACGCTATGTGTCAGGACAAAAGCTGCTACTAAAAACATGACTGAGTGGCGAATAATGATATTGGGACGCATAAAGCTTGCCTTCTATCGGTAAAATATTGGCGTTGTAAATCGAAAAATTTAAATGTATCACGTTGATTATGCGACGTTTTATAACGAAAGTGATTCTCGCTGATACACATTGCCCTGGAGACGGAATTGATTTTATTTACCAAGCTTTCAATTAACTTCATGCGACGAACTACTTTGATCGGATATGCACTCTCAGGCTTGTTGTTGGTTTCGAACGCAGCCCTCGCGGCGGACTGCGCAAAGGCCCTTCAGGTCGTTTTCGGCAACGAAGGCGGTTATCAGAACAGTCGGCAAGACGGAGGCAACTGGTCTTCCAAGAAAGTGGGAGTGGGCGCGATGTGCGGCGGCACAAAATTCGGCATCGCCTGTGGCTACAACCCCGGCGTTGACGTCAAAAACCTGACTAAAGAGGGCGCCGCAAAAATATATCAAAATCGCGAATGTAAAGAAATGAGGCTATCAGAGTTAACAGGTCAGGAAATCCCGACCTTGCTACTTGATCTGAGTGTGAACATGGGTACCGAAATGGCTATTAAACTCATGGGAACAACCATTAACTTACTAAACGATCCAAATAATCAGGTTAAATTTGATACAGTCATGACCGATGTGATGGTGAATTGGTATAACGCCAACACCAAAACCAAAGATGAAGTTATTTTGTTCTATGCGGTTTTGACGCTCACAGCTGTAGATCGTTACGCCTATATTGTTGAAAGCAACAAACAACAAGCTGTCTGGTTACTGGGCTGGATCCGCCGCGTTATACCAAACGAAATCGAAGCAATCAGACCGCAAAAAAATCCAGAAAAAAAATAATAGCTCATCGCTCGAGTCAAAATTTGAGTGAGCTGGTCAGAATATGGGTGCAACTTATTTTAAGTCTGGCTCACGATGATTAAGCGTGATCCAGCGTAATAGCGTTTTAATCAGTTCTTCGGGGTGAATCGGTTTTGCTATGAAATCATTCATTCCTGCGGATAGGCAGTTTGTGTGCTCCTCTGCAGTTACACCTGCCGAGAGCGCAATAATAGGCAGTGTTGCAAAGCGGGGCTGTTTGCGGATCGCCCGAGTGGTCTCAAAGCCGTCCATCACTGGCATATGCACATCCATGAGAATGGCATCGTAGTGATTGCTGTTTGCCAGAGCCACTGCTTCGCCCCCATGATTGGCAATATCAACAATCACTCCTGAGAGCCTCAGAAACTCCTTAGCGACCAATTGGTTGACGACATTGTCTTCAGCGAGCAAAACGCGTGCGCCAATGAGCTTGCTCCCCTGATGTGCAAGCTCCTCACCCAACGCCCCTGCTGCACGCACCTCTCGAAATCGATTTGAATGCTCGGGGCTCTCAGCGGCAGGGGGGGTACCCAACGTAAGTTCAAAGAAAAATTTGCTGCCTTGGTCAATCACACTTTCCACGTTAAGTTCACTGTCCATCAGTTTTAATAATTTGCTGCTGATGGCAAGACCAAGCCCCGTGCCGCCGAAACGTCGACTGATCGAGCCATCTGCCTGAGCAAAGGGTTTAGACAAGTTATGCAGGCTGTCGCTTGAAATACCAATACCCGTATCTGAAATACAGAAACATATCAAGACATGAGAGGGTTCAGACGCTCGCAACTTCACTTCCAATAGCACTTCACCCTGCTCAGTAAATTTGATCGCATTGCTCAGCAGGTTCGACAGAATCTGTTGGAGGCGAAGGGGGTCGCCCATCAGGCATTTAGGTATGTCCGGGTCAACTTCAATCCGGAACTCGATGCCCTTTTCTTTTGCGCTTGGGGAGTAAAGGTTTATCAGAATCTCTCGGACTTGAGCAAGATAAAATGGCACATGGTCTATTTGAAACTTTCCGGATTCAAGCTTAGAGAAATCCAGAATGTCATTGAGAATCCCGCGTAAACTTTCCGAAGATCTACTGATTTGTTGAAGGTATTCGCGCGTTTCCTCTGAAGTCTCCTGATTGAGAGCCAGTTTGGACAAGCCAATAATGCCGTTCATCGGCGTGCGGATTTCGTGACTCATGGTTGCCAGAAAGCGGCTCTTGGCTACGTTAGCGGCTTCAGCCGTTTCTCGTGCACCGACGAGCGCTGCCTCCATCTGCTTGCGCTGCGTGACGTCCCGACCGGAACAGTACAGATAATCTTTGCCATCGAGATTAATAGCCCGCGCGGCAACCTCAACGTCAATAATGGTTCCATCCTTGCGGCGATAGTGCGTCAACAAAGTCACTGGCGTCTGAATCAGAGCACGAACATGCTCGGCCAGTTTCTCTCGGGGTATTTGCGCCTCCCAGTCTGCGATATTGAAATCAATGACTTCGTTGTCAGCGTATCCCAGCATACCGGCAAAGGCGTGGCTGTACTCTTTGAGCTTGCCCTGTTCGTCGATGATGTGTATGCCATCACTCGCTGACTCCAGCAACGCCTGTAGGCGAATTCGCTCTTGTTCTGTAATTTTCCGGCTCTCAACGATCTCACGCCCTACCAACCACGACAGTGCAAGCGCGAAAGCAATCAATACGACACCAGCGATGATTAACTGTCGCAGTATGTCTCGAATCGGCGCTTCAACCTCCTGGGCCGGAACACCGATCACTAATGACCACCCAGTGAGCGCAGAACGGTTAAATACGGTGTAGACCGTCTGACCCTCCTGGTTTATTGCTGTGAAAAGGCCGCTCTGTGCAGCAGTAATGCGATTTGCAAGCGAGGGGGTTGCGGGCACTCCCACAAAGCGCTCCGGATCACGCGAGCGCCCGGCAAGAACCAAATGGCTGTCAATGATCGCACCCGTCCAGGTCGGCGCTAGCCGCTGTTCCGCGAACAAATTACTCAGAGCGTTGGGATCAAGCAAAACCGAAAGAATATAGCGGACTTCATCGTTGCGGATGACCGGTGCCATAAGCAGTATGAAAGGTTTCTTGAAGATTTTTCCAGTTGCAAAAGCACCAAGGATTACGGGTTTTCGCGTCCTGACAACTTCATCCACCGAGCTGGACGATAAAGCTGATGCGCGCGCAGCGGTGGTTGTGGTTGTGGCTGTGATTGTGGTGTCAAAGATGGCATAAGAGTGCGGATCGATCAACGATGCCCCGAACCACGCTCCGTTGGCTGCTACAACCCGTTTTGCTCTTAAATTGAACATTGCGATGTCGTCTCTATCAAGGCTCACATCGGTCGCCAGAGTTTCCATTTGCTTGATCTGGCCGAGCAACTCGTGGTCGACCGCGACACGCAATGCGCTGGTCGTACTGCTCAGGCGGGAGGTCGTCGCGGACTCCGCCTGATCGACAATCATCCAGGCAACGCCGCCGCCAAAGATCAGCAAAGGCAATACCGCTACCAGCACTAGTTGAATGAGTGCTTTCCAAGCACCTCGTTCAACAGTCATGCTTCGTTTCGTCTTTATTCTTTTCAAAGTTGTTTTGCCACGAATAATGCGTCTGGAATAAAAAATATCTTAGAGGTAAATAGTAGTGCTCTTTCCAAGCTTTGATCATGAGAGAACAGGCGGTTTTCGACCGTTATTCGTCACAGTCTAGTAATTGACCAGAATAATTTAACCGTAAATCGCCAAAAGAAGCGAAGCTATAAAAAAGAATGCCTCTCAGATCCATCAAACCGGCGACAAACATATAAATGTTCAGACAAGGTTGGTAAGATCTTTTACATCTACTTTGAAATGTACGTTTCCCATGCTAAGACGCCAATTTGTACAAAAACTCGCACTCGGGGGAGGTGCATTAGCTGTCCTCCCGCGCGCCTTGTTGGCAAGCTCTTTTTCACCTTCTGATGGGAGGGCCGATTGGATCTATAAAGGCGGAATGATCTTCACCGCTGATCTGGCGCACCCCACTGCAGAGGCAGTTGCTGTGAGAGGCAATCAGATCGTCTTTGTAGGGGCCATCAGGGACGTTGACGCATGGCAGGGATCTAGCACTCGAGTGGTAAATCTCAATGGCGGAATGCTAATGCCAGGATTTTGTGATGCACATGCTCACCCAGAAATCGGCATCACCAAGGTTGGCCTGGATATTGTTGGCGTCAATGGTAAGGAAGCGATTTTGCATCACGTTCGTGACTATGTTGCCAAAAATCCAGGCTCAGGAGTACTGCGGGGATTTGGCTGGAATCCCAGTGAGCTCGAGCCTAAACGCGAATGGTTGGATGTTATTACGGGCGATCGCCCCATGTATTTACTCTCTTTTGACGCGCACGATATTTGGTTTAATACATCGGCAATGAAAGCGGCGCGTATTGGGGCGGATACGCTAGATCCAGCGCCGGGTTCACAATACTTTGTCCGCGGCCCCGAGGGGGTACCGACTGGTCACGGGATCGAGGCAAGCGCAGTAATGCGTGTTGCCGTTCCACTCGGCATATTCAGCCCAGAAAACATTCATGCATCCCAAGCGCTTACTTTGGATCCTGCTCCATCATGGGGCGTGACTAGCTTATTCAATGCGGGTGTGATTGTAGGAGAACGCAGCGAAGATTCTCGGTGGGTATATGAGGAATTGCTCAGACGGGATAATGCAGGCAAGTTGCCTGTCCGCATTACAGGATGCGTTTGGACACGCGATGGATCTAATGATCCTAAAATGATTGCTAACCAACTGGTTGATTGGAACAAAAATATTAAATCAGAGCACTTGCAGATTAATACTTGCAAGATGTGGTCTGATGGCACCCTACTTTCTCATGGCGCGTTGTTAATTGAGCCATTTACCGGAAGTGCGGATGACTACGGCAGGATGACTTTTACTCAAGAACAAATTGTTGCCCAAACGATCGAAGTTCAAAAAGCCGGATTCGATATGCATATTCACACTGATGCGGATGGTTCGGTGCGAACCGTTTTAAATTCTCTTGAAGAAGTGCAAGCAAAAATTGGCCTGGGTAATAGCCGCCATACGATCGCCCACAACTCTACCGTTAGCCCTCAAGATATTCCTCGCTATAAAAAACTACATGTTTTGGCTAATTGCGAGCCGATGTGGGGTACTAATTACAACGGCAATTATATTGAGACTTTTGAACAGGTATTAGGTAAAAAAAGGGTTGAGCAAGAAATCTTTCCTTATGGCGACCTAGTGCGCTCTGGCGCTATCGTGACTTATGGTTCCGACATTCCCGGTATAGAAAGTGTGGATATTCCGCCTCTCATAAATCTTCAGGCGGCAGTGACACGTAAACGGCCAGGTTATCCCATTGATCTGCCTTTTGTGGAGCGTCAAAAGGTGAGTTTGATCCAGGCATTGCAATGCTATACCTATAACAGCGCCTACCAAATGCGCATGGAAAATCAGGTTGGATCTATTGCAGTTGGAAAGAAAGCGGATTTAGTTTTCTTGGAGAAAAATCTATTTAAGATTGCTCCCGAAGAGATATATCGCACTAAGGTTTTGCAAACGATGATGGATGGGCAGGTGACTCATTCGTTGCTGAATTGATTGCAACGACAGTGATTTCTTTATTGGGGTACCTAACGAACTTCCCCATAAATAGGGGT
>CAINDJ010000452.1 GCA_903847325.1 uncultured beta proteobacterium | reverse complement strand
ATCGATACTGGTGCCTCCGGTGGTGTTGAGAAAACCCTTTCTAAGCTTTGCGTGATCAATGTCTGATATGGCCGAGCTGAACAGGTGGATTTTGGGTGCGATCTTGTCAAGCACTGGGATCAGTGCCTCGTAAAGGGCCTTGATCACACCGTCCATGGAACCGGATACATCCAGATAGATATGCACCCGCTCGCTTACCGTTAAACTGGATAAAGTTGAATTCGCCTTAAAGAAGAAGGGCTCAAATCCGGCGCTTGATAATACTTCTGCTCGCCTGTCGATCAGTGAGCGATAGGGCAGAAGCGTATCAACATCACTGAAACCCACTTGTGTTGAAAGTGAACCATTGATCCCGATGTCTGCCAGTCTTGCCAGTGCATTGCGTAAAATACCCACTGCGGAATGATGGCGACGGCGCAGAATCAGTTGCTGCTGTTCCAATCCC
The DNA here is from genome assembly GCA_903847325.1 of uncultured beta proteobacterium. Classification (GTDB taxonomy): domain Bacteria; phylum Pseudomonadota; class Gammaproteobacteria; order Burkholderiales; family Burkholderiaceae_B; genus Zwartia. The sequence continues at coordinate 1,520 of CAINDJ010000452.1, read as the reverse complement.
CATCCTTGATCTCTACCTGAGCGGATCTCGGTCATCGGCCATTCGGCGATGATATTTCGGATTTCTTGAAGTAAAACACTGTCACAGGTTTCATCATCTTCAGCATGATTGCCCAGCAAACTGTCCGTATTCAATGTCGACAGATCTCCGTCGGTGACATCAAGTGACGTTAGCAAATTGAAAATACTTTCATAACTGGTGGAAGTCTCTGCATAGAGTGCTTTATGGACATCACCCGCCGTACCGGTTAAATGCCAATGCACTTGATTTGTATTCCAACCTTCAGGCGGCCTTAACAAGCATTCCGGAAAAACATCATGTTTATAAAGACGGCGGAATAGGGCAGTTTGGGAAGGGCTCGGGAATAGCTGAGCCAGCTGAGCATTGATCACGGCATCGAATGCCCAATTGTGCAATGGGGTCGAGCGTTGATAGAGTCGCGTATGGCCCAGCACGACATGGTAGAGCTCATGCAAGACCAGTAAGGTTAAATCAAAACTGGTAAGGCACTTATCTTTCACAAAATCCGGATTGATGAGCATGGCGGAGCGTGCGCCTATGGTGACGCAGGCTGTCGGAGTCTCACGGCTCGCCTTGATATCGAGCAGACCTAACAATTTTCCGAACGCCGGTTGACATACGGGAAACTCTGCGTAAATCCGTTCAGCCACTTCAGTGTTTTCAAATTTTTGATCCATTTCATTCTCCACTCATTCAGGGACCCAAAGGTCATGCTTTATATTGCCGTGAAGTCTGCCAGTGACCATGGCTGAACCACCATTCACAAAAGTGGTTCCATTGAGTCTGGACAAGACATAAATCACGCGTGCGGCATTTGTTTCAGTTGAGCGAACCTTCTTGTCTGCTGCCAGAACCATGCCAAGTGAAGGCAGATTTTCTGGTACAGGGATCAAAGCACTCGCACTACGCAATTCGTCGCAGAGCGACTCAAAAGGCAGATCGCGATAAGAATTAACTTCCTCAAACGTCACCTTTTCGGATAACCCGGCCGCATAACGACAAATCACAAGACAGCTACGAAGCCGCAAGTAAGGAAAGTACTTCCGAAATAGCGCTTTCTCCCTTGCGTCTTTAATTTCTTTTTCTGTGAGTCCTTCAACATTAACCAGAGACTCAACGTATTCGTCAGTCTCACTTGCCGCTTTTCTCTCGAATTCACGTTTAATACTTTTAGCAAAGTTTTTAATATGGGAATTGATCAACTCATCAAGATCAATGCGCATCACCCACTTAAGACCAGAAGATGAAGTGCTTTGCTGACTTTCCTCTTTTAGGCTCCATTTTGTTGAGCGTATAAGCGGGCTCACCGTAATCGTCGATCGGGGAGGTGCACTCATGTTATGCAGTACATTCGTCCCTTCAGTTATTTCAACCGTTAGAGAATCGACATCATCAATGAGATTCATCAGGCAACCTCTTTTAAGGCAAATTTTCCAAAAGACTCACCCCAATCTCGATCCAATTCGATCAACTCTCCCGCATCAAACGTTTCATGTTCT
>CAINDJ010000451.1 GCA_903847325.1 uncultured beta proteobacterium | reverse complement strand
CGATGCAGATGTACGTCGTGCCGCCAGACGCTACAGAGTCGCTGACCGCGTACGACGTGCCCGAGGACCATGGCCCGCGGTAGGTGATGCCGGGCGAGCCGACTGCGCCTGCATTAGCGCCACCACGGTAGATGAGTCAATGCCGCCAGACAAAAATGCCCCCAACGGTACATCTGCCATCATCTGCTGCTGTACTGAAGATTTAAGCAAAACCTCTAGCGCGTCCACTGCCTGTTCGGGTGTCCCCGAAAAAGGAACGGCGCATCCGGCCACAGCCACCTCTGATGCAGACCAGTATCGCACAATCTTCGGCTCCGGACGCGCCAATGACACTGATAGCAAACAACCTGGTTCCAGTTTAGCAATGCCCTCGTAAATAGAGTAAGGGGCGGGAATATAGTTGTGACGCATCAGCAAACACAGCGCATTGCGGTCAATGTCCGCTGAAAAAACAGGGTGCGCCTTGAGCGCTTTTAACTCCGACCCAAATAGAAACGTGGCATATTGCCCCAGACCTTGCCACCCGTAATACAGCGGTTTTTCGCCCAAGCGGTCCCGCCCCAGGGTGAGTGTATGCGTATCTCTATCCCAAACCGCAAAAGAAAACATGCCAACACATCGATCCACCGTGTCCTGAATGCCCCAATTATCGAACCCGGCAAGCAACGTCTCAGTGTCCGAATGACCCCGCCACTTTGGCTCTGTTATTGCAAGCGCAGTTCGGCAATCCAAATGGTTATAGATCTCACCATTGAAAACAACTACATACCGCCCACTGCCCGAAGTCATTGGTTGATGACCCGCAGGTGACAAATCCACTATTGACAACCGTCGATGACCAAAGCCAATTCGGTGTGTCGTATCTGACCAATAACCCGCATCATCGGGTCCACGATTGACAATCATATCGGCCATGCGCTTTAGCGTAGCCTCACCCCCAAAGTGCTCATCAACCGAAACACCGCCTAGGAAACCAACTAAACCACACATAACAAACGCTCTTTTCTCATTCTTAATCAAAAAATGGGCTCACCCCACACACTCCCCTGCCAATCGGAGAATGCGACATGAATACGCGCTTTTGCTAGTTATCCCAGCACATGCAGCGCATGTGTATGCCTCAACCAATAGTCGTCTCGACCCATGCTCGAACGAACCCGGGCGCAGAGGAACCGGATCAGAACAAGGCCATCGCCCTTGCAATTCGCCTTAATTCCGTTGTTGATCAATAGCACCGCTTCAGCCGAGGAAATCACGGCACGGTGAAAATCTAAGTCGTGATGGCCTGCTTCGATCAAGCCAACGACCAGACGGAGGATAGACAAAATCATGCCCCCACCGACTTGAAAAGATCATCCCAAACCTTGAGCACGGCCTCAAGTCTGTATCGCTCAACTACAGAATCCCGCGCTCTCAGACCCATTTCTTGTCGTACGGATGCATCCGACATGAGCTGAACCAGCGCATCGCATAAGCCAACTTGATCGTCAAGACCAACCAGCAACGAATCTCTTCCGTCTCGACTGATCTCGCGCGGTCCACTTGGGCAATCAGTAGAGACACAGGGCAAGCCCACACCCATGGCTTCCAAAAGTGCATTGGGGAATCCCTCGTATCGGGAGGTCATCACAAAAACGTCAGCCTCGGCCATAACTCTCCAGGGCTCAGTTGTGCGTCCTCTCAAAAAAGCTCGTTCCTGCAAACCAAGAGCTCCAATACGGGCTTGAAGTAGGG
>CAINDJ010000450.1 GCA_903847325.1 uncultured beta proteobacterium | reverse complement strand
GCAGTGGTTTGATGTGGCTGGCCGGAGAGCCTGGTATGGCGCCTGTTCGGCCCGCCGCGAATCAAAGCGCGATCGCAACCGGTCTGTACGCAGCAATAGGTGCAATATTGGCACTGCTCCATGCCCAGGCGAGTGGACATGGACAAATTGTTGATGTCAGTGCGCTGGAGGTGATGGCGACAGCACTTGAAAATGCGCCGCAGTATTGGGATCTTGAACGAACGATTAGAAAGAGAACGGGAAGTGCGCCTCGTGAGTCTGCAACGGGTTTATTCACCTGCCTGGACGGTTTCGTGTATGTGATGGCAGGGCGCTTGTCTACGCCCCGAGGCTGGGTATCACTCGTCGAGTGGCTGATTGAGACCGATACGCAAGGAGCCACGCAGTTGCTTGGTCCTGAATGGAGTTCCTACGCACACCGCGTAAAACCGGAGTCTACTGCGATCTGCAATGAGGTGTTAGGTCGTTTTACGGCTCGCTTCGGCAAAGCATTTTTGTATGAGGAGGGGCAACGCCGTGGCATCGTGGTCTGCCCACTGAACACCCCCCTTGATTTGTTGCTTGATAAACAACTGCTATTCAGAAATTTTTTCGTACCCATTGTTGTACAAGACTCAGCGCAGACTGTACAGGTTCCACGTGGTCCTTTCACACTTTCTGCCACACCGGTTGTACCTCCGGAGGCTGCACGCGAGATCAATGCGTACTCAGACTGGTCTACGCCTAAGCGCACTCCAGTTGAGAAGCCTCCAGCAACTGAAGAGGCCAGGCTGCCACTGGCAGGTGTGCGTGTGATCGACTTTACCTGGGTCGGGGCGGGTCCATATTCCACTAAAATTCTCGCTGACCACGGTGCAGAAGTGATCAAGATCGAGAGCACCTCGCGCGTAGATGTGCTGAGGATTACGCCACCGTTTTTTGAAAAAATAAGTGGCTTAAACCGCTCAGGTTATTTTGCTAACCGTAATACCAGCAAGAAAAGCATCACATTAAATCTCAGTGATCCTCAGGGCATTGAGCTTGCCCGTGCACTGATCAAATCTGCCGATATCGTAGCCAATAGTTTCGCTCCAGGTGCGATGGAAAAATGGGGGCTCGGGTACGAAGGCTGTCGTGCCTTACGCGAAGACATTATTTATCTCTCAATGCCCATGCATGCCTCTGGCGGGCCACACAGCCATTTTGGTGGATTCGGTGCGGCCATCGGTGCTTTGTCCAGTATCTACGCTGCGACGGGGTATCCGGGCCGTGATCCGGTCGGTACAGGGACGAACTACCCTGATCACGTTCCCAACCCGACGCATGCTGCACTAGCTGTGCTGGCGGCACTGTATCACCGCAGGCAAACAGGGCAGGGTCAGGCCATCGAGTTGAGTCAGGTCGAGTCGACCATTTGTGCGCTTGCACCCTTGTTAATTGATGCGCAATTACGATCAAAGGATCCAGAGTATGTCTTGCGCATCGCCAATCGACAGCCTGGTGTTGCACCCCATGGCGTCTACCCTGCAAAGGGTGAGGATAGTTGGATTGCTATTGCCTGCTGGAGTCAGCAAGACTGGGAAAATCTCGCGCGCCTCAGTGGACAGGGCTGGGACTTGGACCCGCAATTTAAAACGCTAGCGCTGCGCCTGAAAAATCAAGATGCGCTGGATGAGAAGATTGCAGGCTGGACGATGTCCCAGCAAGCCTCTGTCCTTGTCAGCCAATGTCAAGAGCAGCTTATCGATGCTGCTTGCGTGCAACATGCGCAAGATG
>CAINDJ010000449.1 GCA_903847325.1 uncultured beta proteobacterium | reverse complement strand
GAGCACATTTATGGCCTGGATCTACCTAACCATTGCAATTGTTGCTGAGGTGATCGCGACAGCAGCGCTGAAATCCTCTGAAGGTTTCACCAAACTCATCCCTTCTGTACTGGTCGTGGCAGGTTATGGCATCGCTTTTTACCTGCTTTCCAAAATCGTTCAGGTTCTCCCACTTGCCATCACTTACGCCATTTGGTCTGGAGCGGGCATCGCGCTGGTGGGTATCATTGGCTGGGTATGGCTTGGCCAAAAACTAGATCTGGCCGCAATCTGCGGAATTGGCCTTATTATCATCGGCGTTCTTGTTATTAACATGTTCTCCTCCACCGTTTCACACTAATAATAATGACCTCAAACATCGCTCAGCATTTAGCTCCTTCCGGCACCATGCGTGCCGGCGTATTCACGGGCAATATTCTGCTCATTACCGGCACCAGCCCCACAGGCGTTCCTCAAGGCGTTTCACCTGACATGTGTCAGGCAATCGCAGATCAGTTAGGCGTCAAACTGGAACTTGTCCCCTTTAAAAGTCAGGATGAACTTGTTGAATCTGTTGCAAGTGGCGCCTGTGATATTGGCTTGGTTGGTTCTGATCCTGCCCGCGCGAAGAAGATAACCTTCACGCCTGCCTATGTAGAAATCGAGGCGACCTACCTGGTGCCCGCAGGCTCCAGTGTTCAAACGGTTGCGCAAATCGATCAACCCGGCATGCGCATTGCAGTGCCCTCACGCAGCGCCTACGAATTGTGGCTATCGCGCAATCTTAAAAACGCCAGTCTCATCATGGCCGAAGGGTTTGAGGCAACGATCAATGTTTTTATGAACGAGAAACTTGAGGCTTTAGCCGGCTTACGCGTAGCCTTGACTGAAGACGTAAAAAAAATACCCGGCGCACGACTCCTGACAGAAAATTTTGCAACGATCGAGCAAGCAATTAGCACCCGCAATGCCAATACAGCAGGCCTGGAATTTTTAAGTAATTTCGTTGAACAAGCCAAGGCCTGTGGCCGCGTAGCCGAGCTGATTGCCAAGCACCGCGTCAACGGCCTGGTGGTCGCTCCTGCCCACCAGGCTATAAAACCATAAACTTATCGTTCAGCGACTGTCTAAGCCCAACCCCCAGGAACCCCATGAATCCCATACCCGCCTCGATACCCGCCTGTCCACAATGCACGATGGAGAACACCTACCAGGACGGCGACAACTATGTGTGTCCGGATTGCGGCCATGAATGGCTCATCGCCTCAGAGTCTGAGGAATCAGCAGAATCAGATGGGATCGTACGCGACTCAAATGGCAACCCGCTGGCTGACGGCGACGCAGTCATTTTGATCAAAGACCTCAAGGTCAAAGGCTCCTCTACTGTCTTAAAAAAGGGCACGAAGGTCAAAAGCATCCGACTCGGCAACGGCACGGACGGGCACGAAGTGGACTGCCGGATGGAAAATGGCAGCTTCATGCTTAAGGCAATTTTCCTAAAAAAAGCGTAAGTAATTTTTTGTATTCCAGGAGCAGATATGCAAACTTTTCTTCATGTGGGTTGCGGCCCGTAAACAAAGTCAGGCCTCAAAGGCTTTAATGACGGCGACTGAAATGGACTGAAACAACTCAAGCCCTTTCTGTAATGCGTTTGAAACTGATATTGCGCCATCATGGTTTCGCGTTCCAACACAGGAGATACGCCATGAAACTGATCAATACCCGTTCACTCGTCGCCGCCTTAGGCTTAAGCTTGCTCGCGCAAGGCGCCTGGGCCCAGACAGCAACAAACGCGACACCTCAAGTGGTCGCGCCCACCACGCCAGCACGTCAGGCCAAGCGAGACGAGATGGCAAAGCATCAGCAGGCATTACTGGAAAAACTAAACTTGTCGCCTGCGCAAAAAATCCAATACGATGCAGTCCAGTCCGCCCGCCAGGACTTGCGTAAGCAAAAACAGACCAATATGATTGCGCATCAAAAATCGATGTCCGAGCAAGTAGCCAAGGAACAAATGGATCCTCGCGCGGTGATCGAGGCGGACAAACAGTCACGGGCGATCATGGATACCAAACGTGTCGCTGCCGACCAGAAATGGTTATCGTTCTGGGATGGTCTGACTGCGGAACAGCGCAAAACCATTACTGCGGATATGAAAGCCCGTCAGGAACATCACGCACAAAAGCCACATGGCGCGCCCCACGGCTAAGCTTGATTTTGGGTCTGGTGCAAACGTATTAGGGCTTAAAATGCCCTAATCGTTTCACTCAGGCAAAGGATTTACCATGTCATCGACGGCAAAACTATCAACCCCCGTAAAATTGGGCGCAATTGAATTAAAAAACCGTGTAGTAATGGCTCCGCTCACACGCATGCGGGCGATCGCAGGCGATGTCTCTAATCCTTTAGCGACCACCTATTATGCCCAGCGTGCGGGTGCGGGCCTGATTATTTCCGAAGCCACACAAATCTCGCCCATCGCCAAAGGCTACCCCGCAACACCTGGCATTTATTCTGCAGAACAAACACAAGCCTGGAAAGACGTTGTCCAAGCCGTGCACGCAAAAGGCGGCAAAATAGTGGCGCAACTCTGGCATGTTGGTCGTATTTCACACTCATCGCTGCACCCAGAGCAAGGTCTGCCTGAGGCGCCGTCCGCCATCGCACCTGCTGGCAAAACGCTGACAGCCACCTGGCAAATGGAGCCCTACGAAACACCCAAAGCGATGACTGCACAAGATATCGTCCAGCTCAAAAAAGACTATCAACTGGCTGCACGCAACGCGAAAACAGCAGGCTTTGACGGCGTGGAAATCCATGCAGCGAACGGCTATCTGCTGGATCAGTTTTTACAGGACCAGACCAATCACCGCAGCGACAACTATGGAGGCTCGATCGAGAACCGCATTCGTCTGCTTAGCGAAGTGATTGAAGCCGTCTCGGCAGAGTTTGCATTCGATCGTATCGGCGTGCGCCTGTCGCCATACGGTACGTTCAATGATATGGGTGATAGCGATACTACGGCGCTGTTTAACGCCGTCATCCAGAAACTCAATGGTTACGGCTTATCCTATCTGCACATGATCGAGCCGCGCTCAACGACCGCCGGTGGCAATGACAAGGTCGACGAAAACGCACCCGATACCGCAGCACTGTTTCGTAAAGCGTTTAAAGGCGCCTTTATCAGCGCTGGCGGCTATACACGCGACTCAGGCGAGCAAGCCTTGGTCAACGGTGACGCAGACGCTATTGCCTATGGACGTCTTTACATCTCCAACCCGGATCTTGCCGAACGATTCGCGTGCAACGCTGAGCTGACCCCTTACGATCGCGGCACCTTTTATGGTGGTGCTGAAAAAGGCTATACCGACTATCCAAGTCTGTGAGCAATACGTTGTCAGCATTGATGCCTCAGAAGCGCCTATAAAAAAAGGATTTTTAATATGCGCCCCCCTAAGGCAGTCAACATTCAAACCAGAAACAATTTCGACCTGATCCGCTTGTTTGCCGCGGCGCAGGTTGCGATTTCGCATGCAGCGGACTGGATGCATGTGCCGATACCCTGGCTGAGTTTTCTCAGATATTTCCCAGGCGTACCAATTTTTTTCTTCATCAGCGGCTATCTGATTTACCAGTCGTATGCAAACATTACGACCACACATCACTTGAGGCTCTTTGCGACAAACCGCGTTCTGAGGTTATTCCCGGCGCTATATGTTTGCATCGCTTTTTCATTACTCCTGACGTATTACAGCGGATATTTTTCTACTGTACAGATTACGCAAAAGCAATGGCTGAGCTGGCTCGCCACGCAATTCACTTTCTTGCAATTTTTTAATCCGGATTTCATGCGTGCTTACGGTACGGGAAAACTCAATGCGAGTCTCTGGACAATCACAGTCGAGCTCCAGTTTTATTTACTTACCCCTCTTATATTTTTCCTGTTCAAACATTACAAGAAAATTTCAATCGGCTTATTCGCAACGTTTGTAGCGCTCAATACCGCCAACTCGTTTTTGAACCCCCGAGAGTCAACACTGGAAAAACTATTTAATGTGTCCTTTGCGCCATGGATCGCGATGTTCGCACTGGGCGCGTATGTTTCTACCAATAAAAAATTGCAGGCAAGACTGCTGAAAATCAACATTCTGGTCCCTCTGGGGCTTTATTTGGTGACGTATTACATCGCATTAACAGCAAACCTGGGCACAGACAATTCCATCAATTTCATATCGTTCCTCTTTCTCGGCTGGCTGGTATTCAAAGCCGCCTTCACAATCCCGACCCTGTCGGAATCGCTCCTGCATAAGAATGACATTTCTTACGGGATCTACATCTATCACATGCCTATTGTGAATTTCATGATATATAAAGAAATAACTGGATCCTACGCCTATCTGGTGATTGCCTTGCTCTTGTCCACTATCGTCGCGCTGCTCTCCTGGCGTCTGGTTGAAAAACCTGCCCTGCGACTTAAAAAAATCAGTTTGCGGCGCGCTTGAAAATAGCCTGCAACAAAGACGCTTAGACTGCATACAATTGACCTATCCACATCCATTTTTCACGAGCACAGACATGAATCAAACGCTGCCACGCCTAGCAAGTATGCTGATGACACTGCTGTTGATCGCAGGTTGCAGCTCCAAGGGCGAGCCCAAAGCACCAAAGGTCGAACCATCCCGACCTGGCGAAGCGACGATTCAGGCAACAAGCATTTCGCAAGCAAAAAACAACATCATGTCAGCCTGCTCTGCCCAGCGCCTGCAAATACAGACCACACGGGATGAGGTGACCTGCGCACGCAATGAAATTTCAGGTCTGCGTAAACGCGACATCGAGAGATTCGTCAACGATGAGTTTGCTACAAACATTCAGATCGTGACGCAATTCAAACTGAAAGAGCAAGGGGCAGAGGTCAGTATCGCTGCAAATACCTATGTCCAATACCTCGCACCGATGAGCGTGCTCTCTGGCCCTCAGACCAGGACGCGCAACTTAGTGGATGATCTGTCTTTTAACGAAATGTCCGCTTTGCTTGAGCAAGCCGCTCGGGGCGGAAAATCATTTAAGTAAAGTAAGGATTTTCCGGCCGATCAACTCATCGGCCAGAAAGCGCGCACCATTTTTTGTCAGATGGCCATAATCGTGTACAAGCAGGTCGTTTGGATATTGATCACCTACTGTCGTCAGGCAACCGTCCGATGTGCACAAGGCTTCGCGCAAAGAAAGATACTCAACGCCAGGCAAGCGGGATGCAATCATTGTCGCGTCCACATTTAATGAGGCAGGATCGATCCCTGTCATCGTGCGTATGGGAACAGCTAAGCCTTTTCTTAAAAAATTTAGATTAATGTTGTGTGGCAAAGAATTGACCCATGTCGGCATTTGCCCGATCACGAGCACTTGCCGGGCCCCAAGCGCTTTAAGTTGCTCGGCGGCCTGCCAGATATATGCAGCGTAAGCTTGCGGCTCGCCGTAGTGATCGTCCTCAGCCCACAACAGATGATGGGCAAAAATCACCACTAGTTCTGGGCGCAAACGGATAATTTCTCCCTGCAACCATCTGTTGTACTGCGCGCAGGTCGCACGCTTGTCCAGCAGTGAGAGTGGCGTGCAGTACATTGCGGGCAAACCGATCAGGTTAATGTCCTGACCATCGAGATAGGGCTCCAGACCTTGATACAGTCCAAAAGCATGCGAATCCCCAAGCAGAAAAACAGAGGGATGACCTGGGTGCTTAATTTTTTCGCATAGTGTCATCTTCGCATAATCTATAGTTTGATCCGGCCGTGCATCTGCAGCGCAGCCTGTGGCGAGTTCAGAATATTGCGTATGGATCAGTTTTTCATCCCAACTCCTGTGCAGCACCCCCGAGGAAAACAATAAGCCTCCTACCGCAACGAGTACCGTGGCGAACCCGCCAGCCACGATGAACCTGATTGCGCTTGTGCGCGTCACAGCAATGGAGCGTACGGGGATTTCTACCAGTCGATATGTGAGATAGGCGAGAACGAAACTCAGCACCAAGGCGATCATTTTTGCCAGACCAGAAGTTTGATCCGACAGATGCATCAACACCAGCAACGGCCAGTGCCACAGGTAAATTCCATAACTGATTTTGCCAATCAAAATCATGGTGGGCTGCGTCAAGAGTTTTTGCTTAAATACTGACTCAGGTTGACGCACCAGGATCAAGCAGGTCCCTATGACGGGCATCAGTGCCCAAAACCCGGGATAAGCAGAGTTTTTGTCTACCAGAAGCACGACAGCCACGAGTATGGACAGGCCAATTTCAAACGAATATCCTCGCAGCCATCGACCCACAGGCAGATCGAAACACTTGCCGGGGATGGCTGACGGATGCAGCGTGCAATAAGCCAGCACACCGCCTGCTGCCAACTCCCAAAACCGGGTAACAGGCATATAAAAAGCCAGGTCCTGATTTTTGACCGTCGCGATCAGACTCAATACAAAAGACAACGCGGTCAACACCAGCAAGACAGATAGTTTGGTGCGCACAAAGCGATAGAGCAATATCATCGCGAGCGGCCAGGTCAGGTAGAACTGCTCCTCAATACCGAGCGACCATAGATGCAGAAAAGGCTTGTATCCAGAGGGGGCATCAAAATACCCGGCTTCGGTCCAGAGCAACAAATTCGAGACATACATCACCCCCGCAGCAGCATGTTTGCCAAGGGACTGAAAATCTGTCGGCAACAACAACAACCAACCCGCAATCAGAGTCGCCACGATCATCAGCAAGAGCGGGGGGAAAATACGACGGATTCGTTTTGCGTAGAACTCCATCAGACTAAAACTACCGCGATCGAGGTCGGCGAAGATCTGATACGAGATCAAATATCCCGAGATCACAAAAAAAATGTCGACGCCCACAAATCCGCCACGCACGGCGAAATAGTGATAACTGACAACCAGCAAAACGGCGAGGGCGCGGAGCCCATCTATTTCGGGTCTGTAGGCTTGTTGGGCGACAATGTTTTTCATACTAGCAACATTGTCACCGATTTATGACTCAGACCACATGGCATGTTGTTAAGGATAGGCAAAAGGCGAGGGAAAGGGCCGGCCAAATGGCACGCCTGCACGAATTGTCTGGACGGGTACAAGCGAAACTGTACCCGCCCGTTTATTACCTTTTGTATCCAGCCATTCGACTGGTTTCTCAACCAGGTCAAAGATCGCTATATCAGCGGGTGCCCCAACTTTTAAGGTCCCGACAAGCGGTGCCCGGTTAATAATTTCAGCGGGACGCACCGTTGCCATCGCAATCGCCTGTTTGAGCGTGAAACCAAGCGTGAGGAATTTGCTCACGACCTGTGGCAGAAAAGGGATGCTGGGAGAGTTACCACTGTAGGCATGCAAATCGCTGGAGATGGTATCCGGCGTGAGGCCTTGCTGTAAGGCAGGCTCGGCAACCGTAAAGTCAAAGCTGCCGCCACCATGGCCCACATCAATCAGGACACCACGCTTTTTAGCTTCGAGTGCGGCGGCAATCACCTTGCCATTCTGTACGGTATTGTTACCCGCACCGCTATAGACGTGGGTGAGGATGTCACCCGGGCGCAATAGATTCAGTAAATCACCCAAATCGCCGGGGGCATTGCCGATATGGCACATGACGCGCGCGCCTTTGACGCCCGAGCGCTCAGCAGCCAAACGGGCACGACGCAACGGCTCAATGCCATTGTCGCCCACCACATCGAGCGACTCGCGCACCTTGATACCCAAAGCGATATCCTGATTCTGATCCAGCGTGCGCGCGGCAAGATCAATATTCGCGTAATCCATATTTTTCATCTCGCCGACAGGAAAACCCGCCAGGCCAATCGATGAAATATGGATGAAGGCATACATGCGGCTGCGTGCCTGCGCCTGTATGTAGTGTTTGAAGGCGGAAAAATTATTCGCACCCGCGTCACCCGCACTCACAAAGGTTGTGGTTGCGGTAAATTGCGCCAACTCATCCGCAGGCAAACCAATCGCAGAGCCTTGCGGATAGGTATGCGCATGCAAATCAACCAGACCAGGGGTGATCAGACGACCTTTAGCATCAATCTTCTGTGCGGCTTTATCGGCTGGCAAGTTTGCGCCAATCTCCATCACCTTGCCGCGACTGATCGCAATATCAACCACTTTGTCCAAATCCTGTGAGGGATCAATGACACGTGCCCCGATGATGAGCAAATCATAGCCGCCTGGCTTGGCCAGGCCCTGCTGCGCCCAGGCGCTGTGGCACATGCCTGAAAGGGAAGCTGCCAGCCCAAAACTTCCCTGCAGCAATCGACGGCGTTTTACATCGGTCTTTGCGTCGTTATCGTGACTCATTGTTTGTCTCCTTGGTTTAGCTTTATTTTTATGTACTACGACTTACATTTAAAATAAGTACTCTTCTGAATATGACGATTGCTTCAATAATAGAACCGCTGTACCAATGATTTGTCTACAGAAATCTAGCACACCCGCTACAACATGGCACGAAATCCCGCACACAATGCGCAGATAGCATGCCTCAAGAGGTAAGATTTAGTTATGTACAAAGAAAACAACCCGCACTCGCTAGACGTTCTGTTTGAAAACAATCTGCAATGGGTCAAGTCCGTGACCGATACAGACCCTGATTTTTTCAAGCGACTCGCTAACCAGCAATCCCCAGAATACATGTGGATCGGTTGTTCGGACTCGCGCGTACCGGCCAACCAGATCACCGGACTCGCGCCAGGCGAGGTCTTTGTGCATCGTAATATCGCCAATGTCGTCGTGCACACCGATATGAATGCTTTATCGGTCATCCAGTTCGCCATCGATCAACTCAAGGTTAAACACATCATCGTGGTCGGTCATTATGGCTGCGCAGGGGTGAGGGCTGCGATGGAAAATATCCGGGTCGGACTTGCTGATAACTGGATTCGCCACGTCAAGGACGTCAATGAGCGCCATGGCAGCTATCTTGGACGCGTCCTGAACAACACCGAGCGGGCGGATAAACTTTGCGAGCTCAACGTGATCGAGCAGGTTGTTAACGTCTGCCAGACAACCAGTGTGCAGGATGCCTGGGCACGGGGACAGCCACTGACCGTGCATGGCTGGGTCTATGGTGTTGAGGACGGGTTGGCCCGCGACATGGGCGTATCGGTCGCCAATCCCGAAGAGCTCAGCGATCGTTATAAAAGCGTGATCAATAAACGCTTTTCGTCTGGAAGCTAAAACGCAATCAGTACCATGAGCGAACGGGTCGCCGCGCCTTAAGTACTACGCAATAACGTGCGCGGTACCAGCCCCCCTATCAGCATCCCCATAACACTCGCGCACAAACCGGCGAGTTGTGGTGGCACAAGGCCCTTCGGTGCCAACGTCTCACAGGCGATCCAGGTCGCCAGGCCAAACAAGGCGGCAAGCAAACCTGCAAGTGGATTTGCTCTGGACCAGTACACACCAAACGCCAGCGGCACGAATGCCGCAACCAGCGTGATCTTGTAGGCACTCTCCACCATTTTAAAAATCGACAGGTCTGAGTTGATCGCGAAAGCGGTCACGATCACCGTGAAACACAACACTGTGATACGCATCACACGCAGCAAATCCTTATCCGAGAGATGCTTAAACATCCCGCGCACAATGTTTTCAGCAAAGGTCACGGACGGTGCCAGCAGTGTTGCGCTTGCGCAGCTTTTAATCGCGGACAGGAGCGCACCAAAAAACATAATCTGCGCGAACAACGGCGCATAACCCATCACAAGCTTGGGCAAAATCATCTGTGCATCGGTTTCAAGGTATTGCTCAATCAGTCCAGGGCTAATGAGCGTTGCGGAATACGCCAGATAGAGCGGCACAAACGCAAATACAAAATACAACACGCCGCCGAGGATAGACGCCTGCACCGCGATATTGACGTTTTTAGATGAAGTGATGCGTTGGAATACGTCCTGCTGAGGGATCGAGCCCAGCATCATGGTGAACAACGCCGCAATGAACCCGAGGATGGCCGCTAAATTCGCGTCGGGCCAGAAATTGAACTTACCTGCCTGGGCAGCATGTTCCAGCACCACACCAATACCACCCGTTTGCGCGGTCATCTCGCCACCGATATACAACATGCCAATCACGATGATGATCATCTGGATAAAGTCAGTAATCGCCACTGACCACATACCACCAAACAAGGTGTAAATCAGCACACTCGACGCACCAATGAGCATGCCTGTCGTCTGTGAAATGCTGCCATCGGACACCACATTAAAAACCAGCCCGAGCGCCTTAATCTGCGCAGCGACCCAGCCCAGATAGGACACCACAATGCATAAGGTAATCAATACCTCAACCGTACGCCCATATTTCTCGCGAAAGAAATCTCCGATTGTCAGCATGCGACGGTTGTAGAGGTGCTTTGCAAAAAAAACACCCACCAAAATCAGACACATCGAGGAGCCAAACGGATCGGCCACAATCCCGCCCAGGCCTTCTTTCATAAAGGTCGCGGGGATGCCCAGAACAGTCTCGGAACCAAACCAGGTCGCAAATACCGTCGCCGTCACGATAGGCAATGGCAGACTATGCCCGGCAGCAGCAAAGTCTGCAGTGTTTTTAACGCGCAACGCCGCCCACAGGCCGATGCCGACGGAAATGACCCAATAAACAATGACAAAGCCAAGCAGCATGGCCTAACCCTTTAAGCGAAAAATTTCTCGAATTATAGGGTTTTATGATGCGAAGGGTGAAGAGATTCTTGCTTACGGACTCGCATAAACAACCACCCAGCGATGGCTATATTCAGAAAATTCCAGGCAACCCCGTTAATCATCGCAGCGTTATAAGAACCGGTCAGATCAAAAATTTTGCCTGACAACCAACCGCCTAACGCCATACCCAGCAGAGAGGCCATCATGACCGAGCCGACACGTGCGCCGGCTTCTTTGGCTGGGAAGTGTTCGCGCACGATGATTGCATAAGAAGGCACGAGCCCGCCCTGAAACAACCCAAACATTGCGGAAATCAAATAAAGCGAAACCAGGCCATTGAAAGGTAAAAACATCAGCAATGCCACGCCCTGCAGCACAGACCCCAGCAACAGCGTGCGCACGCCACCGATCCGGTCACAAATCACACCAGAAATCAGCCGGCTGGCAATCCCGCAAAACAACATCAGCGAGAGCATTTCAGCACCGCGCGCGGGGCCAAACCCCAAATCAACGCAGTAGGCCACGATATGCACCTGGGGCATGGACATCGCAACACAGCAAGCGACAGCAGCCACACAAAGTAGCATCTGGGCTTGCCCCATCCTCAGACCAAAAGGTCGCTGCGTCTGTGTTTCTTTAGCACTACCTGCCGCGGCCAGCTGGACAGCAGGAGGACGCTGACGCATCAAAAACGCCAGTAACGCCATACTCACGCCGCACACAATACCCAGCCCAATATAAGTTTGGCGCCAACCGATCGTCTCGACCCCATGCTGAGTCAGTGTGGGCCAGATAGACCCGGCAAGATAATTGCCACTCGCGCAGACGGCGACGGCGATACCACGACGCTTATTCCACCAGAGAGAGGTATCAGCGACCAGTGGCGCAAAGGTTGTTGAAGCCCCCAGCAATCCAAGCATGATGCCGTGCGCCAGGGTAAAACTCAAAATACTGCCAGCCAAGCCGGCCCAGATGAATCCGCCCAACACACCCACGGAGCCCACTAGCAAAGTCAGCGTGATGCCGAATCTGTCGGTGAGTCGCCCCATAAACAATCCACCTACGCCAAATCCAATCATCATCAGCGTATAAGGCAAGGATGCATCGGAGCGCGACACTCCGAACTCCGCCTGAACATCGGGCAGTACGGCCGCCACGACATACATGCAACTGCTACCCATCGTCATGATGATCAGCGTAATGAGTAAGCGACGCAACGCGTAGCGTGAGTCGATTAAGTCGGCAGAGGCATGGGTGGCTTTGGTCATGCGCAAATCTTAACTCGAATTAAACTACGTCCATGAAATCGACATTCTGGTTCGCACCAATCTTTATTCTCATCTGGAGCACAGGCTTCATCATTGCCCGATATGGCATGCCTTACTCAGAACCTATGACCTTTCTGTTTCTGCGTTTTTCAGGCGTGGTGCTGTGCATGATTCCCGTCGCACTTTGGCTCAAGCCGTCATGGCCAAGCGGCAAACAAATCGCGCACATCGCCATCGCAGGCGCTTTATTCCAATTCTGCTATCTAGGTGGAGTCTGGGTCGCGGTCAAACAAGGCATGCCCGCAGGGCTGGCAGCGCTGATCGTAGGCCTGCAACCTATTCTGACGGCGATACTCGCCTCGGTTGTCTCGGAGAAGGTCACGTCCCGGCAATGGCTTGGGCTAATCCTGGGCCTGGTGGGTGTTGCGCTGGTCTTGTTTGCCAAAGTTCGTATAGATGGACTGACCTGGGCGTGCATCGCCTTTGCCTTTGCCGGGATGGTCTCGATTACCCTGGGTACACTTTATCAAAAGCGTTTTTGCCCCAGTTTTGATCTGCGCACCGGTTCGGTGATTCAGTTCAGCACCAGCGCCTTGCTGTGTCTGGTGATGATGATGCTGTTTGAAACGCGCGAAATCCAATGGACCGCGCCAATGATTGGAGCCCTGCTCTGGGGAATTTTGCCGATTTCTATCGGCGCAATGAGTCTCTGGTTCATGTTGTTACGCCGTGGCGATGCCACCAAAGTCAGCAGCGTGATGTATCTGACGCCGCCTACGACCGCGCTGATGGCCTGGATTTTGTTTGACGAACCACTCAGCGCGCCTATTTTGCTTGGCACGCTGATTACGATGCTAGGTGTGCTGATCGTGAATCAGACCACGTTGCCAAAGTGGTTAAAACGCTAAACGCTCGATAATGTCTTGTTGGCTGGATATTTGCTTGTTACATTATTTACAACATGCAAACAATCACTCCTCCATCATCCCAAGGTCGTAGTTATCGCTATTACGATTTAATCGTTGCGGCCTTTGTCTGTATCCTGCTTTGCTCAAACCTGATTGGCGCAGGTAAAGCAGCGCAGGTCGAACTGCCCATTCTGGGCACCGTTGTGTTTGGAGCAGGGGTGCTGTTTTTCCCAATCTCCTATTTTTTTGGCGACATCATGACCGAGGTCTATGGTTACGCCCACGACAGGCGCGCTGTATGGTGTGGTTTTGCCGCCATGCTCTTTGCAGCACTGATGTCTCAAGTTGTGATTCATTTGCCACCCGCACCTGGGGAATACAACACGCAGCTTCAGGAAGGGCTGGTATCGGTGTTTGGCAATACCTGGCGGATTGTTGCGGGCTCGATCGTAGCGTTCTGCTGTGGCAGCTTTACCAACAGTTTCGTGCTGGCCAAGATGAAAGTCCTCACTAACGGCAAACATCTGTGGGCACGAACGATCGGATCAACCGCATGCGGTGAGCTAGTCGACTCGTCCTTGTTTTATATGCTGGCTTTTTACGGCATCTGGCCACTCGAACAAGTCATCGCGGTGGCCGTCTCGCAGTATTTCTTAAAAACTGGCTGGGAGGTGCTCGCCACCCCCCTGACCTACCGCGTCGTGAACTTCCTTAAACGCAAAGAAAACGAAGACTATTACGACCGCAATACAAATTTTTCACCTTTCAAACTCAAGGTTTAAAAGACTGAATTAATCTGGTTGTGGTGTACAAGCGTGGAGCAATCGATGAGATCAGGATGTACTCCTCATCATCCGAATGCGGACCAAAGCCTTGCAATCCAAAACTCTCGATCACAGCACCTTTTGAACGTTGCGATGCATACGCAGCATCCGTTCCGCCTCCGGTTACAGAGTCAAGAACACCAAGTTTCCAGTTAATTTCTCCAGCAAGCGACTGGGCCAGCGTTGCCGCAGCGCGCGCTTTTTCTGTTGGATTAAGCGGTGGGCGACCACGCGTTAACTCGATTTTTACCTCGGTATCAGCAATGAGCTTATTTTTAATGCGTTCATTCAGCGTTTTTTCGACTGCATCAAAATCACTCATCCGCTCGGCACGCACATCGGCTGTCGCCTGCGCTTGCGAAGGAATCATATTGGCTACGGTCCCTGCGCGGGCAAGTGTCCAGTTGAATTTCACGCCATTCTTTGGGTCTGACAGATCACGCATTTGCAGGATTTGGTGAGAAAGTTCATACAAAGCATTACGGCCAAGATCAGGGTTGACGCCAGAATGGGCAGCGCGACCTTTTACCTTTAGCTCTACGCGGGCAATGCTTGCCGTTGCAAGCCGCACATAATCACTTTTAATACCGCTGCCCTCAAAAGAGATCACCAGGTCATTTTCCTCACCGAGCTGCATGATGCGCTCGCGCGAGCCCGGCGAGCCGATTTCCTCATCCGCATTGATAAGAACCGTTAACGTACCAAAGCTATCAATATTGAGTGCCTTGATCATCTTGAGGGTATGCAGGATGACGGCGATGCCCGCTTTGTCGTCAGCGATCCCCAAACCAAAGGCCTGATTGCCCTCAACACGAAACGGTTGTTTAGCCAGATCGCCTCGCTGATACACGGTATCCATATGGGCGATCAGCGCTATCTTGGAAGTGCCTTTGCCAACGATGTTTGCCTGGACCATCGCACCAGTTTTAGCAGGTGCGCTCGGCGCGATCACCTCGGGCGTGAGGCCAATCGATTTGAGTTCGGATTCGATGAGCAGACGGATTTTCTCCAAGCCCTCTGGATCCCGGCTACCGGATTCAATGGAAACAAGTTTATCGAGCGTTTGCAGTAGCAATGGGCTCTGCGCTGCAGCAAGCTTTTCAATCGAAGCCCGATCGCTCGTTTGCGCTGCAGCACTTGAAATCACCATACAGAGCACACCAGACATCAACCATTGCAACATAGCGGTATTCCTTTTTGGAGTTACTTTTTCTTTTTGGAGTTACTTTTTGCAAGTTATTGAGCATGCGCTCTTATTTGCCATTCATCCTGAGCATACTCCGGGGCCAGTGGCCATGCCGAGAAAAGTCGCTGCAAAAATGCCGGTCGACCGTTAAACTGTAGTACATAAATACCGCAGGTTGAACCCCAGTCGGCGGCTAAAACGAACATTGACTTCGGAGATCACGGAACATGGCCATTATTACCAAGGTGAAGACAAAAAAAGAAGCCGTCCACCAACTCAACGTCTCTATCTCCAGCGTCATCTACTGGCAGCTCAAGGCCAAGGCAG
>CAINDJ010000448.1 GCA_903847325.1 uncultured beta proteobacterium | reverse complement strand
TGCAAACATTTGCTTCATAAAAAATGACGAAGCACATGCGGTAGCAGAAGAGTTTGGAGACAAGTTTTTTTGTTTTAACCACTTTGGTGAATACGACAAAAAATCAAATTACATTGCCCTTAACGAAAGCACAGTTAAAGACAATCAAAAAACACTCATCCGTTTTGTCAGTCGATCCACGAGCGAAATTTTTGATTATCTGGGTTCGATTCTTCGCACCCAAATCAACAATCCCGACAAGAACCCAACCATCTCTCGCAATACCAGTGCGGCAGGCAATTCGGCCGAAGAAAAAACACCCATTTTTGTGATCGAAAAAAACAACATACTCTCAAAAAAATTAGCGGTCATCTCCTACAACGACGACACCTATTCCATTCCTGATGAAAACAATGGATACAGCCCTCTGGTCGTCAATATCATTGCGCAACTGCTCGCATTAAGCCGCGTACCCGGTGCAATTCCACAGTCGCCTGCTGTCTTGATCAGATAAACTTTCGAGAGGCCAAAGCTTTACGACGCAAGCCAGGCGAGCGTCGCCATCCTGCCCGTCTGACGGTCGCGGCGGTAGGAAAAAAATCGATTATCCTGATCGCGAACCGTACAAAGCCCTGAATTTTCTACCCGCTCAACGCCCATACGTTTCAGACGCCAGACAGCCAGAGCGGCCAAATCCGCCAGCCATTTCTGAGCATCTGCGGGGTCTCTGACGAACATCCCGGGCTCCTCGGCGCCCTGCCCTTGAAAAGCAGTCCGCACGTCTTCACCCACCTGAAAGCTTTGAGCCCCTATTCCCGGGCCAATCCATGCCTGCCATCCCTTGGCCTGCGGACATTTGTTTTGCAAGGCGCTGAGTGTCTGCTCCAGCACGCCTCCAGCCAACCCTCGCCAGCCGGCGTGCGCGGCACCCAGTACCTGACCATCCAGATCCGCAAGGACTACAGGCAGGCAATCAGCAGTCAAAATAGCGAGGACATTCCCTGGCGAAGACGTCACACAGGCATCAGCCTCCGGAGGCTGTTGTCCTTCGGTAAAGAGCGACACATCATCAGCGTCAACCACTTTGCAACCATGCACCTGCTTTAACCAGCACGGATCACTAGGTAAAAAGGCCCTTAATAACCTGCGGTTATGTAAAACCGTTTGCAGCTCTTCGCCAGCCCCTAAGCCTAAATTGAAATTTTCATAAGGAGGCTGGCCCACACCCCCCCAGCGGGTCGTACAACCTAGCTGCACGCCGATCCAGGATTGTTGAGGGCGAATAATGTTAAGGGTCACTTCCAGCTAATTCCTTCTACAACTTTTGCCATATCTGCAGGCAACGGCGCCTGAAACACGACCTCCCCCGTCCCGGCTGGATCTTCAAACTTCAGTTCAAAGGCATGCAACATCTGACGCGTCGCCTCACCAAGAATCTTGCCGCCATACTGCGTATCGCCCAGCAGTGGATGGCCCAGACTCGCCAGATGCACGCGGATCTGGTGAGTACGGCCGGTTTCCAGCTTGCAACTGACCTGAGAAATATTGGAATCATCATAGGCCCCGGTGCGCACTAACTGGTAATGCGTGATTGCAGCCTTGGGCGCATTAGGCCGCTCGACAGCCATTCTGACGGGCACACGGGGATCACGCCCAATCGGACGATCGATTTTGCCCTGAGGCAACATCCGGCCGTGGGCAAGCGCCGTGTAGAGCCTGCCCATGGAGCGTGCCTGCAGCTGTCTGACAAGATGGGTTTGCGCAACTTCATTGCGGGCAACCACCAGCAGTCCCGAGGTATCTTTGTCCAGCCTGTGAACAATACCAGCACGCGCCACATGGGTGAGCTCCGGATAGCGATTCAGCAAACCATTGAGCAACGTGCCGCTCCAGTTACCTGCTCCCGGGTGGGTCACTAAACCAACCGGTTTATTGACCACGACCCAGTCCGGACTTTCACCCAACACCTCAAAATCAATCGGTTCAGGCCTGAAAGCCTGATCTTCAGGCGCAGGTTGCTCGTAAACAGCGATAAGATCGTCTTCTCGCATGGTCTGGCGTATTTTTGCCGGCATACTGTTGACTTGCACATGACCGCGCTCGATCCAAGTCTGCAGGCGGCTGCGTGAGTGCTGGGGCATAAGCAGTGCCAGCACTTTATCTAGCCGTTCCAGAGGCATTTCTGCCGTCACCCGAAAAAGCTGGGGTTCGTCGTCGGAAAGGTGGTCTTCAGGTATTTGAGTATCAGGCATAGGGACTAGTCATATAATCAGCAGAGAATGCTAACACCAAGGATCATTTCGTGATGGGTCGCACCACTTTTAACTTTTTCCAGAAAATATCTGGCGTCAACGCTCTGAGCAGGATTTTGCTCCTCTGCGCGGTCATTCTGATTGCCGGTTGCGCAAAAAACGGCCAAGAATATGACCCCACAGCCAACTGGAATGCCGAACGGCTGTTCCAGGACGGTAAAGAGGAAATGAATGCTGCCAACTGGAAACTCGCCAAAGAAAGATTCCTGGCTGTTGAGACGCGCTTCCCGCTTGGCGTTTATGCCCAGCAGGCGATGATTAATCTGGCCTATAGCCAGTGGAAAGATAAAGAGCCAGAGCTCGCCTTGGCCACCCTCGCTCGATTCCAGCAGCAATACCCCAATCATCCAGCGACTGATTATGTGCTGTACCTGAAGGGCATGATTAACTTCACGCCCCCCAGTGCGGTATTTGCCTCTATCACCAGACAAAATCCTGGCGAGCGTGACCCCAAGGCTTTGCGCCAGTCTTATATCGCATTTAACGAACTGATCGATCGTTTCCCGGAAAGCCGCTACACCGTTGATGCGCGCAAGCGCGTCGCCTGGCTGGTCAACACCATGGCCGAAAACGAGAAATTCGTTGCACGCTATTACTATGACCGGTATGCCTATGTTGCAGCCATTAATCGCGCACAACTTGTGATTACTGATTTTCAGGGTGTGCCCGCTGCCGAAGAAGCGCTCTACATCATGATGATGTCGTATGAAAAACTCGGCATGACAGACATGCGCAACGACACCGAACGC
The DNA here is from genome assembly GCA_903847325.1 of uncultured beta proteobacterium. Taxonomy (GTDB): domain Bacteria; phylum Pseudomonadota; class Gammaproteobacteria; order Burkholderiales; family Burkholderiaceae_B; genus Zwartia. The sequence goes on along the minus strand of CAINDJ010000448.1, from coordinate 4,723 downwards.
GTGCTGCTTGCGAACTTTCCAAATACCACGCTGATTGCCAACGGGTTCCCGGACAAGTACGCCAAATGGAATTTGCTTAGATTGTTTTAAACGTCTTCGGCTTGAGTGCGGCGGCGATAAAATTCGACCGCTTCCTCAAGCGAACGCGTCCGTGCAAAGGGCGGCAGTCCACGCCATAACTGCTTGCCATACGGCTTATCTACGAGCCTCGAATCACCCACCATCAACACGCCCCAATCCGTTTCAGTGCGGATCAGACGACCTGCGCCCTGCTTAAGAGCGATTGCGGCTTCGGGCAGTTGAAACTCCATAAATGGATTGCCACCGAGCTCGCGGCATGCGCGCAGCCTTGCCTCGAGCACCGGATCATCGGGCGGTGCGAAAGGTAGTTTGTCGATTGCGACCAAAGTCAGCCTGTCGCCTGGAATATCGATGCCCTCCCAAAAACTCGCGCTCCCCACCAATACGGCATTGGGCAACACCCGAAAACGATCCAGCAAATCACGGCGTGTGCCATTACCTTGTCGCATGATGGGCCAGGTTAAACCGGCCGCATCGTATGCCTCTGCGAGCAACGCTGCAACCCGCTCTACAGCGCGTAGCGTGGTGCACAGCACCAGTGCGCCGGCCTGACTCGCCTGAATAAGCGGCATCAATATTTTCACAAACTCAGGCAGAAAATCGGCAGATTGAGGTGGAGGTAAATTTTGTGGCACAAACAACAACGCCTGATTCGGATAATCGAAAGGTGAATCCATGCGTAACGTCTGCGCATCATCAATACCGAGACGAGACGTGAAATGCGAAAAATCCTTTTGTACTGAAAGCGTCGCTGACGTAAAAATCCATGCCTGCGTAGATTGACGATATCTTGCGAAGGCCTCGGCGACCGACAAGGGCGCTGCGTGCAGGCGAACATGATGCAAGCCAAGCTCCACCCAGCGAACAATATTTTGCTGATCCCGACGACCTCGCCCACCTGAGCGGCTTGGCTGCCCCCATTCACCTAGGCGGGCAGATAACTGTAAACATGTCCGTGAGGCAGCGAGCAGGTCAGGATGTTTTTCTTCAACGGGACCGAGCATTGCGACAAGCTCATCCAGAGCCGTCTGCAGTACCTCACGCGCCCGATCAAAGTCCGCAGGCTCCGGGAATGCCTCAAAGGTCACGCGCCGCCCTGGGAGCTTTTCAAGAGCCAAGCAAGATAGTCGCAATTCTTTTGCGGCGAGCTCGATTCGGCGGGCCTGCTCCGACCAGTTCGTCATCTCTCTTGCGTGGGCCAGACCCGCGGTCTCGATCAGCTTGGCCAGATCCAATAACTGATGCGTGGAGATATTGGTACCTAAAAATCTTGTCGCGGTATCAGGCAACTGATGCGCTTCGTCAAAAATAACGGTGTCAGCGGCCGGAAGCAACTCCGTCACGCCTGCGTCGCGCAACACCAGATCAGCCATAAACAAGGCGTGATTGATCACCACCACATCGGCTTCCTGGGCATGGCGCCTGGCCTTCAGTACAAAACAATCCCGTACATTGGGGCACTCCTGTCCCAGACAGTTTTCGCGGGTCGATGTGACGCGTTGCCAGATTTCAGCATCCTCGGGCACGGTGGGGAGATCGGCACGATCACCTGTGGCACTTTGCTGCGCAAACACCTGAATATGGCGGAGTTGCTGGACCTCGGCGCGAGATTTCAACGCCCGGTCTTCACCCTGTTGACGCTCCAGGTGGTAATGACAGACATAATTACCACGCCCCTTGAGCAAGGCAATCACGGCGGGAATGCTCAAAGCATCACGCACACCAGGCAAATCTCTCGAAAAAAGCTGATCCTGCAAGGTACGGGTGCCAGTCGACACGAGGACTTTTCCGCCCCCAAGTAATGCGGGAACCAGATAGGCCCAGGTCTTGCCCGTGCCGGTACCCGCCTCGGCAACGAGGGTGCCTCGTTCGGCGATCGTACGCTCAACTGCCTGAGCCAGCTCAATCTGGGCAGGACGGACACGATAGCCCTTAGAGTGCGCCGCAAACGGGCCCTCAAGGGAGAAAATCTCGGAAATAGAAGAATCAAGCATTAAACACACCAAAAGCCACGTCGGATCATACCGCCTCAAAGCGCCGCGCCCCCAGACTGTGGCAAAATCCTCCGCTTGTTAAAGCAAATTAAGTGTGTTGCCCAATGAGCGTTTCTACTCCAGCAAAACCTGTCACCCCACTCGAGGCACAAGCCCGGATCATCGCCCAACTCGCCCAAGAGCTGAGTGTGCGGCCCCAGCAAGTCGCCGCCGTCATCGAACTCATCGACGATGGCGCAACGATTCCGTTTATCGCCCGCTACCGTAAGGAAGCCACAGGTGGTCTGGATGACACTGTTTTGCGTAATCTGGACACACGCCTGATTTACCTCAAGGATCTTGAAGAGCGGCGTGGCGCCATCATGGCTTCGATCACCGAGCAAGGCAAACTGACGCCTGAGCTCGAGCGTGAAGTCCAGCAAGCCGATACCAAGCAGCGTCTGGAAGACCTGTACGCGCCTTACAAACCCAAACGACGCACACGCGCGCAGATCGCACGCGAAGCAGGTCTGGAGCCACTGGCTGACGCCGTACTGGCAGATCTGACCTGCGACCCAACCGTACTTGCAGCTCAGTATCTGAACGCAGAAGCCAGCATCAATGATGCCAAGGCCGCACTGGATGGCGCACGCGATATTCTGGCCGAACGCTATGCGGAAAACGCAGACCTGCTGGCCGACATGCGCACACATCTCTGGTCCAGTGGTTACCTTTATTCCAAAGTGTCCGACGGCAAAGAAGCCGACGGTGCGAATTTCCGTGACTGGTTCGACTTTAACGAGCCTCTGCGCACCCTGCCCTCGCACCGCATCCTCGCCATGTTGCGCGGACGCCAGCAAGGCGCACTTGAATTACGCATTGGCCTTGAAGCAAGCCAGGATGTGCTCGTACCGCATCCATGTATCGAACGCGTGGCACAGTTCCTCAAACTCGGGCGTGACCTGTTTAATGCCGCCCCCTCGCCACGCGCGAAATGGCTTGCGGATGTCGCGCGCTGGACCTGGCGCGTCAAGCTCCTGACCATGTTTGAATCCGAGATGATCACGCGTCTGCGCGAAACCGCTGAGACCGAAGCCATCCGCGTGTTTGCAGCCAACCTCAAAGACCTGTTGCTCGCCGCACCCGCAGGTCCGAAGGCCGTATTAGGACTGGATCCAGGCATCCGTACTGGTGTCAAAGTTGCTGCGATTGATCACACAGGCAAGGTTGTTGAAACCTCAACCGTCTATCCGTTTGAACCACGCCGTGATCGTGCAGGTTCACTCGCCACACTCGCCATGATCGCGCGCCGCCATAAGATTGAACTAGTCGCAATCGGTAACGGCACGGCTTCGCGAGAAACAGAAAAACTGGTGGGCGAGCTTATGGCTGCCCAACCAGATCTGAATCTCACCCGAGTGGTCGTATCCGAAGCCGGTGCATCGGTCTACTCAGCCTCCGAGCTTGCTGCGCTTGAATTCCCCGATCTGGATGTCAGCTTGCGCGGTGCGGCCTCGATCGCACGTCGCCTGCAAGATCCCTTGGCCGAGCTTGTCAAAATCGAGCCTAAAGCCATTGGAGTCGGCCAGTATCAGCATGACTTGAATCAGCGCGAACTCGCGCGCTCACTCGATGCCGTGGTTGAGGATTGCGTGAACGCTGTGGGCGTCGATGTGAATACCGCCTCGGCCGCCCTGCTCGCCCGGGTATCAGGTCTGAACAGTACGCTTGCCAAAAACATCGTCAGCTATCGCGATGAAAAAGGCGCATTCCCTAACCGTAAGGCTCTCAAAGAAGTCTCTCGTTTTGGTGAAAAAGCCTTCGAACAAGCTGCAGGATTTTTGCGTATCCCTAATGGTGATAATCCACTTGATACGTCGTCGGTCCATCCTGAAGCCTATCCTGTCGTTGAGCGGATTCTCAAGAAAATCGCTTCAGACATGAAAGACGTTATCGGCAATCGGGACAAACTCAAAGGCCTCTCACCTTCTGAATTCACCGATGAGAAATTCGGTGTACCAACCGTACGCGACATTTTGCTCGAACTCGAAAAACCCGGTCGCGATCCGCGTCCGGAATTCAAGACCGCGACCTTCAAAGAAGGCGTCGAGACCTTGAATGATTTGCTGCCAGGCATGATTCTCGAAGGCGTCGTCACCAACGTTGCCAACTTTGGCGCGTTTGTCGATATCGGTGTGCATCAGGATGGCCTGGTACATATCTCGGCACTTGCAGAAAAGTTCGTCTCTGATCCGCGTGATGTCGTGCGTGTTGGCCAAACCGTGCAGGTCCGCGTGCAAGAGGTTGATATTCCACGCAAGCGTATCGCGCTGACGATGCGCCTGAATGATGAGGCACCACCTGCTCGGTCGATGGGCGCAGCGGGTGGTAGTGGTAAGTCAGGTGGTGGTCAGCAACGCCGACCGGCGGCCGCTGCGCCCGAGCCAGTTGGGAATAATGCGATGGCAGCTGCATTTGCCAAGTTAAAGCGATAACTTAACGCGGTGAATTGATCAATCGGTCGGTTGCATCGGCATAGGGGGCAATCATAATTGATTGCGCCCCTGCCACACCACCCGGCATGCGGGTCCGCACCGGGCGGTTCGAGAGGTTGAGGTCATGAGAGACGGGGCACCCCCAGCCGATCGTAATATCCGATCGTCAGCACC
>CAINDJ010000447.1 GCA_903847325.1 uncultured beta proteobacterium | reverse complement strand
TTGAATGATGTGCTTGATTTCTCTAAATTAGAGGCTGGCAAGGTTCAGTTAGATCACATTCCTTTCCAATTACAAGACCTATTTCTGAGTGTCATAAACCTGTTTGATGAATCCGCCAAATCCAAAAGCTTAAAACTCATTTTCCAGAGTGAGCTTGATCTGGATACTCATCTCACCGGGGACGCCTTTAGGATTGGTCAGGTACTCAATAACCTGATTGGGAACGCTATTAAGTTCACACAGCAAGGTTCCATCACCTGTTCGGTAGCGCTACTGAGGATGGAGGGTTCGAATCTAATCCTTAGGTTTAGCGTTAAAGATACTGGGATGGGTATTGCAGCGCAGGCCATTGATAAATTGACGCAGCCTTTTACTCAAGCCGATGGCTCTATTACCAGGCGTTTTGGTGGTACGGGCTTAGGTCTCGCCATTAGTAATCAATTATTAGAGTTGATGGGCAGCAAACTCACTGTTTCTAGCACTGAAGGACAAGGCTCGACCTTTAGCTTTGATTTGTTGTTAGGCATAGGTTCAGCTAAGTAAAATCGGCAGGCCATTTTGAAAGGGCGTATGCTTTTATAAATAGAAATTCGCGGCGCGCAGCAAAAATTAATCTGACTAAGCACTAAGCACAAAGCATAATCAAATTATTGATTTCAGCCTCAGCCATGTCATGCATTTTTGTACTGTTCTGAATCAGCGCTTCAAGATCCGGGGTGCTGAGAGTGTTTTTAGGATCCATGCTGATGATCTCCAGATACATCGCGATCAATTCCTCAAGAACATTAATACTTTCAGCAGCATCGGGATCGAGATCAAAATCTTCCTGATCCTGAAAAAAACCATCCATAAACGCATCAAGCTCTTCGCCACGCACGCGCGCCTGACTCATTAAGTCGTCGATCGCTGCAGGAGTTGCGATGGGTGTCAGGGTAAAGGGATTATCTTGATCGGAATGTGCAGAGAGGGCATCCCAGAGACGCGTAAGAAAAGTATCCTGAATTTCTTTGATCGCATCATCTGAGTCGATCTCAGGAAACTCCCCATCCCACAAGGCATGCAGCTCAAAAGCGGGATCCACAACAAAGGGACTGGCGATCGCTCCCATGAAGGCCGCTCTGACCTCGTGAAGCTTGTAAGGACATTCGTATTTGGTGAGTAAGCGTTCGACGTCTTGATTGAGCACGGTTTTGTAATCCAGAGAGGTAAGCATATGATTAGAAGTATATGACACCCTTACAGAAACTCACCCTTTATTACGATGCCGCCTGCCCTCTGTGCAGGGCGGAGATTCAATTCTTGTCCCGTCGTAATCAACAGGGATTGCTTGCGTTTGTTGACATCAACTCTGCGCACTATCAACCTGAGACTGTCGGGGTGTCGTGTGAGCAAGCCTTAGCTGCGATGTACGGCCAATATGCTGATGGAAAGTTAATCAGTGGCGTAGAAGTGTTTGCAGCAGCCTATGCGCGCGCAAACCTTAAAGTTTTAGCCTGGCTATTTTCGCGAAAAGCGTTGCGACCTGTATTGAATTTCAGCTATCGGTTCTTTGCCAGAAATCGACATGCGATTTCGAAGATCTGTGGCCCTTTCGCTTTATGGCTGATCGAGCGTAGACGCTGAGTCTTGAAGCGTCATACGACGCATATCCCGTTGATATTTTTTATCATTAAAAGGGCGTGCGCGATGCATCGTGCAACGGTTATCCCAAAGCACCAGATCATTCACTTTCCATTTATGTGAATAGATAAATTCTTTCTGGGTTGCATGCTCTATAAGCTCCCTAATGAGAACCATACCTTCAGGGCGAGGCAGTCCATGAACAACGCCGATATGAGACGATAAAAAGAGGCACTTTCGCTTTGACCCAGGGTGACGCCTGACTAGTTTCTGCGGCTGGGGAGCAAAAGCCTGCATTTCCTTTTCAGTAAAGGCATCAAAGCCCAAGAGTGCGCGAGAATATATCAAGGAGTGATCGCATACATAGGGCTCAAGCTGGAGTTTGAGGTCATCCGAGAGTTGATCCCAGGCCCCACGCATATCAGCAAATTGTGTATCCCCACCATCAGGCGGAATCACTCGGCCATGCAGCATTGAATACAGCGCGGGAGTTGATTTAAAACTACTATCTGAGTGCCACAGCAAGTTACCCAGATTAAACATGCGGCGTCGATCGTCCGCAGCGAGAATCGACCCGTCCACATCAAGATTGGAAATATCAATCATCCGACTATGCGCAAGTCTTTGCTTCTCTACAGATACAACAGCGGCTTCGTTTTCTAATGGCCCCAAGGATTCAGCGAAAGCTACATGCTGGTCGTCAGTAAGAGGCTGATCCGGAAAAACAACTACAGCAAAGTCATCAATAACTTTGATTAGCCGAGTGATCTGATCCGCGCTGAGCGGTACACAAAGGTCGATACCCGAGACCTCCGCTCCAAATCCGGGTGTCAAAGGTTTAACAATCATTGGGCTTCCTTAGTCGATTTTATCGATGTTGCCAGTAAACTCCAGACCGCAAAACATTGCTCCATGAAACTGTTCCGACACCGGATCTTCGTGAGTATTCAGCGCGAGTACTTCTTCGAGAAAATCCTCAGCGTTATCTTGTGGCCTGTAGCCCATATGAGAAACATTGCTGTTGTCCCAGCGATTACGCAGATTATTTGAAACGCCATAAAGCACTTCAAAATGAAACCCCTTATGGTCAACACAACACTTAATCAGATGCACCATATCCCGATGACTGATCCAGGTATTTAACTGACGGAAATCCTCAGGTTTATTCACCGGGCGAAACGAACCAATACGCAGGCATGCAACTTGTAAGCCATGTTTGTCGGCATAGAGTCTACCAACGGCTTCGCCAAAGACTTTCGATACGCCATAGCGACTGTCTGGACGAGGCTCGACAGTATTATCAATAAATTTTGGTCGGCGATGATAGCCGATCGCATGATTGGAGCTCGCGAAAATAAAGCGTTTCACTCCCATGCGAGACGCGGTGTCGTATGCGTTATAGCAACCTTCTATGTTGGCTGGAAGAATTTTTTCCCACGTATCCTCAACGGGAACTCCCGCCAGATGAATGACGCAGTCCATCCCCTTCATGGCTTTCTCAAGCCCGGCAATGTCACGCAAATCGCAGTGAACAATTTCTTCACCGTGGCCAGCGCTTGCTTGCGGTGCGATATCCAGGCAACGTAACAGTTCGTATTGCCCTGCTAAACCCGCACGAACAACCTGTCCTATACCGCCTGCGGCACCCGTTAACAAAATACGCTTCATGATTAAATGTCCTGTGCTTGCCCGGTATCAGAATCAAAAAAATGAATTTTTACAGGATCAATTTTGATTGTCACCACATCATGAGGATTGATTGACATGAGCGGGTCAATTCGACCGACAGCAATCGAATCGTTACCGACTTTGATTGTCGCGATCAGTTCACTACCCAGGTTTTCAATCATCTCGATACGCCCTTGGACTGAAATTCCCGGGGCGTCCTGACCTAACGAAATATGCTCAGGCCGGATGCCAAAGGTGAGTGTTTGCTTTGCTCCGGGAACCCTGTCGCCATTGAGCGCGAGCCAATCCGTACCAAACTGGTTGTTCCCGAGCGCTCGCGCGTTTACAAAGTTCATTGCCGGAGAACCTATAAAACTCGCCACAAACTGATTGGCAGGTTTTCCATAGACTTCGACAGGGGTGCCTGCCTGTTGAATCACGCCGTCTTTCATTACTACGACACGATCACCGAGCGTCATTGCCTCAACCTGGTCATGGGTCACAAAGATGGAGGTGGTGTTGACACGTTCTCGCAAGCGCTTGAGCTCAATACGCATCTGTGCGCGTAATTTGGCGTCAAGATTGGATAAGGGCTCATCAAATAAAAAAACCTGGGGATTGCGGACAATACATCGCCCCAGTGCGACACGTTGCTGCTGTCCCCCCGATAGTTGACTGGGTTTTCGATCAAGCAAGGCGTCGAGCCCCAAGATATTAGACGCATGTTTGATCGCAGATTGAATTTCAGACATGGCGACTTTTTTATTTTTCAAGCCAAAGGCAAGATTTTCAAATACCGTCATGTGCTGATAAAGCGCATAGTTTTGAAATACCATCGCGATATCGCGCTCGCGGGGAGGTAGGTCGTTGACGATACGATTGCCAATCAAAATCTCCCCTGAGCTGATGTCCTCGAGACCCGCGATCATGCGCAGACTCGTGGATTTGCCGCAGCCTGACGGCCCTACAAGGACTACGAACTCGCGATCGGCGATCTCAAGGTCGATACCCTTTACTACAGGCGCGGCATTTCCATATTGCTTAACTAATTTTCTCAAGCCAACACTGGACATAATTTATTCTTTCGCCGCTTTGGTTATGTTGATTGCACCTTCTGCAAGCGCTTTTTCAATTCCGTCACGCGGGCCGGTAATGGCCGTGATGACTGCGTCAGAATAAGCTTTATGCACGGCGGGCCACTGAGCAAAATAGTAAGCCCCGTGTGTGCGACCTGTTACATCGAGACTGACTTTCTGCAACTGACGCATGAAAGGATCTTGTTCCGAAATTTGTGGCCAGAGTAATTTATTTGGTGGTGGCGCACCGGTTTTTTTCCAGAGGTTGATTTGACCTTCGTCATCAGACATCATCGCACCAAGCATTTCCTTGGCGAGTTGTTTTTTCTCGGGGGCAATCGATTTCGGAATTGCCCAGCCCCAGATATCGTTCCACGCAAAAGGCTCTTTGCGGTTTGGTCCGATTGGGAAATAAGCAATATTAATTTTCCCTGCGACTTTAGATTTTGCAGCATCGTTAAATGTTGCCCAATATACGGAGTCGCCAACAGTAAAGGCGGCATCTCCAGCCATGAAGACTGCGTTTGCTTCGTTGCGATCATAGGAGGGCATGCCCTTGGGCAGAATCTTGTGGACATTGAGTGCGTCCCACCAGAATTCAGTCACTTGCTTCATGCACTTGTCTGTCATGGCTGACTTCCAGCCCGCAGCCGCGAGTGCCGCATTGTCGCGATTAAAGATCGGGTAGAACACATCGCAGCTATTGGCCCACATCGACCAGAACCAAGAAAACCAGGTGTTGTTCATGGACATGCCGCCAACATAGCCAAATTTAACTTTCCCCTCAGCTTGCAGTTTTTTACTGATGGCAACCATCTCGTCCCATGTTTTTGGGACTTCAGCCTCGCTCATCAAATCACTACGATAATAAAAAACACCGAACGTGTGGCCAAGTGGTACGACGGTATTCTGGCCTTTTTCATTGTTGAAAATAAAGCCTTCCATCGCTGACTTGTCAGCATTGGCAATATTTTTCACATCATCGGTGGGCTCGAGCAGATGTGCCCATAGCTGACCCCAGTCATCGTTGTGCCAGATCACGTCGTATTGGTTAGAGTTTGACGTGAGCGACGCAGTCATCTTTTCAACATAGACGCCATAACTATTTGGCACCTTAATGATCTTGACGTTATTAGCTTTCCCCCATTTTTCCATCATGGCGATGGACGCGTCCTGGATAGGATTTGGCTGATAGCCAATCCGTAACTCTCGAGGCGCTTGGGCAAAGGCGCTCGCCCCTTGCAAAAACAAAGCACTGGCTAGCAAAACCTTTACAAGTTTTTTATACATTATTGTCTCCATCATTAAAATTGCGTCGATCCCAGTTATGTCGTGCGAGGGATTTAAAGTGCGCAAAGTGTTTAGGGTGAATCGGATTACATTTTTAAGCCTTGCAAAACATATTTCTGTCCAAATAGCGTTAAAACAAATGCAGGTATTAATGCGAGTACCGCCGTCGCGGCCATCAGATTCCATTCAATGCCCATCTCGCTCACAAACTGTGCCATGACGACTGTGGCCATCGGTACACGCTCGCCCGTCAGGATCAGTGCAAAAAGAAATTCGTTCCAGGTAAATAACCAGCACAACACACCAAGCGCAGAAATAGCTGGAAGCGCTGAAGGTAGGGCGACTCTAAAAAATGCGCCCCAGCGTGTGCAGCCATCGATCAGCGCGGCGTACTCCATTGATGGATCGATCCCATCAAAAAAACCTTTCATCAACCATGAGAAAAAACAAATATGAACGGCAATATGCGGGAGCAATAAGCCTGCATACGTGTCATATATCCCATATTTTTGCGTTACAAAATAAAGCGGTAATACCCAGGATATATAGGGTACGCAACGAAATACATAAATGAGGCCGAACCACGAACTTGAGACCCGCCCCTTGAATCTGGACAGCATGTAGCCGCTGCACACCGTCACGAGTAACGAGAAAAACGTAGAGAGTGTCGCGATCACCGCGCTATTAATAAAGGATTCAACGACGCGCTCATTTTCAAACACCACTGCGAAATTTTCAAAAGTGAAATTCAAGCCCCGGTGGACGTAGTACATATCGGCGGGTGGCCGGACTGAGGTCAGGATCAGCCACAGCACTGGAAAGGCAAAGAGAAAACAGACGAGCATCAATGCCGCGTAGACGGGAATCCCAAACAGGAAAGGTTTGTGAAACTGTCTCATGCTTTGGTATCCACCATTCTGTTGAGCACCTTGAAGAGAAGCAGTCCAAAGATCAAAATGATGACCGCGCCAATCATCGCTGCGGCAGAGCCACGACCAAAGTTCAGATTTTGAAACGCGATGACATAGGCATAGAGGCTGAAAATTTCAGTGCCTCGGCCCGGCCCGCCGCCCGTCAACGTCCAGACAATATCAAATGTCCTAAAGGCATCGATGGCGCGGATCACAACGCACACAACAATGACCGGGCGCAGCATCGGTAAGGTGATATACCAAAAGGTACGCCAGCGACTCGTACCATCGATTTCCGCTGCCTCGAAGGGCTCTTTAGGAAAGCTTTGCAACGCGGCAAGTAACAGAATGGTGAACCAGGGTGTCCAGAGCCAGATGTCCGTAAATAAAATGACTCCAAACGCCAAGAAGCGCTGGGTGAACCAGGAGATTGTTTCCAGCCCCAACCCACCAAGCACGACATTGACAATGCCGAATTGGTCGTTAAACATCCAGCGCATCATGATGGCCGCTATGACCGGTGCAACCATCAGTGGCATCAATAAAATAGTTTGAACAATTTTTTGACCACGCACCTTACGATTTAAAAGCAGTGCAAGGCAAAGACCCAGGACGAGTGAAATACTGACGCTTCCAAACATGAAAATAAAAGTGTTTGGTAGTACAGTATTTATAAAAACAGAATCCTGGAATATGGTGATGTAGTGCTTGAGGCCGATCCAGGTTTCTTTCGGGTTGTAGAGTGCCCAGTCTCTAAAGCTAACATTGAGGCCGATGGCGATTGGCACGATCTGGAAAAGTATTAATAGAACTGCTGCCGGTGCCATCAGCAACAGCATGAAACGCTCGCGTTCTCCGAAGATGAATTTCTTTTTTATGGGATCAGGCATCATCTATAGAGAATCACATCCGCATTATTTAGAAAAGCAGGTTAGCTCGTCATTGAGTTGACAGTAAGTTGTTTGAGTAGGTGCTGTCAATTCAATTTCGTCTAGGGATATCCCTAGATGTGTCATCAAGATTAGAAGCTCAGCTTCGTGCTTTGATGCGCTGCGACATAGCGTGAGCGTTCACTCATACCGTCAACGTGGGATTGATGTTTATTTCTTATTTTTGATAATTATCATCATCATTCTTAAGCGAAGAGTTATAAATAAGCATGAGAATACATATCACCTATATTCAACGCACCGCACCAACAATTAGATTGCTCGGGTGCACGCTGCTGCTTATCCTGACCGTTGCATTAGCGTCCTGCGCAAATAATTATTCTGTCGGTGTAGACGCAGAGGATCAACTGACGATTAACGCTGCAAGCTGTGGAGAATTGCTGGAGGAGTATCCCGATTATCTGGCAGCTGAAAACGAGCTCGCTGCAAACATCAAGGATCGCGTGCAGACGCAAGTCGCGACCAATTTAATTGGTGCGGCGACTCTCGCCACCCTCGGCTTGGGCTTATTCAGTTTTGACGATACTTCTGATGCAACCGCAGCACTCGCCGAGCTTAGAGCGATCCGCATCGCGTTGAATACCGCGATACAGACCCGTGGATGTAAATAGACTTTACTCTGCAGCTTTAATGCCGGCATCCTTGATGATCTTGCCGAATAGTTCGTAATCTGCCTTGTAGCGTTTAGCCATTTCTTCAGGTGTGCTTGCGATGATGCTGTAGCCACTTGCGCGTAATTTTTTGGCAATTTCAGGATCAGCCAACGCTTTAAGTAAGCCATCGTTTAATTTGGCAATCGTAGCGGGTGGCGTTTTACCAGGAGCAGTCAGTCCCCACCAGATCGATTGGTTCAGCTCTTTGAAACCACTTTCTACAAAAGTCGGTACATCAGGCAGGACTGGTGAGCGTTCAGTAGCAACGATAGCGAGTGCGCGGACTTTACCAGACTGGATTTGTGGCAACAGGCTTGCTACTGAGCCCGTGTAGAGATCAATACGCTGACTGATCAGATCGGTATAAGCAAGCGCCCAGCCACGGTAGGGGATGTGTGTCAGATGCACTTTGCCAGTCGAGCGCCACAGGTGGCCGAGCAGGTCACCCGTGCCGCCAGCACCAGGGATGCCAAGGGTAAGCTTGCCGGGATCTTTTGCTGCCGCGGCCGCGACATCGGCTAGCGTTTTATAAGGAGAGTCTGGGGCCACAACAAATACGCTTGGCGAGGAGGCGACTATCCCAACCGGGGTGAAATCCTTGAACGTGTCGTAAGACAATTTTTCATATAGCCAGGGGTTCAAGACGATGTTGTCAGTCTGAGCGAGCACCAGTGTGTAGCCGTCGGGATTTGCGCGCGCGGTGGAGTCTAGTGCGAGGTTGCCACCTGCTCCAGGTTTGTTTTCAACGACCGTTTTCCAGCCCATTTTTTCTGTCATCCCGCCTGCGACCAAGCGGGCAAGTGTGTCAGTGCCACCGCCTGGCGGGAAGGGTGAAATGATGGTGATCGGCTTGGCTGGGAAATCTTGTGCTGCGGATAAGCAGGACATTAGGGAAAGTGTAGAGGCGATTAGAAGTTTTTTTATTTTCATTGGTTTTATCCCTATCATCTTAGAAAGAGGTTAGTAAACGTCGCGGTTATGTCGATTGTGGTGGTTAAGAAATGATACATAGCTATTGAACTTCTAAACTCGAATCTCGCAAAGCATCGGTAGAGGCAAGGTTCAGCGACAACCGAACACCAAGAGAGCCATTGTCGTTGCGAACAGGGGCTTTTCTTAAATTAAGCTCAATAGTTTTAATTTCTGAGTATGCGGCACAAGCATAGGCGATACGCGTCATCAGTCGCTCTTGCGTTTCATAGTGTCCGTCGCCAGCGAGTCTGTCGATTTCTAAAATCAATGGATCATAATCAAAAACGTGCTCCATCCCGTCCTGTGCAATTAAAACTAATTTTGCATTGATGCCAAGTATTAAGTCCAAGATATGAACGTCGGGTTTACTATCGTTAGGCCCATATGTACCTATCTGCGTTTCAAGTTTAAGGTCGCGTAATTCAATTAAAGCTAAGCTATTCATCATTGCAGTGACTCTTTCAAGAAAGCATAAAATGCTTAATTATGGCGTATACCAATCAGGCCATGCTTAAACTATTTAGGAAATCCCCGTGACGATTGACCAAAGATGCTGTGGTTCAAGTGCTTGCATTATCAACGACGAGGGAGATTGTTGGTGCGGCCAAAAATGGGATGGGGAGAAAATGTGCTTCCCCAAAGCCGATGATCATAATTATTCGCCCACTCAAAATATCGCTGATCCCAAACCCACTACAGATTGAACATGTCGCGCGCGTAAGCAAGAAATGAAAACGACCAATGCACCCGAAACTCTAGCGACTAAATTTCTGCGTCAGCACAAAGTGTCGTTCACCGATCATCTTTATGCCTACGAGGAGCATGGCGGCACAGCAGTTTCTGCCCGCGAGCTTGATGTTGACGAACACGCCGTTGTTAAAACACTGGTCATGGAGGACGAGTCCGCAAAGCCTTTGATTGTGTTGATGCATGGAGACTGCAAGGTTTCAACCAAAGAGCTAGCCAGACAGATCGGGTGTAAAAAAGTAGAACCCTGTAAACCTGAGGTTGCTAATCGGCATACGGGTTTTCTGGTTGGCGGCACGAGTCCTTTTGGTACTAAAAAGCAGATGCCTGTTTATGTCGAGAAATCGATTCTGGATTTACCGCTGATGTATATCAATGGCGGCAAGAGAGGGTATCTGGTGGGGATCAATCCGCAAGAGCTCATGCGCGTATTGAATCCAAAAGCTGTTGAGGCTGCGTTGAAATAGCAGCGTCTATATGAAGTCTTATAAAAAATTAAAAATCGATTTTGTAGATTGATATCAATAGACTCTCGAAACCCGGTCAACGCAATCACGCAGGCGAGACAAATGACACATTTGAAATGCGCATGTCACGGCTTAGTTAATTTCGGCAACCATCTACCCAATACACAGCGACGTAGCTTGTTAAAAGTAGCGCTCACCGTGCCTGCAATCAGTGTTGCACCTGCATGGGCAATTGGAAAAGATCCAGATATCATATTTGTCAACGGCAAGATATCTACGCTGGATGCTAGGCATAACACCGCGACAGCCATAGCAGTTAAACAAGGCAAGATCACACATATCGGTGATGATGCGACTATCCGCAAGTTAGCTAGCTCCACAACACGCATTGTCGATTTCAAGGGTAAGCGAGTTGTCCCTGGATTTATCGACGCGCATTGTCATCCGATGGAAACGATCTATATGCAGAATGACTGGGTCGATGCTCGTTATCCAGACGTCCCCAGCGTGAAGGCCGCTCTCAAGCGCATACAAGCATGGGCAAATAAGTCCGAGCCAAACAAGTGGATTTTTGTCGCTTGCGTTTCGGCTAGCCAAAATAAGTTTCAGGAAAAACGTCTGCCTAATCGTGCCGAGTTGGATCGCGTCGCTCCGAATAATCCTGTTGTCCTTGCAAATGGCACACACATGGCCGTCGCAAACTCGATGGCACTCAAAATGCTTGGCGTGACAAAAGGAGTAAATAAACTGAAGCACGGTGGTTCAGCTTTGCTTGATGCGCAAGGTGAACCAACCGGCGTCTTAACGGATGTGCAGGCCGATGTGCCGACTACGCCAACCGTCGAGGAAATGCGAGACTATTACAGTACAGGGATACAAAAGCTCTGGAATCAGTACGGGTTTACCTCCGTGCTTGCGATTACTCCGTCAGCCGCATTACCGGTCATGCAATATGTCGCACAACATGCCAAACAACCCACGTTACGCTATACCGTTTCTGTCTGGACCTCCAGCAACGCGCACGATATGCCAGAGGATCTGAGCGCCTTTGAAATGCCTGCAGCAGCCAATCCGGACTTTTATCGTTTGGGTGGGATCAAGGACTGGGTCGATGGAGAAAACGATTGTCGTACAGGCTACATGTACGAAGCCTATATTGGTCATGCAGAAACAGATCCTCCGGGCAATAAAGGCACGCTGGTGACCCCCCAGACCGATATTGATCGTGTGGTCAAGATCGCTGCAAAACAGAAGAAATTTTCGATGTTGCATTGCTCAGGTGATCGTGCGATGGATATGGGCTTGACCGCGATTGAAAAGCTGATGCATTCAACTAAAGGAAACACGTTTGCGAGGATCGAGCATTTTGGTATGTTTCAAATGAACGCCTCACAACTCGAGCGGGCTAAGAAATTAAAACCTCGTGGGTTACATATTTCAGTCCAACCGACCTGGTTGCTTGAGCTTGTCAAAGCGGATTTTGAAAACATGCCTGCAGCAGTCGCCAAAACAGGCTTTCAATTTCGCAAGATGATTGATGCAGGACTTGAGCCTGCAGCAGGTACCGATATGACGGGTATTTATATGGGCAACATCAATCCATTTACCGCGATGTATGCAAGCGTGACACGCAATTCAGATCGTGGAGTATTTCAAACCGAGCAAGCAGTCAGCGTGACCGAGGCTCTCAGTATGTGGACGATCTGGGCTGCGAGATCGATAGGCGAATCAAAGCTGAAAGGCTCACTGGAGATCGGTAAGTATGCGGATATGGTTGTGCTGTCCGACGATATATTTGCGATTACGCCAGACAAGATTAAGGATCTTAAAGTTGCCGCCACGATTGTGAATGGCGAGGTTGTTTATTCTTGAGTGGGTTGTTTTTATTGAATCAAATCAACGAGTCGAAAAAACAATTCACCTTATTTATCGCACTAGTTAACCAAACTGATAGCCAGAAAGAGGCACCTCAAGAACTTTGTCGGTAAACACACACTTACCCGCATCGTTGCCTGCAGCACCAGCCACTACCATCAGTGGTAATAGATGCTCTTGCTGACGTGGAGGATGCGCTAGTCGCGCAGAGGGAGCTAGTTCCCATGCGGATAATGCTTCATAGCGATCCTCGGGGGGCAGGGTAACCGTTTTCGCGAGCCATGCATCAAACTCAGTCGCCGGTGCTGTGGAGGCCGGATTCCCGTAGCCGCGCATGTTGTGATAACTCATGCCGCTACCTAGAATCAAAATATCCTGATCGCGTAAGGATTCAAGTGCGCGTCCCGCATCGAGGTGTGCCTGAGGATCCAAATCGTTCCTGAGCGATAACTGCACGACTGGGATTTTTGCCGCAGGGAACATCATCATCAAAGGGATAAACATCCCGTGATCAAAACCGCGATGCGTATTGATGCCACCGACCAATTTTGCTTTTTCGATCAGGGTTGAGATTTCAGAAGCAAGAGCTGGTGCGCCAGGTGCCGGGTATTTCAACTCATAGGTGTGAGGAGGAAATCCGCCGTAATCGAAAATCATTTCTTGTTGCGCGCCACCCGTTGTCACAAATCCTGATTCCAGCCAGTGCGCAGACACCATCAGGATAGCCTTTGGCTGTCGAGGTAAGGTTGCGGCGATCCCTTGCAGATATTTCCCCATTTTCGTCCATGCATCGGGCGGATTCCAGTCCATAAAGAAACAGGGACCTGCGCCATGTGGAACAAAAATAGTTGGCATGCGGGCTGAGGAAGGTGTGGCAGAGGTGATGCTTGACATGATGCGGTCTCAATAAGCGGATATTTATACCTACAGTATCGCTCTAATTTTCTAGCGCCCAATGCATTAGACACTTTTTAAAAGTTGAGACATCTTCAGCCTATCTACGAATATGAATCTATCCAAAATGAAGCGAAGATTTCATCTTGTTGAATAAATTTCGTATTGACAAGGTAAATACATTGAATGTACTCTCAATAACAGATGTTCATCATAAAAATGACGGGACGCTTTTCATCTGGTCCCGCAGCAAAGCACAGTCAAACCTACGTAAACACGGGATCAGTTTTGTTCAGGCAACAACTGTTTTTTCAGATCCATATTTTGTTCTGATTGATGCCAGTAGAAATATGGAATCACGGGACGCAGTAATAGGTTTTGATTCGGATGGAAAATTATTATTTGTGGTGCATGTTGAAACCGACAATGAAAGCATACGAATAATTTCCGCGCGTAAAGCAGAGTTAAACGAAGAGAAAATATATGCTCAATGAACGCTTGAAGTCACGGTTAAAAAAAGACCGTCCGATGACCTCAATTACCCTGCGTATACCGGTAGATGTGGTGGATTCGATGAAGGCAATTGCACCTCAGAGAGGCTTTTCAGGTTATCAGGCCTTATTAAAACTTTACCTCAGCGAAGGCTTGCGACGCGATGAAGCCGTTTATAAAGATCGCTCACAATCAAAGCTGATCGCCGCCTTGATTAAGTTAGGTGTTTCTGAAGATCTAATAGAAAGAGCCGAAAAAGAAATCGGCTGATCAAGTCATTTACTCATAAAAAATCTGACTCAAAATATCGCGACGGATCACGCGATGCATTTTTTCGTATTCATCCATGTTCTCCGGCTGGCAAACGCGTCCAGCTTGTTGCGAGCGTAATGAGCGGGAAACACGAATAGTTTGTCCCTCTCTGACATAGTCAGATTTATATTGCATGTGCTCTTTATCGTTTTTAACAACGTGTGAAATACCTTTAGGTACACGTGAAATATGGATAGAAGGATCAAATACCAATTCATATTGCTCTTCATAACCATAGGAATGGCAGCTAAAAGGTTTGGTCACTTCAAAATTCGGATTTGCATAACCCCTGAGTGTGAGAGATCCTGGCGAGAGCCCCATCGGAATTGTCATCGCTCCAGGGCCGGGGAAATTCGAGATCGAAGAAATATCGAATTCACTCGCAACAGTGAGTGGAGTATCAAGCGCATACACATCTGACGGTTGATATGAACCCGAACCGATTTCATTGAACATTCCTAGATGATTTCTGACCATCACCTCTTTGCTTTGCCCAACGTAGGCAGAAAATTTGTTTCTAGCCGAGTACTCCATTTCCCCAAAGTAATCTGTCTTCACAGTGCCTTTAGTTTGACCATCTTTGGTGACAGTCAGTTTTGCGCGT
>CAINDJ010000446.1 GCA_903847325.1 uncultured beta proteobacterium | reverse complement strand
CCTGCAAAATACGCATTGTGACGTGCAGTCCACAGACGATTTCGATCCTCGGGGCGTTCGGCCCATTCAAAATCCATGCCACCACAGTCTTTGGCAATTTCTTGCACCGTCTCGGCTTGCTCTTTCACCCCTGTCACGCTACCGTGGAATTCAAACAACAACAGTGGTGTTTCACGTAATGTCAGTTTGCTGTAGCGATTACTCGCCATGACAGCATTACGATCCAGTAACTCGACGCGCGCGACAGGTACGCCCAGTTGAATCGTCTGGATCACGCACTGCACTGCATCATGCATGGTCGGAAAATTACAAACCGCGGCAGAAATCGCCTCGGGCTGTGGGTAGAGTTTGACAGTCACCTCGGTGATGACGCCAAGCGTGCCTTCGCTACCGACAAAAATACGGGTCAAATCGTAGCCCGCAGACGACTTGCGCGCCCGACCCGCGGTACGAACGACCTTGCCAAGCGCAGTCACAACGGTCAGTGACACGACGTTTTCGCGCATGGTGCCATAACGCACAGCATTGGTTCCTGAGGCACGTGTGGCCGACATACCGCCTAACGAAGCATCTGCGCCCGGATCGATCGGAAAAAACAAACCCGAGTCGCGGATCTGCTCATTGAGCTGTTTGCGTGTCAAACCAGGCTGCACCGTCACGGTCAGGTCTTCTGCGTTGAGTGACACTATTTTATTCATCGCGGTCATATCAAGAGATATGCCGCCCTGAATCGCCAGAATATGTCCTTCGAGCGAAGAGCCCGCACCATAAGGAATCAACGGGATCAGATGCTGATTACACAGCTCAACGACCGAGACAACCTCCTCGGTGCTTTCGACAAAAATCACCGCATCCGGCAACATAACGGGATAGGGTGATTCGTCTTTGCCGTGGTGTTCACGCACAGCATTGGACATGCTGAAGCGATCACCAAACTGCGCACGCAGCGCGCTGATCATTTCTTCGGGCAATGGCCTGCGCAGGGCCTGGACAGCATGAGGTGCATTCATGACAAAGCTCTTTTATTTACCGGAAGTGTTCAAACTCAGACGCCGGTCTTTGACCGACTGAGCCAAACGCTCAAGAACCGCGACCGAACTATCCCAGGCGATACAACCGTCTGTCACGCTCTGTCCATAAACCAGTGGCTGGCCTGGAACCAGGTCCTGACGGCCTGCGACCAGATTGCTTTCAATCATCAAACCAAAAATTCGGGTTTCACCCGCTGCGACCTGGGCGGCGACATCGTCACACACCGCAGGTTGGTTTTCAGGCTTTTTGTTGCTGTTCGCATGGCTTGCATCAATCATAATGCGCTGTGCCAAACCAGCCTTGGCCATATCGGCACAAGCGGCCTCGACACTTTTCGCATCGTAATTCGGCTCTTTACCACCACGTAAAATCACATGACAGTCCTCATTACCTGTGGTGGAAACAATCGCCGAATGGCCACCTTTAGTCACCGATAAAAAGTGATGCGGCTGCGATGAGGCTTTCATTGCATCGACGGCGATCCTGACATTGCCGTCGGTGCCGTTCTTGAACCCCACCGGACACGACAATCCGGAGGCAAGTTCACGATGTACCTGACTCTCTGTTGTACGGGCACCAATCGCGCCCCACGAAACCAGATCTGCGATGTACTGGGGTGTGATCATGTCAAGGAACTCGCAACCCGCGGGCAAACCCATTGCGTTGATTTCGAGCAATAACCCACGCGCGGTGCGAAGACCTTGATTGATATTGAAGCTGCCATCCATGTCGGGGTCGTTAATCAGACCTTTCCAGCCAACTGTCGTACGGGGTTTTTCAAAGTAAACACGCATCACGATTTCGAGTTCGCCTTTGAATCGCTCGCGCTCAACTTTCAGACGTTTTGCGTAATCCAGCGCAGCCTTGGTGTCATGAATGGAACAAGGTCCAATGACAACCACAAGACGATCATCCATGCCGTGCAAAACACGATGAATAGATTGACGTGCATCGTGCACAAGGGTCGAAACCTCGGGCGTGCACAAGTACTCACGCATGGCATGCGAGGGTGGTGCGAGCTCTTTGATTTCGCGGATACGCAGATCATCGGTATTGTGTGACACAAAAACTCCTGAATACAAATTCAATCAACATTAAAAATTACACTGTTTTTATCACGATGTGCTTATAAAGCGAAAACGCGTTAAGCCGTCCCGCCTACGGTCAGGCCTTCCATTTTAATCGTTGGCATCCCGACACCGACCGGCACGCTCTGGCCATCCTTGCCGCAAGTCCCCACACCGTTGTCGAGCTTCATATCGTTGCCGATCATGCTGACACGATTCATCGCCTCAAGTCCGCTACCAATCAATGTCGCGCCTTTGACCGGGTAGGTCACTTTACCGTTTTCGATCATGTAGGCTTCAGATGCTGAAAACACAAACTTACCGCTTGTGATATCAACTTGACCGCCACCAAAGTTGGCCGCATAAATGCCCTTTTTGACTGAGGCGATAATTTCCTCGGGCGGGGTCGAGCCCCCCAGCATAAAAGTGTTGGTCATACGCGGCATCGGCAAGTGTGCAAAGGACTCACGTCGGGCATTACCCGTCGCTGCGGTTTTCATCAAGCGCGCGTTCAGCGTATCCTGCATGTAACCTCGCAGGACGCCGTCTTCGATTAACACATTGCGCTGCGTTGGATTGCCTTCATCATCGATATTGAGCGAACCACGCCGGCCCTCGATGGTGCCGTCATCGACAACCGTCACGCCTTTGGAGGCGACCCGCTCGCCGATCCTGTCGGTAAATACGCTCGAACCCTTACGGTTGAAATCACCTTCGAGACCATGCCCGACAGCTTCGTGCAACAAAATACCTGGCCAGCCAGCACCCAGAACGACCGTCATCTCTCCTGCGGGCGCTGGGCGAGCATCCAGATTGACCATGGCTTCATGGACAGCATTCTCAACATAACCACTCAAAATTTCATCGGTAAAGTATTGCAGCCCCGAACGACCACCGCCACCACCATGGCCTGACTCGCGCCGGCCATTACGCTCGGCGATCACGGTCAGTGACAGGCGCACTAAAGGACGTACATCGGCAGCCAGACGACCGTCTGAACCCGCGACCATTATCACGTCATACTCCATCCCCAGACTCGCCATCACCTGGATCACGTGCGAGTCCTTGGCGCGTGCCATTTTTTCGACGCGCTCAAGCAGGCCGACTTTTTCAGGTGCAGTCATGGTTGCTAAGGGATCGACCGGAGCGTACAGACTGGATCCAGGTCGTCCATCATCTGGGCGTACGTAGATGCGCCCCGCTCCCTGACGGGCGATGGTGCGCACAGCGTGCGCCGAGGACAACAGCGCCTCGGGCGACAACGCATCGGAATAAGCAAAGGCGGTTTTTTCGCCTGCGACCGCGCGCACACCAACACCTTGTGAAATCGAGAAGCTACCGGTTTTAACGATACCTTCTTCCAGACTCCAGCCTTCGCTACGGGTGTATTGAAAATACAAATCTGCGTAATCTACTTTATGCGTAAAAATCTCGCCAAGCGAGCGCGCCATATCCGATTCTGTCAGTCCCCAGGGATCAAGCAAAAGTGATTTAGCGGTATTGAGCGATGCATTGCCAGGATCAATCAGATTCATGTAGACCGTATCTAGTTAAAAATTCAACACTTAAATTTTGCGTTTCAGAGCGTGCGGTGTCTGAGTGCGGGCAAAGATTGCCTGACCTCAGACAGACGAACAGGGTCTATCGTACCTGTTACCACTCCTGCATGCTCGGGCAATACGTCGAGTATTTCTCCCCAGGGATCAATCAACATACTGTGCCCCCATGTCCGTCGGCCATTTTCGTGCAAACCTCCCTGCGCGGGAGCAAGCACATAGCACTGATTCTCAATCGCCCGGGCACGAAGCAACAACTCCCAGTGTGCCTGACCCGTTGTATAGGTAAAGGCGGAGGGAGCCAGAATTAAGTCAACATCGCCTAGTGCGCGATAAAGCTCAGGAAACCTTAAATCGTAGCAAATAGATAACCCAAGATTAATAACTGGCGTATCGACGCGCTGCACGGTTTCACCGGCCATAATCCCTCGCGACTCGTCATAACTCTCTGTGCCACGCGCGAAACTGAATAAATGTATTTTGTCGTAACGCGCGACTTGCTGACCCGCGGGATTAAATATTAATTGGGTATTAAATACTTTGCCTGGTGTGGGCGAGATAATGGGAATACTACCGCTTGATAACCAGATCTTATGATTAAACGCGCAATGCGCCAGAAAATCCTGTATGGGTCCTGAGCCAGGTGTTTCCGCAATATCAAGCTTATCCGTTTCTTTCTTGCCGAGCATACAAAAATACTCTGGCAATGCGACTAACTGGGCACCTTGGGCAGCAGCCTGAGAGATTAATTCTGCGGCAACTTGAAGATTATTTTCTAACGATGCGCTCGACACCATCTGAATCGCAGAAACGATTAATTTATTATTCACTTAATTTCCAATTTGAATAGAATATTCTTCATAACGACTACTCAGATTAAATACATTTAATTAAATATCTGTGGCGTAAATGCGCAAAATATAAGCATTCGTATTATTAAGCTACGCACTGGCAATTAAACAAAACAATGCTATAAAATGGATTGTGCGTATTATTATGGATATTGTTAATATCTACAGGACATTAATAATACACATGCATGTTTATATTTAAAAATAAAAAAACCTTTAAATTTAATAGACTTCATAATAAAAGTTATATCAAGGATCGCATACATGGCACGCCAAAACTACGCAACGCTGCAGGCAAAAATCAATAAAGAAATTGAAAAACTCCAAAAACAGGCCCTGACGCTGCAAAGTAAAAGCCGTAAACCCGTCATCAACTCAATTATTCGGTCGATGAAAGACTACAGCATCACACCTGAAGAAATCATCGCCGCCTTTGGGAAACCTGTCCGTGCTGAAAAATCAGTCACTAAAACCAAAGTCATTAAAACAGGCGCCCCTAAAAAACCCGTCCCTGCAAAATACCGTCACCCTGCTTCAGGTGTAAGCTGGACAGGGCGTGGCAAGGCCCCTCTGTGGATTATCGAGGCCGAAAAAAATGGTCAGCCGCGCCAGCAGTTTTTGATTTAATCACTTGATTTAATCAATTTAATATTCTAAAAACCTCAAGCCCGACTGACGGTTGTCAGAAAGGAT
>CAINDJ010000445.1 GCA_903847325.1 uncultured beta proteobacterium | reverse complement strand
TTGATCATCATTCACGGTAATGCGCTGGATGCGATCCCTGACTCCTATCGCCGCTACCTTGAAGGTCGCTTTAGAGACGCCTTCGAACTGGCAGGTACACCACTTCGTATTGAATTTAAGTCGTCTTTCAATCCCTACGCGGACAACTGAGTCGCATAGCTTTCGCAAGAGAAATTATGAGCCGTTTTTGGAGCCGTCTGGTTAGTCAACTCGATCCCTATGTGCCGGGCGAACAGCCCCGCGTGCAGAATCTGATTAAGCTTAATACGAATGAGCACCCATACGGTCCATCTCCTCGCGTGATCGAGGCAATCGCTGCTGCGAATAATGATAGTTTGCGTCTGTACCCTGATCCAACCGCTCGGGCTTTGTGCGAGGCGATTGCTAATTATTTCGATTTACAAGCTGAACACGTTTTTGTTGGTAATGGCTCGGACGAAGTCCTGGCACATGTTTTTCACGCTTTGCTCAAACAAGACGCACCGCTCATTTTTCCTGATATCAGCTACAGCTTTTATCCTGTCTATTGCGGGTTATACGAGATCGCCTACAAAACCATCCCGCTTGATAATGATTTGTGTATCCGGCTGAGTGATTACATGCCAGGCAAAGCGGGCGCGGTGGGTGGGATCATTTTCCCTAATCCGAACGCACCGACCGGGCGCGGCCATCCACTTGAGTTGATTGAGACCGTTGTTGCTGCGAATCCCGATATTGTGGTGGTCATTGATGAAGCGTATGTTGATTTCGGCGCAGTCAGTGCAGCGTCACTGATTAAAAAGTATCCTAATTTGCTTGTTGTGCACACACTGTCCAAATCGCGCTCGCTTGCAGGTTTGCGCGTGGGCTATGCGTTGGGCCATCCGGATTTGATTCAGGGCCTGGACCGCGTAAAGAATAGTTTTAATTCCTACCCCCTGGATCGTCTTGCGCAAGCAGGTGCGATCGCAGCTATTCAAGACACAGCCCATTTTGAGCAGACGCGTCAGGCTGTAATCCGGACGCGTGAGCAACTGACAAAAGATTTAACGGCGCTTGGTTTTGAGGTCCTTGCGTCGCAGGCGAATTTTATTTTTACGCGCCACCCCCAAAGATCTGGTGTGCAGTTAGCCTCTGATTTACGCGCGCGCAATATAATTGTCAGACATTTCAAATCACCTGCGCGTATCGCAAATTTCTTGCGTATTACGATCGGTACAGATGAGCAGTGTGCCCAGCTTGTGAGCGCATGCCGCGCGATACTCGCAGACGCATAATTTTTATTTAATTTATTTAGTAAGCAAGTGTTTCAATTACTAGCACACCTCGGGAAAACCCTGTAGAGTACGAGTATTGGATGTATTGCCACCAAATGCATTCGTCAACAACAACATATGGAGCCTGCCAATGAGCAATAAAGGGCAAACTTTGCAAGATCCTTTCTTAAACGCTTTGCGTAAAGAGCATATTCCAGTATCAATTTATCTGGTAAACGGGATCAAACTTCAGGGTCAGGTTGAATCCTTTGACCAGTACGTAGTTCTATTGCGTAACACCGTTACGCAAATGGTCTACAAACACGCGATTTCCACGGTAGTGCCAGCACGGGCAGTGACTCTGCCAGCGGCTGACGCAGTGGTTGAGGCTGCTGCTGAATAATTTGTTACCGATTAGTTTCACGCCCGCCAGGACTTATTGTTTTGGCGGGCGTGTTCGTATAATTTTTCGCTTGAATGATTGTTTAACGCCATCATTAAAAATAAATTTGAATAAAAATAATTTGAGTTGCACGCCATGATGCGCGCACTGATTATCAGCGTAGACCTTGGCGCGCCCGATCATTCTGCGCATGCAGAGGAATTCGACATGCTCGCCAAAGGCGCTGGCGCAGAGGTTGTCGCCACGCTGACCGCCAAACGCTCGCGTCCTGATGCCGCATATTTCATCGGGACCGGCAAGCTCGAAGAGGCGGTTTTACTGGCTCAGGCGACAGATGCGGAAGTGGTTTTATTTGATCAGCCACTTTCTCCCGCACAGCAACGCAATCTTGAGCGTCAACTCAATTTGAGAGTGGTGGATCGGGTTGCACTGATTCTGGATATTTTTGCACTGCGTGCCAAAAGTCACGAAGGCAAACTACAGGTCGAACTTGCCCAGTTACAGCATCTCACCACACGACTTACAAGAATGTGGTCACACCTGGAGCGTCAGCGTGGTGGTATCGGCATGCGTGGTCCGGGTGAGTCGCAGCTCGAAATGGACAAGCGGATGATTGGCGCTAAAGTCCGCCTGTTGCGAGAGCGACTCGAGCGCGTCCAGCGTCAGCGTACAACGCAGCGCCGTTCCCGCGCACGCGGTGGCATGATGTCTGTGTCCTTGGTGGGCTACACCAACGCGGGTAAGTCAACGCTCTTTAACGCCATGACGCGCGCAGGTGCTTACGCTGCCGATCAGTTGTTTGCGACACTGGATACGACAACCAGACGTGTCTGGATCGAAGGTGCAGGACAAATTACCCTTTCGGATACTGTGGGCTTTATCCGCGATTTGCCGCATACACTGATCGCTGCATTTCGTGCGACGCTCGAAGAAGCCATTCACGCGGATTTATTACTTCACGTGGTGGATGCCTCCAGTCCTCAGCGCGATGAACAAATCGCTGAGGTGGACAAAGTCCTCGTGGATATCGGCGCTGCGGATATCCCCCGGATATTGGTCTATAACAAGATCGACCTTGCAGGTCTTGAGCCACGTGTTGAACAAGATGCACATGGTACGATTTGTCGTGTTTTTGTAAGCGCACAAATGCGCTCAGGACTCGACGGCCTGCGTAGTGCAATTAGTCAGTTCGCTTTAATACCGGAAAATAATGAGATCACTCTCCAAGATATTCAACCTGAATGAACCAGGTTGGGGCCGAGGCTCCAACGGCTCAGAGCCGCCTAAAAATAATAACGAACCCCCAAAGCGCCCGCCGCAGGGCAATGGGCCACCTGATTTAGATCAGGTTTGGCGCGATTTCAACCAGCGCCTGGGTAGTTTGTTTGGCCGTAATCAGGGTGGTGGAAATAACACTCCACGCGCTCCTCAGCAGCAAGGCCCGGGTGGACCCACGCCACGCCAGTCCCGAATCGGTCTGGGCGTGATTGTTGGTGCTGGGGTCATCTTATGGCTGGCGAGTGGATTTTTTATTGTCCAGGAAGGCCAGGTTGCGGTGATTACGCAGTTTGGCCGCTACAACAGTACTGCGCAAGCTGGTTTTCAGTGGCGTCTGCCTTATCCGATCCAGAGTAATGAGATCGTTAACCTTTCGCAATTGCGTACCTTTGAGGTCGGCTTTCGCGGTAACGCGCGTAATCGCGTCTTGCCTGAGGCGCTCATGCTGACCGACGACGAAAACATCGTCGACGTTCAGTTTGTGGTTCAGTACCGGTTGCGTGCCGATGGTGCTCCAAACTATTTGTTTAAAACTAAAGATCCTGACGAATCCGTGCGTCAGGCGGCTCAGGCAGCCATGCGCGAGATTGTCGGTAACCGCAAGATGGATTTTGTCCTCTACGAGGGGCGCACAGCTGTCGCGGTGGACGTGCAAAACCTGATGCAACAGATCCTTGAGCGCTATCAGACTGGTGTACAGGTCAGCAGCGTGGCCATCCAGAACGTCCAGCCTCCCGAACAGGTGCAAGCGGCTTTCGACGATGCGGTCAAAGCAGGACAGGATCGTGAGCGTCAGGTCAACGAAGGCCAGGCTTATCGCAATCAGATTGTGCCGATGGCCAGTGGACAGGCTTCGCGGATGCTCGAGCAGGCAGAAGGCTATCGTGCAAAAATCGTCGGCAATGCGGTCGGTGATGTTGCCCGCTTTGGCAGCGTGCTTGCCGAGTACCGCAAGTCGCCTCTGGTGATTCGTGAGCGTATGTATCTCGAGACCATGCAGCAAATGTATGCCAATGCGAGCAAGGTTCTGGTCGATACGCGCGGCTCAAACAACATGCTATATCTGCCACTGGACAAAATTATGCAGCAAACTGCCCAGGATGCAGGCAAAGCCGTCCCTAGCGTTGTTGCCCCTGTTTCGCCAGCCATTAACACGCCGGCACCATCCAGCACACCCGCGCGTCCCGCAGCGGCTGCCAGTGCACCGGCTAATACGTTGACGCGCGATCGCGGCAGTCGTTAAGGAGGACGCACCATGAAACGTTTATTACCTCTGTTGATTACCCTGCTCGTGATTGTGGGTGTGTTGTCTTCTTCTGTTTTTATTGTGCGTGAGCGCGACTTTGCCTTAGTCTTCGCCTTAGGCGAAGTTAAAAAGGTTATTTCCGAGCCAGGTTTGTATTTCAAACTCCCGCCACCTTTCCAGAATGTGGTCTCGCTCGATAAAAGACTCTTGACGATCGATACCCAGGAAGCAGAGCGCATTCAAACTTCTGAAAAGAAAAATCTGCTGATTGATTCTTTTGTGAAATGGCGCATCGTTGATCCCCGTCTCTACTACATCACCTTTGGCGGCAATGAGCGGGCCGCGCGCGAGCGTCTGCAGGCTCAGATTCGTGACGCACTGAACGCTTCGGTCAACATCCGCACGGTTAAGGATGTGGTCTCTCTCGAACGTAATGTCATCATGGCCGAGGTCTTGACCAACGTTGTTAAGCGCGCGGAGCCTTTTGGTATCGAAGTGATCGACGTGCGCCTGAAACGGATTGAATTTGCACCTGAGATTTCCGAGTCTGTGTATCGCCGTATGGAGTCCGAGCGTCTGCGCGTCGCCAACGAGATGCGTTCGATTGGTGCTGCCGAAGGCGAGAAAATCCGCGCTGAGGCAGATCGCCAGCGTGAGGAAATCCTGGCTGAGGCCTACGGTCGTGCCCAGGCAATCATGGGTGAGGGCGATGCCAAAGCCGCTGGCTTGTATGCCAAAGCCTACAGCGAAGATCTGGGTTTCTATAGCTTTTACAAGAGTCTCGAAGGCTATCGTGCTGCTTTTGGCAAGCCTGGTGACCTGATGGTGGTCGATCCTAGCTCGGATTTCTTTAAATACCTGAAATCCTCTACTGGTAAATAACAGGTATGTGACAGGCTTAACACCTGTCACAGAATCTGTATAATGTGCTGTAAGCTTTAACGATTGTTCTGGCGGCTTGCCGGGCTTACGCCCCAAGCCGCTTTTTGTTTGGGCGGCATATTTGTTTGAGTTCTGATCAGTCATTCTGGTCTGACTTCATCGTTTCGTTACATATTTGTTTTGATTGACCCAATACCCTTGATGAACTCTTTCTTTTTCACCGTGCGATCATGAAAGGCAACTGGCTTCTTCCGGAAAGTCTGGCTGATATGTTGCCCGCTGAGGCGCGCCGTATCGAAGAACTGCGTCGCAGTTTGCTGGATTTGTTTCGCACCTACGGGTTCGAGCTTGTCGCGCCGCCACTCGTTGAGTACATCGAGTCCTTGCTCTCGGGCTGTGGCAGTGATCTGAATCTGCGCACCAGCAAGCTGGTTGATCAGCTCTCAGGACGTACTCTTGGTATTCGTGCAGATATGACGCCACAGGTGACAAGGATTGACGCACACTTGCTCAATCGCGCCGGTGTGACCAGACTCTGCTATTGCGGACCGGTCTTGCATGCACGTCCTGCTGGTTTACTCTCGAGTCGCGAATTGCTGCAGATCGGTGCTGAGATTTTTGGGCACGCTGGTATTGAGGCTGATCTCGAAATCATCCGTCTGGCTCTGGCGAGCACCCGTCTGGCTGGTGTGTCATCTGTGCGACTGGATCTGTGCCACGCCGGCCTGGTCCGTGCATTGATTGACTCTGATGCTGCAGCGTCTGCGCGTGCCGATGAGATCATGGCTTTGTTGCGTGACAAGGACATGCCAGGCATAGCCTTGCTAGGCGAGGGGACGGATGCATTGCAGATGGCTACAGTCAAATCACTTTCGAGTTTGCCACTTTTGTATGGCGATGCGTCGGTGATTGAGCGCGCCCGCAAACTCTTACCCTCTATTGCAGGCGTGGTCGAGGCACTCGACACCCTGCAGGTATTGCTTGCTTCGCTCGATGATGTATCCGTGGGCGTGGATCTGGCCGATGTAGGTACGTACGGCTATCACTCTGGCGTGACGTTTTCGATATACGCCGAGGGTTGGCACGATGCATTAGTGCAGGGGGGGCGTTATGACAACGTCAGCCGTGCCTTTGGTCGTGCGCGTCCAGCGACTGGCTTTAGCCTGGACTTGCGCAAGCTTGCCGCCGGTTTGTCCGCCGCTCAGCCTGCAGGCGCTATTCGTGCACCCGCTGTGCAAGACGTGCAGTTACGTTTGGCCGTCAATGCACTGCGTCAGGCCGGTGAGATTGTGGTTCAAGTGTTTCCTGGTGAGCAGGCTACACACGATGAGTTTGTATTTGACCGCGAGCTTGTTGCTCAAAACGGTCAGTGGATTGTCAAAGCAGTTTCCTAAAGTTGCATAGGCTCCCACATATCAACAGAATAGTTGTGTGTGGGTTGTGGGGATCCATGTGCCCCGATTTTGAATGGCTTTTTTGAACGCGATATGAGCAAGAACATTGTAGTGATCGGTACCCAGTGGGGCGATGAAGGCAAGGGCAAGATTGTTGACTGGCTTGCCGAGTCGGCCCATGGCGTAGTGCGTTTCCAGGGAGGCCACA
This sequence comes from uncultured beta proteobacterium, assembly GCA_903847325.1. GTDB lineage: Bacteria > Pseudomonadota > Gammaproteobacteria > Burkholderiales > Burkholderiaceae_B > Zwartia. The sequence goes on along the minus strand of CAINDJ010000445.1, from coordinate 6,530 downwards.
ATGCGGGCCATACCTTGTGGATTAATGGCAAAAAAACCATTTTGCGCCTGATCCCTTCGGGCATCATGCACCCTCACGTCACTTGCTATATCGGCAATGGCGTTGTGCTCTCGCCCGAAGCGCTTCTCAAAGAGATCGCTGAGCTGGAGGCCGCTGGTATTGATGTGCGCTCGCGCCTGCAGATCTCCGAGGCTTGCCCCTTGATCTTGCCTTACCACGTTGCGCTCGACCAGGCACGTGAGGCGCGTCGGGGCGACGCAAAAATCGGCACAACCGGTCGTGGCATCGGACCTGCTTACGAAGACAAAGTCGCACGTCGCGCTCTGCGCGTGCAGGACTTGTTTGATCCTGCCGGTTTCCGTGCAAAAGTAGCTGAAGTGCTCGAACTGCATAACTTTGTTCTGACTCAGTATCTGGGTGCGCCTGCCGTATCGATTGACGAAGTCGTCGATCAGGCGATGGCGCTTGCACCAGCCATCGCACCGATGGTGCGTGATGTCAGCAGCAATCTGTTTGAAGCCCAGCAGGCTGGCAAGCCTTTGCTGTTCGAAGGCGCGCAGGGCGCGCTGCTGGATGTCGATCACGGTACCTATCCCTTTGTCACCAGCAGTAACTGCATAGCTGGTGCGGCTGCAGCAGGCGCAGGCGTGGGTCCTCAGACACTGAGCTATGTGCTTGGTATTACCAAGGCGTATGCGACCCGTGTAGGTTCGGGTCCATTCCCGACTGAGTTGCAAGACGATATCGGTTTGCGCCTGGCAACCGTGGGTAAAGAATTTGGTTCAGTGACGGGGCGTCCGCGTCGTTGCGGCTGGTTTGATGGCGCTGCACTTAAGCGCTCGGTACGTCTGAATGGTATATCTGGCCTCTGCATTACCAAGCTGGATGTGCTGGATGGCCTCGAAACCATCAAAATCGGTGTCGGTTATCACATTGATGGTGTCTTCACTGATGTGCTGCCCTACGGTGCCGCGAAAGTCGCCCAGGCTGTGCCCGTCCTCGAAGAGATGCCAGGCTGGATCGAGTCAACGGTCGGTGTCACGGAGTTTGATAAATTACCTGTCAATGCGCAACGCTATCTGAAACGCATGTCAGAAGTTTGTGGCGTGCAGATCGACATGGTATCAACCGGCCCCGATCGTAACGAAACCATTATTCTGAATAATCCTTTCAAATCGTAATCTGTCTGACATTTGTCTGACGCATTTGCCCACTACGCCCATGACTCTGACTCAAAGCACAGATAAAGATTTATGGGTAGACTGGCCTCAATATCATGCATTGATAGAGAGGCTTGCTTTGCAAGTCCATGAGGCTAAGTGGGAGTTTGATCAGATTCTATGTCTGGCCCGGGGCGGTTTGAGAGTAGGGGATGTTTTATCCCGTATTTTCGACAAACCTCTGGCAATATTGACAACTAGCAGTTATCGGGACGCTGCAGGCACTACGCAAGGTACCCTGGATATTGCACAATTTGTCACAACGGCGGCACCTCGACTCGAGGGGCGTGTACTGCTTGTTGATGACCTGGTGGATAGTGGTGTGACGCTTGATAAGGTGTGTGAGCACCTCAAGCTCCGGTACGCCGGCATCACGCAGTTAAAGACGGGGGTGCTGTGGTTTAAGGCGCACTCTTGCATCACACCTGATTTTTATATTCAAAAGCTTGAAACGAACCCCTGGATTCATCAGCCTTTTGAGGACTACGATACGCTCAGGCCTGGGGCTTTGGTAAATAGACTGAGGGTATAGCCGCACAGTCAAGCGTATTTATGCTATGATCTATGGCTAATTCGTAATTTCTAACCATTTTGGTTTAACTGTTTATTTAATACCACGCACCCTATGCCTATCGTTCGTCTGAAAGAAAACGAGCCCTTCGAAGCAGCTCTCCGCCGTTTCAAGCGCACAATCGAAAAGACCGGTCTGTTGACCGAATTGCGCGCACGCGAGTTCTACGAAAAGCCAACTGCTGAGCGCAAGCGCAAGCAGGCTGCTGCCGTCAAGCGCCACTACAAGCGCATTCGCAGCCAGCAATTGCCACCACGCATGTATTGATCATTGGCGCCTCACTGTGCGCCAATATCGTATGGCCTGATCGGTGATCCCTGATTCCTTTATCCAGGATCTCCTAACCCGCGTAGATGTCGCGGATGTAGTCGGGCGCTACGTGCAGTTAAAGAAAGGGGGCGTCAACCTGCTCGGGTTGTGCCCCTTTCATAACGAAAAATCCCCCTCATTTACTGTCAGCCCCACTAAACAGTTCTATCACTGCTTTGGTTGCGGAGCGCATGGCAGCGCGCTTACGTTCCTGATGGAGCACACCGGCGCCAGCTTCCCCGAAGCGGTGCGCTCGCTTGCTGGTGCGGTCGGTATGACTGTGCCTGAGGAAAATCGCTCACCTGGCCAGCAAGCAGCGACAGCACGGCGCAAAGAAGAAGTCTCCCAGCACACGCAAGTCCTTCAGAAAGCCCAGGCGCACTACGTGGCCCTATTGCGAGAGAGTCCTGCGGCGATTCGCTATCTGCAGCAGCGCGGTTTGACCGGGCAGATTGCCAAAACCTTCGGGCTGGGCTGGGCGACGGCTGAGCGTCAGTCATTAGGCAAAGTTTTTCAACGTTATGACGATCCGATTCTGGTCGAGTCAGGACTGGTGATTGAATCCGAGGATGGTCGACGCTATGACCGTTTTCGTGAGCGGGTCATGTTTCCCATCCGTAACGTTAAAGGCGAAATCGTAGGTTTTGGTGGTCGCATCATCGGCAAAGGCGAGCCTAAATACCTTAATTCGCCTGAGACTCCGGTTTTTTCTAAAGGTAACGAGCTTTACGGTTTGTTCGAGGCGCGCTCGGCTATTCGTACTGAGGGCTGCGTAATCGTTGTCGAAGGTTACATGGACGTAGTCGGGCTCGCGCAACTAGGTGTGGGCAATGCGGTCGCAACACTTGGCACGGCAACGACGGCCATGCACATCCAAAAGCTGCTTCGTGCCAGTGATCGCATCATTTTTAGCTTTGATGGCGATGGCGCGGGACGCAGGGCTGCCTGGCGTGCTTTACAAACCTGCTTGCCTTTGTTGCGAGATGATATTTCTATCCGGTTTCTTTTTTTGCCGACCGAGCATGATCCGGATAGTTATATCAGACAGTTTGGGCAGGAGGCCTTCAGGGCTTGCTTGAGTGAGTCGGATGCTTTGTCAACATTTTTCCTCAACGAACTGTCCAGCAGACACAAGCTCAAAGAAGTTGAGGGCCGTGCCGCGCTCGTACACGAGGCGCGGCCGATGCTGGCGATGATCCCGGACATTACGCTAAAGATCCAGTTGCAAAATGAGTTGGCGCGCCTCGTGCAGCTCACTCCTGAGGAGCTTGCCCAGTTGCTTGCGCGCGATGTGCCGCATGCCTTGGCGGGGCTTCCGGGCGTTGGCGCAGCAGCCGCCCCGGGTGTTAAGTCTGGTGCAATGCCTGCGCCTCGACCGAATACAGGGATTACAGGTGCTGTGCGTGCAGGCACAGCAAGCCAGCCCCCCAGTGCTGATCGTGGCGGCGAGCCGGACTATCAAGGTATTCCTGATGATATGGACTTTGCATCGCAGGTCCCGGATTATTCGACTCAGAATCACTCAAACACCAGCTATCCACAGCAAGGCTACGCAAAACAAGGCTACTCGAACCAAGGTTACGCCCAGCCGTCTTATTCGGACGGGTCAGGTAAGCGAGGCAAAAAGCCATGGGGACGATTTGGCAAGCAAGACGCACCGCCGCCTCCAGGTGCGATCCCCACGCGCCGTTCGGTTGCGCCAATGGCGCGTCGATTGCTCAGACTTTTGCTCAGCCATCCCGAGCTTGTCGATCAAATGGGTGATCAACAGCTTGAAGTTCTCGAACGTGGCCCCCATCTTGAAATGGTCAGGGATTTAATCGTACTGGCGCAATCAAGCGGTGCCCGTCATCTGGGCGCTTTAATCCAGGCTGCCGATCCCGGTGGAGATCTGGGTGTCCTGATGGCGTCAGTCGCTGCCGATCTGATGACTCAGGAAGTCTTACCTGACCCACAAAAAGAGTGGGAAGACGCTCTGCGTCGTATTGAATTAGAGAGTTTGAGGCAAGAGCAGGGTGCATTAATTGCGCAAGGTGAAAATAATTTGCAATTACAGCAAAAATATGGGGAACTTTCTCAACGCATCGCCCGTCTAATTAGGGCGATTGATACCGGAAAGGCTAGTTAGTCCGGTTAAAATCCTTCGTTTTATACAGTGCAAAATCAGTAAAAAGTCCCAGTATTAGTGCCTCAGTCCGAGTGTTTCAATCAATGTGCTTCAAACCAGCGTACTTATTCAGGACGTTTTAAAACGTTTTTAATCGTACGGTACATAGAACATGCCTCAGGTTTTAATGCGCTACGCAAAAAAGCCTGAGCGACAAAAGAGCGATCATGACCCAATCAACTGGCATCAAAAAAACAATGGCTGCGGCCAAACCTGCTCCAAAGACTTCAGCAAAAGTGCCCGCCAAATCGGCAGCCAAAGCTCCTAGCAAAGCCCCAGTCAAAGCAGCTAAACCCGCAGTCAAGGCTTCCAGCACTCCTAAGAAGCCCGTTAAGCCAGTTGTTGCCGCGGTCAAAACGCCGGCTAAACCTTCACCCAAGGTTGCGGTTAAAACCACACCCAAGGTCGCAACGAAGGCAGCTCCCAAAGCGGCTCCTAAACCCGCCGCCAAGCCCGTAGCGAAAGTCGCATCAAAGCCGGCCGCAAAGGCAGGCGCCAAGCCGTCTGCAAACACTAAACACCCAGTCAAACCCGTTGGCAAAGTATCCGCCAGCGCAAAGCCTGTTTCAAAATCAGCAGCAAAATCTGCCGTTCAGTCAGTCAAGGAATCAATGAAGTCGGTATCACAGGCAAAGTCCAAAGCAGCACCCGCTAAAACCCCCGTTAAAGTTGCTGCGAAAGCAGCCGCTAAACCCGTTGCCAAACCTGCTGCAAAAGTTGCAGCAAAACCTGTAGCAAAACCTGCAGTAAAAGCGCCCGCTAAACCTGTCGTAGCAGCCAAGGCTGCTCCAGTTAAGACCGGTAAGGTCGCAGCACCCAAGTCAGAGGCAGCTAAACCTGCAGCGAAAGCAGTGCCAGTCGCGCCCGCCAAGGTCGCACCTGCAGCGCTGGTCGCATCCAAAGCGCCTGGCAAAGTTGATGTCTCAAAACCCGCTCCTGTTAAAGCAGGCAAGGGCGAAGACGGCGAAAAGCCAACCAAAGCAGCGGGTCGTCCACCCGGCGGCACGGGTCGTCGCCCAGGCCGCCCATCCAAAAACCCGAATAACAACGCAGACAGCGAGTTTGGCGATGCGGGCGATGGTGATGGAGAGGTCGAGGCGTTGCCAGAACTCAAACCCGTCAAACGCGGCAAGCGTGGCAAAGGCGAGGGTAAGGATCTGATCGCGCGCGGTCCGATGACCCCCGAAGAATACGAAGCACGTCGTAATCGTCTCAAGCTCCTGATCAAGCTCGGTAAGGATCGTGGCTATCTGACCTATGGTGAGATTAACGATCACCTGCCAGATGATCTGGTTGATGCTGAAGCGATCGACGGCATTATCAGTACCTTTAGTGACATGGGGATCGCGGTCTATGATCAGGCCCCCGATGCCGAAACACTCTTGCTCGGCGAAAACGCTCCCGTTGCAACCTCAGATGATGACGTTGAAGACGAAGCCGAAGCCGCACTGACCACAGTGGACTCGGACTTCGGTCGCACCACTGATCCGGTCCGTATGTATATGCGTGAAATGGGTACCGTGGAGCTCTTGACCCGCGAAGGCGAAATCGAAATCGCCAAGCGTATCGAAGGCGGTCTCAAAGACATGGTTAAGGCGATCTCTACTTGCCCGACCACAATCAACGAAATCATCAGCCACGTTCAACGCGTGCGTGATGCGCAAGCGCAAATCGACGAAGTCATCGACGGTCTGGTGGATGATGATGGTGCCGAGTACGCGGGTGCAGGTGTGGCCGACGAGGCTGAAGAAGACGGCCCAGCCGGTGGCATGAGCAGCAAGCAGCTCGAAGATCTGCGCGTCAAAGGTCTGGCTAAATTCGATATCGTCGCGACGCAATTTATCCGTATGCGCAGCTCCTACGAAAAAGAAGGCTATCGCTCAGAAAACTACCTGCAGGCCCAAGAGATCATCCTCAATGAATTGATGGGTGTTCGCTTTACCGCCAAAATGGTTGAGCGCCTGGCGGACACTTTGCGTCAACAGGTCGAAGAGGTCCGTAAGATTGAGCGCGCAGTCCTCCATACTTGTGTGGATCGTGCTGGTATGCCACGTGCGCACTTCATCAAAGTATTCCCCGGCAATGAAACCAACCTTGCGTGGGTGATTGGCGAAATTGAAAGTGCTGCCGACTACTCGATCACACTCAAGCGTCACGTTCCTGCCGTGCAAGAGTTGCAGCAAAAGCTGATTGATCTGCAAACACGCGTGGTGTTGCCCCTGAAAGATCTGAAAGACGTCAACAAAAAGATGGCGACCGGTGA
>CAINDJ010000444.1 GCA_903847325.1 uncultured beta proteobacterium | reverse complement strand
CAGGAAATTAAGAAAAAAGGACTGCGCTACGAATGCAAAATCTTACCGGGCGTACCGACAGAACTCATCGGTGATCAATTTCGTATCCAGCAAGTTTTGCGCAATCTGGTCAATAATTCAATCAAATTTACAGACTCAGGAACTATCTCAGTTCTCATCAGCCTACGCGATATAGATGAGGACATGGCTACGATTCATATCGCAGTCAGGGACTCAGGCATAGGCATTGCAAAATCTGATCAACATAGAATTACTGATGCGTTTATTCAGGCAGATCTGTCTAACACGAGGAAATATGGTGGCTCTGGACTAGGCCTGTCGATCTGTACAAAAATTCTTGAACTGATGGGGACGCGTCTGCATATTCAGAGTACCGAAGGTCAAGGCAGTGAGTTTAGCTTTGTTCTACAACTAAAAACGTCCCCTCACCCTAGACAGCAGACCTCAGAAAAAGTTGTTGATTTCCAATCCTCCTTGAAAAAATTACAAAGTGGCAATGGGGAAGGACTAAAAGGGAAAAGAGCACTGATTGTTGACGATGACTTAATTTGTGCCGACACACTCAAAGACATGTTAGACATACTGGGAATAGAAAGTGATATTGCTCACAATGGCATTGAAGCGCTCGAATTGCTCGATCACAAAAAATATAACGTCGTCCTGATGGACTTGCATATGCCAAAAATGGGTGGCCTGGACGCGACAGATCATATTCGTCGAACTTATAACAGTACTGAGTTACCGATTATCGTGATTACTGCAGATACTGCTGCGTTAGAAATAAATTCCAACACAGAAAAAGGAATAAATGAGGTTTTATTAAAACCTTTCGAGATTTCAAACTTGATCAAAATTATGCTCAAAGTATGAAATCAACCCACCTGAATGTTATGCAACAACGCTCTTGTTTGATGGGAAAATAATTTTTACAAACAATAACGACAGGAGGAGTAAAAACTTTAATAATTAAATTTTTACCAATTTCCATTCAGCCTGAAAATCTCACAAAAACTACGCGCCGAGCCCCGTCAATCCTGGATACTCACCAGCCGTGTCAGGCAAACACCTACAAAAAAAATAGCCTAACACTCACTCAAAAAAAGGTATTCGACTGATTTCCATTCCTCCCGATAAAGACAAAAATAGCGTTATTGGAAACGTCAATCAAAGTCTTTATCAAGGGAGTGTCAGCATGAACCAGATCAATCAGGCGCCAGAGCAAGAACAAGTCATGTCAGAAATCCGCGATGCAAACTTAAATTATTTAATGCTTGCACAACAGATGATCCGCATCGATATGCCTTCAGCAATTTATCGTCTTGGCGTAAGCAAAGCGATTGCCGACATGCTGGTTCAGTTAAGCAATGCCCAGCTCATTAAACTCGCAAGCTCGAGCGTCATGCTGACTCGCTTCAGGTTCGACGACACAGCAATTCTTGGCATGCTGACCCACCATAACAAAGGCTACGCACAAGCGATGGCCCACAGTGCGATCCTGATGGCGGGTCAACAAGTAGAAGCGATTGCTTAATT
>CAINDJ010000443.1 GCA_903847325.1 uncultured beta proteobacterium | reverse complement strand
TCAGTGTCCGTGATTTTATTTTTCAGGCAGGAGAGTTCCATATCGCGACGGATTATCTCTGCGCGAAGCCGGATAAATTCGATGCGATCAAAAATGGTTTCCAGCTTGGTCGCTTTATCGACGACATGTACTGGTGTGGAAATCTTTCCACAGTCATGCAGGAGACCCGCGATACGTAACTCAGTGCGGTCCTCGTCGTTGATTGTGAAATTTTTCAAAGGTCCCGCTGAGCAATTGTTTGCAGCCTCAGCCAGCATCAGTGTTAACTCGGGCACACGATTACAGTGTCCGCCTGTGTAGGGCGATTTGTCGTCAATGGCTTGGTTGATCAGTTTGATGAGGGATTCAAAAAGTTCTTGTAACCGGTCAATCAGCAATCGATTAGTTAATGCAACAGCCAGTTGCGAAGACAGTGCTTCGACAATCCCCTGAACCTCTTGCGAGAAGGGGATAATTTCACCCGTCGCCGGATTAGAGGCGTTAATGAGTTGCATGGCACCGATGATCTCGCCTTCGAGTGTTTTCATCGGTATAGTCAAGAACGACTGGGAGCGGTAATTGTTACCCGCATCAAACGCACGGGTGCCTGAAAAATCAAAGCCCGTCGCGTTGTAAGCATCAGGAATGTTGACTGCCTCGTCCTTGTTGACCGCATAGCAGACCACTTTTGCAAGCTCTGGTTCTCCCTGTGCGTTGAGTAAAGACAGAGGAGGAATCTTAATTTCCAGATGGCTCTTACCGCCGAGGTGCACATTCTTACTGCGCGTATGCAGTAATTCGAAACGAAGCTTTTGGTCATCGGTGAGTCGATAAACCGTACCTCCGTCCGCATGAGTGACATCCATGGCTGCTTGGAGAATGATTTCGAAAAGATGTTGAATATCTTTTTCGTCACTCAGAAGTGCGCCGATTTTGAGGCGTTGCTGCAGTAAATGCGTATCGTTAATGGTCTCAGTCATTTCGCGCAGTTATCTCGAATTGTCGGTTAGAGGTATTTTGGTTTAGATGATTATGCGCACTTAATAGTGCCTGAGCAAATGAAATTCCAACATTTGCTGTGCAAATCATTTGGTTAGGACTTGTGTCCCTTTTTATATGGTTGTAACCTCCCGTATGCAAACAACAACAGAGCTTCACTAATTGAGCGTTAGCTGTGTGCTTATTTAGAATATAGAAATAGACTACGCCTATAACTTTATGCGTAGTCCTCTGCGTCTCGCATTATTTTTTATCTTGTTTATTCAAGGCCTTGTACTTTGATGTTTATAAAGCCTGTAAAGCACTATTTCTCTCAACACTCGATCACATGATTAGCAAAACGCTCAGACCTTTGCGAAGAACCCGCTTGTCGTTGCTGATGGCTTGTTCGGCAGTGCTGATCGGCGGATGTACAACTCCAATTAAAGAAGAAGGCGACGCATCGGATGGCCCGGAGTATGTGCGCTGGCTTAAACCATCGTTCAAAGCGCCTGTTGAAGAGGGATTGCCCAGACCGAAAGAAAAATGGTGGGAAGAATTTGAGAGTGAAGATCTCAACGCGCTTGTCGATACTGCACTGACCAACAACTACGATCTGCGTGCAGCCGTCGCCCGTGTTGCACAATCGCGCGCGCAAGCTGAGTCTGTCAAGGCTGCACAATCTCCAACCATTGATGCAACCGGTGGCTATCGTAATCAGGGCCCTGCACAAGGTGTGGGTTATGCGCCGACCACTGCTGACTGGGGCTCCCAGCCTGTCTATCAGGCAGGGTTGCTTGTGAATTACGAAGCTGATCTCTGGGGTAAAAAGGGCTTTAACACGACCTCTGCCTATGCGCAGGCGTTGGCTAATGAGTTCAACCGCCAAGCCGTTGCGCTCACGCTGGTTGGTGATGTGATCACTGTTTATTTTCAAGTGATTTCCTTGACTGATCGCATCGCGGTCGGTGAAAAAAACCTTGAAACCATTCGCTCAGTGGGCAAAGGCCTGGAGCGTCGGATGGAGCGTGGCGACTCAACATTGATTGACGTCTCGCAGCAATTAATTTTGCAGAGCAATACTGACGCGCAAGTCACGAGTTTGAAACTGCAACGTGAACGAGCTTTCAACAGACTAGCGTTACTTGTTGGTCGTACTCCATCGACCTTGAAAATCAAGGGCGCCCCGATAGAAAGTTACAAGGCTCCCGTCGTGGCGCCTGGCCTGCCTTCGGAGTTGCTGTGCCGTCGACCAGATATTCGACGCGCAGAAGCCACACTCGAAGCCGCGCAGGCGGATTTATATGCTGCGCGTGCAAACCTTTTGCCTAGCTTTGCTCTATCAGGGCAGGGTGGTTATGGCAGCTTCTTGTTGTCGAGTATTACTGCACCACAGAGTTTGTTTTACATCTTGAGTGCAACCATGGTGCAAAACGTGTTTGATGGCGGTAAACGTAAAGCCGATATTAAGGTTGCGAGTGCCAAGAACGTCGAACTGCTCGAAATCTATGCCAATACCGTGTTGTCTGCCATGCGTGACGTTGAAGACGGCCTTGCCGGCGTGACACTGACTGCGCGCCAATACCAGGCGCTTGATGATTCACGTAAACGTGCGCAGCGGCTCGCTGATCTCAGTGCCGTAGTAGTTGAGCGCGGCGGTATGGATTTTGTTCAGCTCTATCAGATTCAGGGTACTGTGCTGGCCGCTGAAGACGCGGCGATTAATGGTCGTTTTGATCAGTTGCGTGCTTCGGTAGATTTGTTTAAAGCGATTGGTGGTGGTGTCAAACTCGAAGGGGATCCTTGCCTGAGTGGTGGCCGTCTGCCTGAGGCGGATGCGCGTTGGGGGCAGGCCGCAGAAAAGAAAGATTCTCCAATTGCACCTATCCAGGCCGTGGGCGTCAATGCAGAGGGTCAGCCTGTTAAAGAAGGCGCAACGCTCGCGCCTCTTGTTGAAAAACCCACGCAAACGCTGCAACCACCTATTCAATAACGGACTTAATTATGTCATCCAGTTCTGTTGATTCGGCCCGTTTGGCTAGCCACTCAAAGATCTCCGCAGATCAACGTGCTGGTTTGCTTTCGCCCTTTGCAGGTGAGCGTTTTACGATCCTCACCTCAAGCATCGTGATTAACTTGTTGGCATTGGCCTTTCCTTTGCTGATGTTACAACTGTACGATAGGATTTTGCCGCATCAGTCCTTTGATACGTTGACACTCGTTGTAGCGACCGTTGCGCTAGCAGTGTTCGTGGAGGGCGTATTACATGTTGCCCGCTCGTACTCGACTGCCTGGGTAGCTGCTAAATTTGAGCATCGCGCCATGATGGCCGTTGCTGAACGCGTGCTTGCTGAGCCACTGCATGATTTTGAGCGCAAGGGCACAGGCACAGTGATGGACCGCTTTAAGTCCATATCGACCTTGAAATATCACTACTCGGGACAGTCTTTCCAGCAGTTAATGGACCTGCCATTTACCGTGATGTATGTGGCGATTGTTTTTATCCTCAGCCCTTTGGTCGGCTTGTTACTAGTTGTCGGTTACTCAATCTTCATCGCGATTACCTGGCAGCACGGTAGAACGTATCCCGAGCTAGTCAAAGAGCAAAAATCCGCCGACATGCGGCGTGCAAACTTCCTGAACGAAACACTGAATAACGTCCATACGCTGAAATCAATGACCATGGAGTCGTTGATGCTCAGACGTCACGAGCGTCTGCAAGAAAGCTGTGCGCGCCTGATGTCTCGCGTTACCTATGCGCTCGATATGTCTGCGGGGATTGGTAATGTTTTCTCTCCTTTGATGACCATGCTTACCGTAGCCCTCGGGGCCTGGCTGGTGATCAATAACCAGCTCACTAACGGTGAGTTGGCTGCTTGTACCTTGCTGGGGATGCGTTCGTTAGCGCCTCTGCAGCGTTTAGGCGGTATGTGGGCCAAGCATCAGCAGGACAAGATTTTGCGAGAAGAGTTGCTGAAAGTATTGAAAGAGCCATTACTGCCAGCAGCCCACGTTTTGACACCTGAGGCACATTTTCTGGATGAAAAGTTTCCGATTAACAAACAAGCAACACCCTCAAGTATTGAACTAGACCAGGTGAGCTATGGATTTCCTGGACTGAAATCAAAAATCTTTGAAAACCTTTCACTCAAGATCAATGCGGGCGAGTGTCTGGTCATCGCTGGTGAAAGTGGTTGCGGCCGTAGTACTTTGCTCCAGTTATTGGCCGGGGTTATTACACCCGATCAGGGAAAAGTGCTGATCGACGGGCAGAATGTTGCCAGTTTTGACTTGCAGGCGATCAGTAAGCATGTCGGTTATCTGCCGCAGAAAACGCAGATGTTTGAGGGCTCTTTGCTTGAGAACGTGAGTGTGTTTGATGCAGAGCGTGTGGATAGTGCTTTAGCGACGGCAAAGGCATTAGGTCTGGGTGATTTTGTAGCAAAAATGCCGCGTGGCTGGGACTCGACAGTCGGTGATATGGCCAGTGATTCCCTCCCCCCGGGTTACCGTCAGCGGATCGCGATTGTGCGCGCCTTATCGAACCACCCTAATATTATTTTGTTTGATGATGCGACTTCGACGATTGATTCTGAAGGAGATAGCCTGTTTTTGAAATTCCTCGAATCAATAGTCGGAAAAGTAACAATTGTCCTGGTCTCGCAACGTCCCTCATATCAGCGTTTAGCCTCCCGTACAGTGTACCTGCAGGATGGCAACCTCATTGAGGTCGCGCCTGGTCAGTTGCGTCAGTTAAGAGAGGCTAATACTCAAAACCAAGCTGCTGAGCTCAGTGCAACGAGTCCTTCCACCTCAGTGGCGATCCCGGCTAGTTATCAGCCTGTTTCGAATGAAATATTTTTTGACTCAGCGACCAAAAATGCTGATCTGGATATTAATCGCTGGAGTCGTACGCACGAAACAGTGGTCAGTCAGTT
>CAINDJ010000442.1 GCA_903847325.1 uncultured beta proteobacterium | reverse complement strand
AGTGCGCGCTGCGACCAGGTCGCTGCGGCTTGCGCTACATCGGGATCTTGCGCGCGCATGAAAGGGTTACAGGCCAACTCTTGCCCAATCGTGCTTGGCAGGGTTGGTATCCCCTGATTACGCTGCGCGGTGGCGATCTTTTGCCAGCTTTGCAGCTCTTTGTTACCGGGCTCAACAACAGACGCCCAGCGCATATTGGATAACGTGTATTCGTGGGCACAAAAAACCCGTGTGTCCCTGGGAAGTGCAGCGAATTTTGCCAGAGAACTCGTCATTTGAGCGGCTGTTCCTTCAAACAGTCGCCCGCACCCTGCAGCAAACAGTGTATCCCCACAAAAGAGAACAGGGGTGTTTTTGAAGTGTCCATAATAGGCGATGTGCCCGGCGGTATGGCCGGGTACGTCCAAAACTGAAAGATGGAGCCCCAGAGCTTCATCATTGACCTGATCGCCTTCTTTGAGGGCAACATCACAAAAGGGTAGTTTTTCGGCTGCTGGACCGTAGATGCCTGCATCCGTGGCCTGAATAAGCTCTACTACACCCCCAACGTGATCCTGATGGTGGTGAGTGAGTAAAATGGCGGTTAACCTGAGCTGGTGGATGGCAAGCGCCTCCAGTACAGGCTCGGCCTGACCCGGATCAACCACAACGGCCTCATGACCATTGCTGATCATCCATATATAGTTGTCCGCAAAGGCATGGATAGCGATAATCCCTGGTATTTCTGTTGCGGCAGGATTGGGCAGGTTAGGCATTATTTTTATATTTCCAGGAATAGCGTGGCAATAGCAGAACACCCCATTGTAGATCTGGAGAGCTGGTTACGCAGCGATATCGGTCTGTACCTGCTGGCCTGGGAGCGTGCCAGGTTTGATACGCTTGTGACGGATGCCTTTGGTTTCAACGCCTTGCAGGTGGGAATGCCCGGTCAAGATATGCTTGGCAACAACCGAATCGCTTTTAAGGCCTATGCGGGGCCGCAGCTGCCTGATTTAGCCTGCTCTGCGCAATGGCAAAGTGTGGTGTTGTCGGAGGCTGAGTTGCTGCCTTTTGCTTCTCAGAGCATCGATTTGCTGGTTTTACCCCATGGTTTAGAATGCGCCGCTGATCCCCATCAGGTATTGAGAGAGGTTGAACGCGTGCTGGTGCCTGAGGGGCGGGTTGTGATTTCTGGTTTTAATCCCTGGAGCTTTTGGGGTGTACGCAATAGCACGCCTTATATGAAACAGTGGTTGCCTTACCCGTCGAGCGAGCTGGTCTCTCTGCCCAGACTAAAAGATTGGTTGAAACTTCTTTCATTTGACCTTGATCGCGGCCACTTTGGTTGCTATGTCCCGGCAATTTCTTCTAAAAAATGGATTGAGCGATTTTCCTTTATGGAGCATGCGGGCGATCGATGGTGGCCCTATTTTGGTGCGCTGTACGTAGTGTCGGCGGTCAAGCGGGTGCCTGGCATGCGCATGCTCACCCCAGGCTGGAAAAGCAAGCAAAAGCGCATGGCGGGTCGTGCTGTCGTGGCGAGTCTTTCCGCTAATAAAGAGTTGCCCGTTAAACACGGTCAAGAGACAAACAACTGAATTGTGAATATGCAAACTGAAGATCAAGTAGAAATATGGACCGACGGCGCCTGTAAAGGTAATCCTGGGGTAGGCGGCTGGGGCGTGCTGATGAAATTTGGTCAAGTAGAGAAAACCTTGCACGGTGGCGAGATGATGACGACCAACAACCGCATGGAAATGATGGCGGTGATTGAGGCCTTGACGGCGTTAAAGCGTCCTTGCCAGATCAAACTCAATATTGATTCCCAATACGTCATGAAGGGCATGACCGAGTGGATTCATGGCTGGAAATTGAAAGGCTGGCGCACAGCGGACAAAAAGCCTGTTAAAAATGCTGATCTCTGGCAACAGCTCGACGAGCAGGTTCAGAGGCATCAGATCACGTGGCGTTGGGTAAAAGGCCATGCTGGTGACCCTGGTAATGAACGTGCCGATTTATTGGCTAATCGCGGCGTCGAAGAAACCCGCACCCGTCAGGCATAAGGCAAAGCATGCGTTGGATTATCTTAGATACAGAAACAACCGGCCTTGACCCGGCCTATGGTCACCGCGTCATTGAAATTGGTGCCGTCGAAGTAGTCAATCGCACCATCACTGGTCGCGATTTTCATACCTATTTGAAGCCAGACCGAGATAGCGATCCGGGTGCGTTAAACGTGCACGGACTGACAACTCAGTTTTTGTCGGACAAACCGCTCTTTCAAGAAAAAATTGACGAGTTCCTGGCCTTCATCGAAGGTGCAGAGCTGATCATTCACAACGCGCCTTTTGATCTTAAATTCCTGAATTCGGAATTAGCCCGGATCGGACGTGAGCAGGTGACGACTTTTTGTGATGGCGTGACTGATTCGCTGGTACATGCCAAAACCTTGCATCCGGGCAAACGTAATTCGCTCGATGCCCTGTGTGAACGGTACGGTATTTCAAATGCGCACCGGCAGTTGCACGGCGCATTGCTCGACTCGCGCTTGCTTGCCGAGGTGTGGCTGGCGATGACGCGCGGTCAGGACAGTCTGATGATCGATAACTTTGAGGTGCCTGCAACCGAAGGCACTGCAGCGATCGCGCATCAAAAAGACTCTCTCAGCCTGCCCGTGATTTTGCCAAGCGCTGCAGATCTTGAAGCCCATGAAAAATATCTGGCTGCGCTGGATAAAGCGGCTAAGAAAGATTGTGTTTGGCGACAATACGAGCCGAAGCACTAACTCAATACGCTCAGCGTTTTTCGTTTAATCAACTCAAAATCAATCTGCGCACCCAGACCTGGCCCGGTCGGTGCGTGCACCATGCCATCCGCATCGATTTCTATATCCTGAATCAAGCCATATTTTTGTGATTCCGAAGGCAGCAGCACTTCAAAAAATTCCGTATTCTGCAGCGCCATGATGACATGGAGATTCGCGAAATTATTCAGCGAATTGCCGCCGTGATGGACCTCGTAATTGAGATGAAAAGCTTCTGCCAGGTGGGCGGTTTTCATCAGTGTCGTGATGCCACCCTTGATGGCTACATCGCCGCGCAGAAAGTCGGTCGCACGCTCTTTAATCCATGGCGTGTAGGAGTCCAGTCCGCCCGCTGGGGCCTCGGTAGCCATGATGGGGATAGTCAGGTGCTTTTTTAATTCAACATAGTTGTATATATCGGCGTCGGCAAGCGGATCTTCGTACCAGTAATAGCCCAGATCTTGTATCACCTGACCAACACGCAGAGCTGCTGGATAATCGTAACTCCACACCGAATCCAGCATCAGCAGGTAATCATCGCCCACGGCTTTGCGTACGGCTTCGCAGACCTTGATGTCTTGTCGCCAGACTTGTGGCGGATGGATCTTGTAGGCGACGAGATTCAGTGCTTT
>CAINDJ010000441.1 GCA_903847325.1 uncultured beta proteobacterium | reverse complement strand
TCCTGATGTCGAATTAACTGTCCTGCCGCGGCATGATCGTAGGCAATCACAGCCAGACCACTCGCCATCGCTTCAATCGTGACATTGCCAAACGTTTCGGTCAGACTGGGAAAGACAAACAGATCAGCACTTGCATAGTGTTCTGAAAGTGATTTACCTATTTTTTGTCCTACAAATAACGCGTCGGGACAACTTTTTTCAAGCGTCTCACGCAGCGGCCCATCACCTACGATCACAAGCTTGACAGGCAATCCTTGAGCAACCAAAGATTGATAACAACGAATCACTGTTTCAAGATTTTTTTCAACAGCCAAGCGTCCCACAGACAACAAAACTTTCGTGTCCGGTGTCACCCCCCAGGACGCTCTGAGTAGTTCAGAACGATAGGAGGGTGAAAAATGTTCCGTATCCACCCCCCGGGGCACCACCATCAGCTTTTCAAATCCAATTTTTGATAACTCTGCCATTAATCCTTGCGTCGGTACCATCGTGCAATGCGTGGAGTTATGAAATTTACGCATATACGAAACAATCGCTCCTTTGAGCCAGCCAAATCCATAAAACTGACTATAGGCATGAAAGTTCGTTCGAAAATCAGAACTCGTTGGAATATTAAGTTTTCTGGCCGCACGTGCAGCCGACCAGCCCAAGGGCCCCTCTGTCGCGATATGGACCAGGTCTGGGCGCTGCTTGAGCCACAGCTTATGCAACGCTCCCTGCGCAGGCAAGCCCATGCGCAGTTGTTTGTACATCGGTATAGGTGCCCCTCTGACAAGCACCTCCTGATAACCACTCTCCGTGAGCGGCAAGCCATCCATACGATGTTTTGGCCTGACAAGCATCAAGGTATGACCCTTAGCTCTCAATCCCTCGACGATTTTGGATATCGTGTGCGCAACCCCATTGATATCTGGCGGATAGGTCTCTGTCACGACCGCAATTCTCAGACTGGGATGTGCAGGATAGAAACGATCAATCTGTAAAGGATCAAAGTCAGACATCTGGGACCTTTGTGCTGGGATGCTCTCACTCTAATGAATCAATGTAACGTTTGCATGACAATTGCTTATTTTTTCTTAATTGACTTGTTTCTGAAAACAAACAGACATCTCAGTGTCACTAAAAATTCATGTTCACGCAGCAATGGTCTGAAATAATTTCATCTGATTTTGAATACCTATATTCAAACTACAAAAATCTGAAATTACAAAAGGACTGTTATGAAAGAACTGCTTGAGACACTCAGAGTCCAGCGCTGGGACGATCATCGCTACTACCATCACAGCCGTATCAATCAGAGTTTGCATCTGATCAGTGCCTTATCCTTTTTAGTCTCTTATGTGCTGCTGTTTATCAATCCCGTCATCGCAGCGCTGCTTGCCTGGTTAGTCTCCATGACGACTCGCCAGGCAGGTCATTTTTTCTTTGAACCCAGAGGCTACGATCATGTCAATCAGGCGAGCCATGAACACAAGGAAATCATCAAGGTTGGCTATAACCTGCACCGCAAGATCGTCTTGTTGAGTATCTGGGCAGCTATCCCGGTCATTGCGTATTTCGCTCCACAATACCTGACTTGGGCGGTGCCAGAAGCCTACGAAGACACGTTCGTACGTATGGTCGGTATGACCTGGCTGTTTTTGGGTGTGGCAGGCTTATTATTCAGAGCTACACAGTTATTTTTTAAAGAAGATTTCAAAAGCGCCTTGGCTTGGGTGATCAAAATTTTGACAGACCCCTTTCACGACGTGCTGCTTTATTACCGTTCGCCTTTCTACCTCATGAAAGGCGAACTGATCGATCCAATGCCACACGTGCAATCGCACTAATTGGCTAGCGCCGGTACTGTCGCAACATCTCCTTCAGTATCTGGCGCTTGATATGCTTATTCGTCTGACCATCGGGTGTCCACCACCAGCCATCGGCGGACATCTTCTGCGCAGCACAGATAAATCGTTCCGTAAAAGCTTCAAAGTCGTCTGCACTGAAATTCAAGCTAAAGATCAGCCTGCCCGTACCGACCCAACTGAGGGCGATACCCTCGCGGCGCATGTAAAACTGCAGCATCCAGTTATAGCGGCTCGGCACATCAAACAACACCGTCCAGACCGTAGACATCGCCTCGACGCGCAGAGGCAGTCCAGATTGTTTAAATCGATCGTTAAGCTGAGCTTTGCGCGCAAGCCATGTCTCATCCAGTACGCGGTAAGTCTGTCGGACTTCCTCGGTATCCAGACGGTGCAGAAACACATTCATCGCGCCCATCACATAAGGGTGTGCGTTAAAGGTGCCTCTAGCAAAGCAAATATCGCCAGGGCGATCGTTTCTGAATCGCGTCATCCATTTATCTTTACCGCATACAACGCCAATAGGCAGTCCACCGGCGAGTGTTTTACCGTAAGTCACCACATCAGCCTCAATGCCGAAATACTCTTGCGCGCCGCCCTTGGCGAGGCGAAAGCCCATGAAGACTTCGTCAAAAATCAGCGCAATGCCTTTTGCGGTACAGATCTCTCGCAGCGTCCTGAGCCACTGCGTGTAAGCGACTCGGTCATAATGCGCGCGACGACTACCATCCACAGTCGTGTTGTCCGTCGGGGCAGACTGGTTGGGATGCATCGCCTGCAATGGGTTGACCAGCACACAAGCAATGTCGCGGCGATTACGCAGTACGCGCAATGTATTTTCATGCATCTCGCGCAATGTCAGGGTGTCTTTAGAAGGCGGCATAGGATTGCCAGGACCAGGCTGCACGTCATCCCACCAACCGTGATAGGCCCCCGTAAAGCGCACGATTTTATTGCGTCCCGTTTGATAGCGCGCAACCCTCACGGCCTGCATCACGGCTTCTGTCCCGGACATATGAAACGACACCTGATCCTTGCCGGAGATCGCACACAGTCGTTGAATATTATCCAGTACGCAGGGATGGTAGGCACCCAATACCGGACCGAGCGCCTGAGCTATAGCACTCCCCTCCCCGATACAGGATTTATAAAAATCCTGACCAAAGACATTGACGCCATAGGAACCGGTCACATCGATCAGACGCACCCCATCCATGTCGGTGAGCCATATGCCATCACTACTTTGCATAAAACTGCCGATCTGAATGTGTTGTTGCAATACATCACGAAATTGATAAGGCACACGATACTGACTGATGAATTGCAAGTCTGCGATCATCTTTTTGGATTCGGCAGTGTGTTGCAAAGTCAGCGGGCTACGCACTGTCAAATCCTGCCCAAGCGTTGCCAAACCATACTGCCGTTTTTGAACAATATCCGCCGCAGCTCCATCTACATCAAACCACTGCTCCACGGTATAGGAATAGCCAGGAATGCGGCGGGCAATGCGTTTCGCCCATCTCAAGTGACCACCAAGCGAAGGGTTTTTTGCAAGAGAAAGCTGCAGTCTTTGCCTGGCTTTTCCAATCAATCGAATCAGTACACCAAGCACTATCAGACCGACTAGGACATTCACAAATGAAACGGTCATATATCTACGCCTTATTGAGTAATTTACTTTTCAAACCTCCTTTTTATGACTCTTGGATGACGGATTGATGAACATCAGAGCAACTATTCAAAAAATATTTTCACAAGAAGATTTAAATTTTCTCCTGACCAACCGTATACCAAGGCAAACAGCTACGCATTTCATGGGTTGGTTCAGCCAGATCAAGGTTGGCTGGATGCGCGATCTATCAATCGCTGTGTGGAAATTATTTACAGACTTGGATTTAAGCGAAGCTAAAAAGAGCAAATTTGACAGCTTGCATGATTGTTTTATCAGAGAGTTGCGAGCGGGTGCCCGGCCGATCGACATGCACAGCAATATCTTTGCCAGTCCGTGTGATGCCATTATTGGTGCGTGTGGACATATTGTGAACGGGCAAGTTTTTCAGGCCAAAGGATTTCCCTACACATTACGTGATTTGCTTGGACATGAAACTGACACAAGCCAGTGGCAAGATGGCGAGTATGTCACTCTGCGTCTGACCTCCTCCATGTATCACCGATTCCATGCTCCTTACGATGGCTCCATGAAAAAAGTGAACTATATTTCTGGTGACACCTGGAACGTTAATCCGATCGCACTTAAACGCGTAGAAAAATTATTTTGTAAAAACGAACGCGCACTGCTTTCGCTGGAAATCGGTCAAGCGCATTATCCGATTGCCTTAGTTCCTGTCGCGGCTATTCTGGTAGCAAGCATTCGCCTGCATGGCATTGATACCCAGTTTCATTCTGGCTGGACGGGTGAGAAAAACTTTACATGCGATGTTCAATTCCGTAAGGGCGATGAACTTGGCTGGTTTCAACACGGCTCAACCATTATTGTTTTTGCACCGAAAGGCTTTACGTTGGCTGAAAAAATTTCACCCGGCCAGCACATCAAAATGGGGGAAGCCTTAATGCACTTACCTGTCGGCAAGCAAGCGAGTTCTGACCCTGAAACTGGGGCTGCAATTCAATATGCGCCGCAATCGGCGTCCCAATTCAACACGACCGGGACCCTATTCTCTTGAACCGCGGCTTTTATCTTGTCATCGCAGCACAAACACTTTCCTCGCTTGCGGACAACGCGCTTTTTATCGCAGCCATTGCACTCATTCAGCAACTGGAAGGCCCCGTCTGGGTACCGCCCTTAATCAAATGGGGCGTTGCAGCAAGTTTTGTTTTATTAGCACCCTTTGTAGGCGCCTTTGCCGACTCCTACCCCAAAGGCAAAGTGATGTTCATCACCAATGCGCTCAAAGTTGCAGGTTGCCTGCTAATGTTCTTTTATGGAATATTTGGTTTATCAAGTACCGGCCAGATTATCCTGATCTGTTTTGCATATGCCATCGTTGGCATGGGTGCTGCAGCCTACTCACCTGCTAAATACGGCATTGTCACGGAGATGTTGCCGCCTGCTCTGCTGGTGGTCGGCAATAGCTGGATGGAAGGAATGACTGTGATCTCCATCATCATTGGCGCGGTGCTGGGTGGTTTACTGATCTCGCCCTTTGTTTCTGATTTGTTATTACAGCAGCCGTCTCTAAGTAGTTGGTTAACAACGCCAGCTGAGACAGCCATTTTCATGATCGGCTTTCTCTATGCCGGCGCATCGCTCATGAATTTATTCATTCCCCAGACGCATATCTGTTATCCGGTTCAGTCTAAAAATCCAGTTGTTCTGATCAAGTCTTTTAAAAAATATGTATGTGTGCTGTGGCGTGACGCACTGGGTCAGATTTCCTTGTCCGTGACAACGTTGTTTTGGGGTGCGGGTGCGACACTGCAATTAATTGTGATTGAATGGGGCCGTCAAAATCTCGGCTACCGGCTGGATCAGGCTTCCATGCTGATGGGAATTGCGGCCTTAGGGACAGTCATGGGTGCGATTGCAGCTGCGCGCGTTCCGCTTCGAGCCTCGCTGAGCGTGCTACCCGTTGGCGTAGCCATGGGACTGGTCGTGCTGACCATGCCTTATATCCGCGACACCTGGGCGGTCTATAGTCTGTTGCTGTTAGTTGGTGGGCTTTCCGGATTTTTTGTCGTGCCGATGAATGCTTTGCTACAGCATCGAGGACATGTCTTGCTATCGGCAGGTCACTCAATCGCCGTGCAAAACTTTAACGAACAATTAAATATTTTATTGATGATCTCGCTCTATTCTCTGATGCTTTGGCTAGAGATACCCATCAATCTGATTGTTGTGCTGTTTGGCTTGTCGGTCGCAGGTCTCATGATCGTGATCATCATATGGAGCCGTGACAACATAAAAAGAAAACCCGATCTCCTGGAGGAAATCGGGCAAGAGGGTTATGGACAAGCTATTTAGCTCAAGCAAAAACTACCGAAATAAGTCCTTCGCTTCGTGTTTTAGGCGTTGGCTTAACGACTATATCAACATCACGTCCAAGTCTATTCAGGCACTCGATCATTTTCAGCTCTGAAATTCCGCGGAACTGTCCCCGCAACATTCCAGACAACTTAGGCTGAGTCATTCCTAAAATTTTCGCGGCCTCGATCTGCGTTAACTTGCACAGGCGAATGATCTGATTAATCTCAGTAGCGAGCTTTGCTTTAATCAGCATGTCTTGAGCATCTGGAAGTCCCAAATCAGCGTATACGCTTGAACTACCTCGTTCTATTTTCACTGATTGCCCTCCTGAGCATGTTGATAGGCAAGCTTTAGTCTTTCGCGTATCAAATCCAAATCACGCTTATTAGTTTCTATGCCTTTATGGGATTTTTTTTGAAAACAATGCAGCACATAAATCGCACGAGTAAACTTCACCGCATATACACAACGGTAAGTATTCCCATCATCGTTTTCAATAATTTCCAATATACCTGCAGATCCAAAACCCTTGAGCACTTTAGTCTGTGGATGTTTTGTACCTTGCTGAGCGACATGAAGCGCATAGCCAAAAATCTGCATCACTGACTCCGGCATTGCCAAAATATCTTTTTTGACAGAACCTACCCAATGCAATTGTCTGAGAGCTGAAGTGTGTTTATCTGAACAATCCAAATTATACCCATTTAGGAATAAATAGGTATGTATTTTGGATGACTTCTAAACTAATTTAATGCGTAGAAGCCTCAATACGGTGACAAATCTGTCACGCTCTGATCAAGACGACTCTTCGTGTTTCCCTAATCCCAGATAACTCTCAATCACACGTGGATTGCCCGCCAGATCCTTGGCTGGACCTTCGAGCACCACCGCCCCAGTCTCCAGTACATAACCATAGTCGGCGACTTGCAATGCTGCGCGGGCGTTTTGCTCGACCAGCAAGATTGAGACTCCCGTCTGACGCAAACGCGCGATGATGTGAAAAATCTCGCGTGTAATACGCGGAGCAAGACCCAGGCTTGGCTCATCGAGCATCAGCAACTGTGGCTTGGCCATTAGCGCACGCCCGACAGCCAGCATCTGACGCTCACCACCAGACAACGTGCCTGACTGCTGCTGGTAGCGCTCTTTCAGTCTTGGAAATAACGCATAGACCTCGTCGAGCGTATTCATCCAGTCTTTTTCACCGGCACGATAGCGCCTGAAACCGCCCAGCATCAGATTGTCTTGCACCGACATACTCGAAAATAATTCGCGCTTTTCAGGGACCAAAGACATACCAACGGACACCCGACGCTCGACTTCCCAGGTACTGACATCCTGACCTAAATAGACGACACTCCCTGCGGCCTGTCCGGCCAGAGGCAACGCCCCCATAATGGCATTGAGCATGGTTGACTTACCCGCACCGTTGGCACCGATCACGGTCACGATGCTACCTTTGGGTACAACCAGATCCGTTTCAGTCAAGGCAGTCACTTTGCCATATCTTGCCGTCAGACCTTTGACCTGAAGCAGCGTGTTTGATTGCTCAGCAGTTTGATTCATGGATTGACTCATGTTGTCGCCCCTTTCTGCTCGGATATGGATGCACTAACTGGTGGTGGATCAAGATCCAGATCATCATCAATCCCACCCAGATAAGCCTCAAGCACTGCCGGATTGTTTTGAATATCGGCAGGCACGCCTTCGGCGAGCTTGGTTCCAAAATCCATCACCACCAGATGATTGGTCAGACGCATTACAAAATCCATATCGTGTTCGACCAGCAAGATGCTCATGCCACCCTCGCGTAATTCTCCCAGTACTTTGGCCAAGTCCTGTTTTTCTTTGTAACGCAAGCCCGCTGCAGGCTCATCGAGCAACAACAAAATCGGATCGGCTGCGAGGGCGCGAGCGATTTCTAAAATACGCTGTTGACCCAAAGCCAGATTACCCGCCTGCTCATACAGGTAATCACCAAGTCCAACGCGCTTGAGTTGAATGGCTGCCTCGTGCAGGAGCTGCGCTTCGCGCGCGCGATCGAGATGCAAGGTGCCCTCAATGACTCCGACGTTGCTGCGTAAATGCGCCCCCAGTGCAACGTTTTCAATCACGGACATATTGCCCAGCAACTGCACATGCTGAAACGTGCGGCCCACACCACGCTTGGCAATCTCGCGCGCAGTCAGTGCATCGGTACGTGCGCCCATGAAGGTGACTGCGCCACGTGTGGACGGTAACACGCCTGAAATCAAGTTAAAGGTCGTGCTCTTGCCGGCACCGTTCGGACCAATCAGGCCTACGATCTCACCCGCACGCACTGAAAAACTGATGTCGTTGACGGCAACCAAACCGCCAAACTCTTTGCGAATCGCCTCAACGACCAAAACCGTCTCTCCAGATTTTGGACGTGGGCGTTGAGGTAGTCCTGGCGCCAGTGGAGGTGCAGGGCGATTACGCTGGCTTTCACCTGAACCAAACATCCGCGTCCAGAGACTATTAAAAATCGGCCAGAGTCCGTCACGTGCGTACTGCAACATGATGACAAGCAGCACACCAAATACGATCAACTCAAAATTCGCCGTGGTATCGAATAACTTGGGCAGCACGTTCTGAATTTGATCACGCAGGGTAATGATCAATGCGGATCCGAGAATCGCACCCCACACGTACCCTGCTCCTCCCACCACCGCCATAAACAAATACTCAATGCCATGCGTCAAACCAAATGGACCTGGGCTCACGGCACGCTGCATATGCGCATACAACCAGCCTGACAGGCATGCGAGCAATGCTGCATAAACAAAAATTACAATTTTGTAGGCGGCTGTGTTCACACCAAATGACTCAGCCATCGCTGCTCCGGACTTCAATGCACGGATCGCACGACCGGGACGCGAATTCAGCAAATTGCTTGTGGCCCAGATCGCGAGCAATACCAGTAACCAGATCAGCATATAAATATTGCGGCCTGGGGCTAACGAGATGCCAAATATTGACAAAGGTTCGATCCCGGAAATACCGTCATGCTTACCCAGCCACTCGATATTGCCAAACAGGTAATAGAGCGACAAACCCCAGGCGATTGTGCCTAGCGGCAGAAAGTGGCCAGACAAACGCAAGGTGATCGCACCCAAAAAGAAAGCGAGCGCAGCAGTCAGAGCAAGACCAATAATCAACGCGATCCAGGGTGAGCCACCATAGCGGGTGGTGAACCAGGCGGTCGTGTATGCACCAATCCCGACGAAAGCTGCCTGACCAAATGAGGTCAACCCACCCACGCCGGTCAGCAACACCAGACCGAGTACAACGAGGCTGGCAAGCCCGATGTAATTGAGCTGTGTAATCCAGAATTCCGGAGTGATCGGCAGTAAAGGCAATGCGATCAGCAGAGCAATAAAGGCAATGAGCAATTTACGATGATTCATTTTTATTCCTCATCCTCGACGTGATGCGTGGTCAATGATCGCCACAGCAAAACTGGAATGATCAGTGTGAATACGATCACCTCTTTGTAGGCACTTGCCCAGAAAGAAGAAAACGCTTCGAGCAAACCTACAAGCACTGCACCAATGGCCGCGACGGGATAGCTGGCCATGCCACCGATAATGGCTGCGACAAAACCTTTGAGACCAATCAAAAATCCCGTGTCGTAATAAATAGTCGTCACAGGGGCAATCAGCATGCCTGACAACGCACCAATAAACGCCGCGAGGGTAAACGTCAGACTCCCCGACATCTTGGTACTGATACCGACCAATCGCGCACCACGGCGATTGACTGCGGTCGCACGCAACGCACGACCATACAACGTATGCCCAAAGAACAACCACAGTGCAGCAATCATCAGTGCGCTGGTCAGCACGACAAACAAGCTCTGCGCCGACCAGGGACCTATACCAAAATCGATCGTACCGTCAATAAATGCAGGCGTGCGCCAACCCTCGGCACCAAAAAACACGAGAGCCAATCCTGTTAGCGCGAAATGCACAGCAACCGAAACAATCAGCAACACCAGAACAGTGGCCTCAGCCAGTGGCTGGTAAGCAATGCGATACAGCATAGGTCCCAGGGGCACTACCATCGCCATTGAAATCAGGACATCGACCCACAGCGGTAACTTAGCCGCAGCCAGTTGCGGGATCACCCACAGCATGGCGACTGGCAGCGCCACATACAGCAAACCAGTCTTGAATAATTTACGCCAGTCCTGCGTACGCAAGGTATCGCGCAACTCCATCAAAAACACAACCAGGCCTGCCAAAGGCAATAGCCACATCGTACCGGGCGTTTTGTTTTCAATCAGCATCGCGAGCGTCAGCGCGCCAAAAGCGACAAACTCACCCTGCGGTATAAAGATGACACGTGTGACAGCGAACACCAGCACCAAGGCGAGTCCAAGCAAGGCGTAAATCGCACCATTAACGATGCCGTCCTGCAACAGGATCAAAGCGATTGTGAAGTCCATCTTTTACCTTTTCATAACAAAGGCGCACTCTCAAATAAGAGTGCGCCAGATGTTTAACTCATATCCAGGAATTACAGGCCCGGCTGATATACCCATTTACCGCCATCGATCTTGACGATCACGCGTGCACGATCATCAAAACCAGCATGGTCAGTCGGGGTCATGTTGAACACACCATGTGACACGGGCAGATTCTTAATGTTTTCAATTGCGTCACGCAATGCTGCGCGGAACTCAGGCGTACCGGGTTTGGCGCCAGACTTTACCGCTGCAGGCATCGCAGCAATCACGAGCTGGCCAGCATCCCACATGTGACCACCAAAGGTACTGATCGAACCTGCACCATTTGCGGCCTCGTATTTCTGTACATAATCCTGAGCTGATTTTTTGACCGGGTTGCTATCAGGCATCTGCGCTGCAACCAGCATCGGGCCGGCTGGCAACATGGTGCCCTCGCAATCTTTGCCACACACGCGCAGGAAATCGTTATTCGCGGCACCGTGCGTCTGGAAAATCTGACCTTTGTAGCCACGCGCCATCAATTCTTTCTGTGGCAGCGCTGCAGGAGTACCCGCGCCAGCAATCAGAATCGCATCGGGTTTTGCTGCGATCAGTTTCAAGACCTGACCCGTCACGCTGGTGTCATTACGCGCGTATTTTTCAACGGCATCGATCTTGATGCCTTGCTTTTCTGCGGCGTCCTTCATCACGGCTAACCAACCATCGCCATAGGCATCGGCAAAACCGATAAAACCGAGTGTCTTATAGCCTTTCTTTTTCATGGCATCAGCCAACGCAGTTGCCATCAATGCATCATTCTGAGGTGTTTTAAACACCCACTTACGCTTGTCATCCATCGGATCAACGATGCGGGCGCTCGCAGCCACGCTAATCATTGGGACTTTCGATTCTGCTGCGACATCGATCATCGCAAGTGAACCTGGGGTCACCGAGGTACCGATCACAACGTCGACTTTATCTTCTGTAATCAGCTTGCGCATGTTTTTAACGGCTTGCGTAGTATCGGTCGCGTCATCAAGCACGATGTATTCGACTTTCTGGCCCGCGATCTCAGCGGGGAACAACGAAACGGTATTGCGCTCTGGGATACCCAGCGAGGCGGCAGGGCCCGTTGTGGCAAGCGTGACACCCACTTTGACTTGCGCCATAACAACCATAGGAAACGCGAGAGCCAATGCAGCAACCAAGCGTGTTGAAACTGAAGCTTGCGGACGAATCATTTGTGTCTCCTGACGGTGGCAACTTACCCAATACGGGAGGTGCTCGATACTTGAAGTTATACAAAAAAAACGATTATAGGGTGGAAACAGTATCAAATTAACTGTTTGTTTTATTAGGGCATTCCCTGATAATCAGGTCAAATTCAGATGCCGGACACGTCCTGCAACAAGTGCCGCGACCAGTCCTTTAAGCATATCGCCGGGTACAAAAGCCAGCATGACCCACGTGGCTTTGGACAAACTCATTCCCGTCACGGCAGCCATCCAGGGGATACCACAAGCATAGACCAGCACAACGCCACCCGCTATACAGGCCAGCCAGTCGCGCAAGATCTGCCATTTCGCCAGCTGAGCGCCAACGTGCTGTGCACCACGCGACAGACCTGCCCCCCCCAACCAGCCGGCGAGGATTGCGCCGGGTATCATCCCCAGCAAAAAACCACCCGTCGGACCAGCCAGCACAGCCATTGCGGCTCGCCCACCGGGTAAAACAGGCAAACCGATCAAAGCCATCCCGACATAGAGCAGCAGCACAAGTCCGGCACGTTTAGGCCCCAGAATCATCGCGGCAAGCATGACGCCAAAGGTCTGCAAGGTGACAGGAACCGGCACCCCCGGCATAGGAATTGGTGGAATCAGCCCCAGCACAATGGTCAGGGCGCAAAACAGCGCAACCAGCACAATATCTTTCGTTTTCAAGTGTCATCCTGCCAGTCAATCGTATATTTTTTAGTTCGCGCTGCGCGCATCAATGGCTTCGGAGAGCTCCTGGGCTC
Organism: uncultured beta proteobacterium; assembly: GCA_903847325.1. GTDB lineage: Bacteria > Pseudomonadota > Gammaproteobacteria > Burkholderiales > Burkholderiaceae_B > Zwartia. Next base: position 26,618 of record CAINDJ010000441.1, on the reverse strand, counting down.
TGCGCAAGGTGCGCACCAGCATCGGGAATAACATGGTCATCACCCCAGGTTTAAGTCCTCTGGCCGCCTGTGCCTCGCGAATCTCATTCCACTGCACAGATAGCTCCGGAATCAAGCGAAGCGTGAGGCCCAGAGCCAGACTCACCTTATGGGCATCCACCCAGCCAACATGCACCAGGGGTTTAAGCACGTATTCGACTGTCCCCATCATTTCGGTAATAGGCGTTGTCATTGAGACAACCAGCGCAGCGAGAATCAGACAAGTGAGTCGCAACAGCATCTCAAAAGCCGCCTCGGGGGATTGAATCCAGGCGCTGTAAATACCAAGTACCAACACCATCCAGACCATTGCCCTGCAGTCATTCCATAGCTTGCGAAATGAGAGACCCGACAGGTAAATTAAAGCTGTGACAGCAAGCAATGCAATAGTCAGTATCGACAAGTTGTGCACAAACATCAATCCTGCCCCGAACACCATCAGTCCAAGTAATTTGTGTCCCGCAGGGGTTCGATGCAACCAGCTTTGTCCAGGTATATAGAGTGATCCCCTCATGCGCATTGCTCCGTATACCAGGCAATCGCAGCCGAAGACTCACCATCAAACGCCAGTCGCCCATCTACGACGACCAGCACGCGATCCATTGTCTGCATGAGAGGCAGGTCGTGACTCACCACGATTGAGGATTGTGGCAAGTCGCGCAGAATCCTTTCAAATTGATTACGCATCCGCAGGTCTAGCTGAGTCGTTGGCTCGTCAAACACCACCAGGGCGGGATCCGTCGCCAGCACGGCGGCGAGCGCGACCAACTGTCGCTCACCGCCCGACAAACTATGGGTCACGCGATCAAAAAGATGACCAATGGATAGTTGCTCCAGCGCATCCCGGGCACGCGTCGCGCGTTGTGCTGTATTCGCCAGACGCTGCTTGAGTCCGAATTCAATATCTTCGTGAACCACAGGAAAAACAATCTGGTTGTCCGGATTTTGAAAAACGAACCCAACCTGGCGTCGAATACCCATGGCATCGTATCGGGTATCCAAACCATCCACCAAAACTTGTCCGCTCGCAGGCAGGAGCAGTCCGTTCACCAACCGGATCAGGCTGCTTTTACCCGAACCGTTTGGCCCGATCACGCCGATCCGACGCTCAGTGAGCGTTAGATTCAGATCATTCAGAACGAGATGACCGTCACGTTTGGCAAAGACGTTTTTAAACTGGATTAACATGGCAAACGATTATGCCCGAGAACCTTTTTTAAAAACTGCACTCCAACCCCACATATGCAAAAAGTTATCAAATCCGACGCTGACTGGAAAACCCAGCTCTCCCCAGAGGAATACTACGTTGCCCGTCAAAAAGGCACCGAACGGCCCTTTACCGGCCGTTACTGGGATCATAACCAGTACGGGCTCTACCGATGCGTAGGATGTGGCACCGCACTGTTCGCCTCAGACACCAAATTTGATGCGGGCTGTGGCTGGCCCAGCTATTTTGAGCCGCTCGACCCCGCCAATGTTAAAGAGGTGGTCGATGAGAGTCATGGCATGCTCCGTACCGAGGTCATCTGCAACGTCTGCGACAGCCACCTAGGACATGTTTTCCCTGATGGTCCACCTCCAACAGGCCTGCGTTATTGCATCAACTCCCTTTCACTGACATTCGAGCCGGTCAAACCATGAAAAAATTCCTGTTTGACCTATTCCCGCTGATTCTGTTTTTTGCCGCCTATAAATTTGCCGATATTTACGTTGCGACCGGCGTGGCGATGGCTGCAGCCATCCTGCAAATTGTATGGATCAAACTGACGGGTAAAAAAATCGAAGGCATGCACTGGATTAATCTGGGCGTGATCGTCGTTTTTGGCGGCGCCACACTCTGGCTCAAAGATGACACCTTCATCAAATGGAAACCCACCGCCCTGTACTGGCTTTTTGGCAGCGTATTACTGATCAGCAAGCTTTTTATGGGTAAAAACGTCATGCAAAAGCTGCTTGGCGAAAAAATCTCCATGTCTGAATCTGCCTGGACAAGATTAAACATTAGCTGGGCGATATTTTTCTTATTTGCCGGGGGCGTGAATTTGTTTGTGGCCTTTTCCGGCCTGTTCACAGAAGCGCAGTGGGTCAATTTCAAGGTGTTTGGTCTGATGGCTTTGCTCATCGCCTTTGTGATTATCCAGTCGGTCTGGCTGGGCAAGCACATTGAGCAGCCAGCTGCCAATGATGCCGCCTTTAAACCCGAAGCTAACAAACATGACTAACCCGCATCTCGCCCTCCTGCACGAGCGTCTGGCCACGCTTAATGCGAGCACCCTCGAGATTGAGGACGAATCCCACCTGCATGCCGGTCACGCCGGCAATCAGGGCGGAGCAAGCCATTTCCGCGCCACCATTGTCGCGGATTGTTTTTCCAACCAAACGATGATTGCGCAGCATCGGCTGGTGTATGATCTTTTGCGCGATTTAATCCCATACCCGATTCATGCGCTTGCGCTGAAAACCCGGGCGCCTTCCAAAGGAAATCCATGAAACGTATCACTATGCTGGTTGCTGCTTGTGTTGTGGCAGCTCCCCTTTATGCACAAAACGTAGCGACCGTGAATGGCAAAGCCATCACGCAGTCAAGCGTAGACCAGTTCGTCAAACTGCTGATCACACAGGGTGGTACAGACTCCCCACAACTGCGCGATCAGGTCAAGCAAGAATTGATCAATCGCCAGGTCATGGTGCAAGCCGCTGAAAAAGCCGGCATTGCCAAAGATCCGACCATCACCACCGAACTCGAACTGGCACGCCAGGGAATTCTGGTCCGCGCGCTGATGGCTGATTATCTGAAAAAGAATCCCATCACAGATGCGGCAGTTGCCGCTGAATACGACAAACTGAAAAAAGCCGAGGACGGCAAGTTTGAATATTCCGTGCGCCACATCCTGGTTGAAGACGAGAAAAAAGCGAATGAGTTGCAAGACCAGCTGAATAAGAAATCAGCCAAGTTCGAAGACCTCGCCAAAAAGAACTCGAAAGATCCAGGCAGTGCTGAAAAAGGTGGTGATCTCGGTTGGGCGCCTGCCAGCAACTACGTCGAGCCATTTGCGAAAGCCGTTGCCGCCACACCAAAAGGCAAAATGGTCGACAAGCCTGTCCAGTCACAATTCGGCTGGCACGTCATCGAAGTCATGGACGTACGACCAATCGAATTCCCACCACTCGATCAGGTCAAACCTCAACTCGAGGACATGATGCGTCAGCAGGCCCTCGCGACATACCAGCAGCAATTACGCGAGAAAGCTGTCATTAAGTAAAAATAAACGGCACTAGCCTGACGGCTAGAGTCTAAAAGGGCTGAATTCTGTTTCAAATACAGGATTCAGCCCTTTTGCATTTAACTTGATATGATGCTCGTGACCTCAACATGCCTGAAAATTATTTTTTTGCACTCTGCACATGCCTAAAATCAAGCATCTCAGCTTAGTATTGTTCATGCTCCTTTGCTCGGGATGCGCGAGCCTTAACTCCACGAACATGACGAATCTCTCGTCTGCCTACAGAGAAGTCATTGAGCAATATAGCAACGAAAATATTCTTCTTAACGTTGTGCGCGCGTCTAAAAATATGCCAATGAGTTTCCTGGATATTCCCTCTATCATCGGTACGGGCAATGTCGTTGCCGATGCAAGTCTGAATGCCAAGATGCCCAGCCAGAACACCTCCTCGATCGCCGGTTTTTTTAGTCCTGCCTCAGGTACTGAAAATAATGCGTCCGTTGGCTTAACGGTCAACAGTGGCTTTACCTTTACCCAATCATCGTTAGACAATTCTGAATTCATGAAATCGTTTTTAAAAACGATCCCCGTGGGTTTAGTTGGATTTAAAGGTACACAGCAGTTACTGCCAAGGGCTCTATCCTACACATTACTGATCGAAAGCATCGAATTACAAAATGATAAAAATGTAGTCCGGCGATTCCAAAATGATCCGGCAGATCCTGATTACGAAAAATTTCAAGAATTTTTATACGTCCTCATCGAAGCAGGTTTAACCGTAGAGACCCAACGCGCGAGTGTGCCGATCGGCCCACCACTGACAAAAGCTGAACTGACAAATATTTATGAGAAATTTGCACCCAGTCTACTTATTGGGAAGGCAGCGGGAGGTGCTGTCATTGACCGGGTACCAGGCAGCCAACCCGCCACCTACCAGCTTAGTCGTATAGAAGAAAAAACAAAGTTATGCATCAACAAATTCAGAGCCCAGGAGATGCTGGGAGAACTCCTCTCCGAGACAGCGTTTTGCGACGACTCACCACGTTATGCGCGCCAAAACAATTTCGTGAATGTGATTAATAATTTCACGAAAGAATTTCCTGAACAAAAAAACATGCGTCTTGCGATTACCTTGCGTTCGACAGGAAATATATTTGATTTTCTAGGCAGAGTCGTTGAAATACAACTGGATCAAAACAATCCAAAAGTCATCACCCTCATCCCAACTAATGGGGTGTTAGACCCTTACAACAAGCGCTACTATTCGGCGATGCCATTATTCAAAATTTATAAAAATTCAAACGTACAAAAACCAGTATCAAGCATTTCATACCGAGGTGATACCTACCAGATCAAGGATGAAGACGAGTCGTATACAAAACATGTTCTGGACTTCATGTCCGCACTCTTGTCGGCCTCAAAGATACCCGGAGCAATACCAGTCTCTCCCTCAGTCATTGTCAGGTAGTGGGTCTTCAGGGCGGTGTCAGCCCTCTGCGAGCATGACCCTCAGACCATCCTCGTCAATCACAGGCACGCCAAGCTCTTGTGCCTTAATAAGTTTGCTGCCAGCCTCTTCGCCTGCAACGACATAACTCGTCTTGCGCGAAACCGAACCACTAACCTTACCGCCGGCGGCAATAATCTGGGCAGAGGCTTCATCGCGGGACCAGACTGGCATGGTGCCAGTCAACACAAATGTTTTGCCTGATAACCCCGAGCTGCGCATCGCAGCCTCAGGCTGGGGCTCAACGCCTTGCGCCGCAAGCGCTCGTACAATTTCAATGTTGTGCGGCTCAGAGAAAAATCGTCTGATTGATCCAGCGACTGCTGGCCCCACATCGGGTGCGCCAAGCAAAGCATCCACCTCAGCGGCCATCAAGCGCTCAAGCGAGCTGAAATGTATCGCCAGATCACGTGCAGTTGTCTCGCCGACATGGCGGATACCCAAGGCAAAAATCAATCGACCCAGCGTGGGCTTTTTAGCTTTCTGAATCGCCTTGATGAGATTCTCGGCTGATTTGCCGCCCATGCGGTCATAGCCTGCTACCTCCAGGGCCTGCAGACCGAATAAATCAGCGAGTGAATGTATACGGCCTCGATCAACCAGTTGCTCCACCAGCTTATCGCCCAGCCCCTCGATATCCAAAGCCTTGCGACCTGCTGCATGCACCAGACTTTGCTTGCGTTGCGCACCGCAAAACAAGCCGCCCGTGCAACGCGCGATCGCCTCGTCTTCGAGCTTTTCAATCGCAGAACCACAGACCGGGCATGCTGTGGGCATCACAAATAATCGCGCGTCAGCCGGGCGTTTTTCAAGGATCGGGCCCACAACTTCAGGAATCACATCGCCTGCGCGACGTACGATTACGGTATCGCCAATCCGCACGTCTTTACGCAGAATCTCTGTCTCGTTGTGTAACGTGGCGTTGGTGACGGTCACACCGCCCACAAAAACGGGCTCCAGTCGCGCAACGGGCGTGATTGCACCGGTGCGTCCGACCTGAACTTCGATATCGAGCAATGTCGTCGTGGCTTCTTGCGCGGGAAATTTATGCGCGATGGCAAAACGCGGCGCACGTGCGACAAATCCGAGTGCCCGCTGTGCGCTCAGATCATTGACCTTATAGACTACGCCATCGATGTCGTAGGGCAATAATGCGCGGCGCGCGCCTACTTGAGCGTAGTAGGACAGCAACTCTGCTGCGCCCCGCGCCACACCGTGCTGAGACACATTGACAGGCAGGCCGAGACTTGCAAACCAGTCAAGCATCTCGCTATGCTTTTCGCACTGAATATCGCCGACCTCCCCCCAGCCATAGGCAAAAAAGCTCAATCGTCGCTGTGCCGTGATGCGCGGATCGAGCTGGCGCAAACTACCCGCCGCTGCATTGCGGGGGTTAACAAAAACCTTGTCACCACGGCGGCGCTGCATCTCATTGAGACTTTCAAAGTCGGCAAGATTCATGAACACCTCACCGCGCGCCTCGACAACTTCCGGATACTCTGCAGGATCACCTTTTAATTTCAAGGGAATAGATTTAATCGTGCGGATGTTTGCGGTCACATCCTCGCCCGTCTGGCCATCACCACGCGTCGCAGCCTGAACAAGCAGACCGCGCTCATAGCGCAAGCTGATGGCTAAACCATCGAGTTTTAATTCACAAAAATATTCGGGTAGCAGGCCTGCGGGGAGTTTTCCCGCGGCACTCAAGGTGTCTGTAATACGCTTATCGAATGCCTGAACTTCTTCGGACTCGAAAGCATTGCCCAGCGACAACATGGGCACGGCGTGTGTGATGCTGCCAAATGCAGCCAGTGGTGCAGCCCCCACGCGTTGCGTCGGTGACTCCGGGCTTATCAACGCAGGGTGTGCAGACTCCAGCGCCAGTAGCTCGCGCATTAAAGCGTCGTATTCAGCATCAGATACGTGCGGCGCATCCAGTACGTAATACGCGTGATTATGGCTTTCGATTTGCGCATGCAACCACTGTGCACGCTCGAGTGGCTGCATCATGGCTGTCACAACATGCAGCGCTTAAGCAAATACGCGACGCGCACGTGGGCTGGCCGCGGCCAGTCCTGCTGCTTCGAGTTGCGTGTAAAGAGTCTGCAGACGTTCGTCAATCGCCGCATCCGTCCCGCTCTGCAAGGGCCTGCCATGATCATCGACCAGTTCAGCACCAATCCGTTGCGCCAACTCAAAGCCAACCTCGACCATACGGCCAAAGGCACGCACATCGGGAGGACTGCATGGCACATCCAGCAGCAAACTGAGTCGGTCAACACCCGCCATGCCCGCATCAAAAGATTCGGCATCCGCGCGTGACAGAGAGAAACACACCATGCCATGATCACCTAGCCAGGCAAGGCGGCCATCGATTGGCACAAAACCCATATTGCGTGCGGCGGCGGTGACATCTTGCACGGGACGGATAGTACCCAGCAACAAAGTCAAACCAACCTGCGTATCCAGCCCTGCGCAAATATCATCCAGTCGGGAGGCTTGCTCTAAAACAGTTTGTTGATCCGGTCCTTCGATCGTGCACTCGAGCTGGTCAGCGAGACTATGCGCACGATTCCAGATTTGCGACCACTCGATGGCCGAGAGCGCACCACTGCGGTTAGCTAGCAGCACAGCGAGCTGCACCGAAACATAGCTGGCATCAGTCAGGATTCGGCTCGACAAGTGGCCTTCTGTATCTTGCGCAAAAATTCGCACAGTTTTACGTCCCGCGCTTCTGAGAGGGTGCACCAGCTGCGCTAAGTCTTCACCAGTCATCGGGCCCTGGAAAGTAATTTCAATCACGACCTCGCTCGTCGGGTCGGACTCTTCCTGATCGGTCACTGAATCGGGGTGGGCTTGTTCAACGGACTGATTAGCCATTTCGGTCAATGCCACGTTTGAACCACCTAAGCCAGGTTCTACGCGTGCAGCAGGGATCACACCCGAATCATGCAGCAGCGGATCCTGATCAATCACGGGCATCTGCGCCTGCATGCGTCGGCGCACACGGCGATCCTGCCACCAGTTAAAGGCCAGGACTAGCAATATAACGACCAGTCCAACAATAATTAAATAAGTTTGCAACTCGCTCATATTTGTCTCAACTGGATCACGCCGCTTCGCCAGCAAGCTGCAAAGCGGATTCAATATCTACAGCCACAATTCGTGACACGCCTTGTTCTTGCATGGTGACACCCACCAGCTGACGTGCCATCTGCATGGCGATTTTGTTATGCGAAATGAACAGGAACTGGGTGTGCTGACTCATGTTGGCCACCAAGTTAGCGTAACGCTCAGTGTTCGCATCATCGAGTGGGGCGTCCACCTCATCAAGCAAGCAGAAAGGCGCGGGGTTGAGCTTGAACAAAGCAAAAACCAGCGCAGTGGCTGTAAGTGCTTTTTCTCCACCGGAGAGCAAATGGATCGAGGTATTGCGCTTGCCGGGAGGCTGCGCCATGACCTGCACGCCCGCATCCAGAATTTCATCGCCCGTCATGATCAGGCGGGCTTCACCGCCACCGAACAGTTTGGGGAACAGCTCACCGAAATGCGTGTTGACCTCGTTAAAAGTTGTCTGCAACAAATCACGCGTTTCGCGGTCAATCTTGCGGATAGCATCCTCAAGAGTCTCGATCGCACTATTCAAGTCGGCGTACTGGGCATCAAGATACCCCTTGCGCTCGCGGGAGGCATTCAACTCATCAAGCGCTGCGAGGTTAACAGAGCCAAGCGACTCGATCTGACGCGTAATGCGCTGGACTTCTGTTTGCAGCCATGCGGGACGCGACCATTGCTCAGGCTGATCGACCAGAGAGGCCTGCACCGCAGTACGATCCACCTGACGCGCGTCGAGCTGTTCTGCGAACTGCTCCGTGGCTAGGCGGGCAGCCTGCTCTTGCAGTTGCAATTGCATGATCCGCTCGCGACGAGGCTCAAGCGAGCGCTCAATCACCAGGCGCTCTTCGTCTGCTTCGCGCAACTGAGCGGCCAGCGTATCCATTTCTATGCGGGCAAGACTTAACGCCTCTTCGCAAGCCGCGCGCAGCTCAAGCGCATCTTGCAAACCAGCTTGTGCAGCGGCGGCATCGAGTGTGGTGAGTTCAGATTCCAGGCCAAGCAACTCCTGTTGCGCACGCGAAGTTTGCTCTGCAGCCAGCTGCTGATTGCGCTGCAATTCGGCGATACGGGCACGGATACCGCGCTCGGTGAACTCAGCCTCCTGTGCGCCACGTTCCTGATCGCGCAATCGATTGCGCGCGAGTTCTGCTTCTGCCGCAAGCTCTTCGCCCGCCATTTCCGCAACCGAATAGGCCTCTTGTTGCAGGGCGATTTCGGCATCAAGCTCTTCAAAGCGGACTTCGGCCTCAAGCTTGGTGGCTGTGAGTTCTTCCTGTTGGGAAGTGACCTCGGCAATGTCTTGCTCCAGACGTCCCGAGCGCTCACGCATCTGCTCAACCTGTTGCAAAACACGCGTGTATTCGAGTTGCAAGTCATGCAAGCGGCGGGTGATCTCACTGACGCGTTGGCGCGCTGGCGGCAAGGATTGTGAAACCTGCTGCCAGGCAGACTCGGCCCGCGCCACGGCAGAGCGCGTCTGGTCAGCGATCAATTGATGCGCTTTGATTTCGCGTTGCAGATTTTCAATTTCCTGCTGACGCGCAAGCAAACCTGCCTGTTCGGAATCCGGTGCGTAAAAACGCACACTGTTCGCATCAACCAGATGACCGCCCTGCACCACCAGCATGGTGCCTTCAGGCAGCGTGCTGCGTGCAGCGAGTGCTTGCGTCACGTCAGCGGCAATGAATACATTACCCAGCCAGCCCTGCAGCAAGGTGCGCAAGTCAGGGTCGGTGATACGCAACATCGAAGACAGCGGAGTCATACCGGCTGGCGCAGCGGCTGCTGCCGCGGCAACTGGCAACTGGAAAAATGCCAGGCGCGCGGGTGGCGGGTCGCCGGCAAAGGCTCGGGCCCAGTCAAGGTTACGGACTTCGAGACCTGTCATGCGCTCATTGAGCACCGCCTCGAGGGCGGTTTCCCAGCCCGGTTCAACGTGTAATTTTTGCCAAAGGCGACTCATCGAAGTCAGCTCATGCTTGGCGAGCCAAGGCTCAAGCGTGCCTTTCTTTTGAACGTCTTGCTGCAGTTTTACAAGTGCCGACAAGCGCGCTTCGAGACGCGCGAGCGACTCTGCCTGAGTCTGTGCATCGGTCTGCGCCTTGCTGCGACGCTCATCAAGCTCAGGGAGTTTTTCTTCGAGCTCCGCAAGCGCGGCCTGTGATTCCTCAAGCAGCTCTTCGCCGGACAGCTTGTCGCCAGTGAGTTGCTCGAGCAGTGCTGTGTCAGGCGCATCAACACCTTTGAGCTCCTGCACTAGTCTTTCACGGCGTAACTCGAGTGCCTGCAACTGACGATCGGCATCGCGCTGACTTTGGGCAGTGAGTGCGAGATTTTGTTCGACGCGCGCAACTACTGCGCGCATTTCTTCGCGCTGACCCGCAGCCTGGCGCACGCGCGCCTCGATATCGGGCAACCCCGCCTGTGCGGCCTCGGCATGCTCGCGCGCTTCTTCAGCGCGCGCAGCGCTGGTCATGAGCTCTTCTTCGCTCTCGAGGATCTGCTCCTGGCAGTGTTCCTTTTGCGACTCCCACTCGCTCATCTGCACCTGCAGCTGCGCGCGACGGGTTTGCACACGAGTGCGCGACTCAACAACGTGGCGAATCTCAGCCTCGAGACTACTGACTTTGGCGTTCGATTCGTACATCGAACCCTGTGCGGTATGGACAGCATCACCGGCAGCATAGTGCGCCTGGCGTCGCGACTCAAGCGCGGCCTCGCTAGCCCGCAAGCCCGCGGTAGAAGCCTCTAACTCGGTCTGCGCACGCTCGATTTCCTCTTGCGTGCGGGCACGCTCCTCAATCGCAGCAGCCTCTTTTAAAAACCAAAGTGCATTTTGTTTTGCTTCACCGTCGGCTTGCAGGCCGCGGTATTCGCGTGCAACCTCGGCCTGGGATTCAAGCTTTTCGAGCTGCGAGCCGAGTTCGCGCAAAATATCATCGACACGCACAAGGTTTTCGCGTGTGTCGGACAAACGGTTTTCCGTCTCACGGCGGCGCTCTTTATAACGTGAAACGCCAGCGGCTTCTTCGAGATAGATACGGAGTTCTTCGGGTTTCGCCTCGATCAGACGATTGATCATGCCCTGACCAATAATGGCGTAGCCACGCGCGCCTAAGCCTGTACCCAAAAAGATGTCATGCACGTCCCGACGACGCACTTGCTGATTATTGATGAAGTAGCTACTCGTGCCGTCGCGCGTCAACACACGTCGCACGGCGATCTCCGCGTAGCTCGCCCACTGACCGATTGCACGACCTTCGCTGTTGTCAAACACCAGCTCAACCGAGGCGCGCGCCGAGGGTTTACGTTGGCCTGAGCCGCTAAAAATAACGTCTTGCATGGATTCACCACGCAACTCCGAGGCGCGGGTCTCACCCATCACCCAGCGTACCGCATCAATAATATTGGATTTACCGCAACCGTTAGGCCCCACTACGCCAACCAGCTGGCTGGGCGTAGGAATCACGGTCGGATCGACAAAGGATTTGAATCCGGCAAGTTTGATCTGGGTCAGACGCACAATATAGGCACAATTTGGGATGTAATCCTGTAGATCATAACGCAGCCTGAGCGACTCTTTTTAAGTTCACTAAGAACTTCGATCAACAGCTATACTCGGTGTCGTTTTTAGCACTTTTAGGGAAATCATCTCTTGAAACGAGGCTTCTTCATTGTCATGGCGGCCCAGGGCCTGTCTTCACTGGCAGACAATGCCCTGTTTATTGCCGCGATCGCGCTGATCCAGCAGTTACACGGCCCTGACTGGATGGCGCCTATGATGAAATGGTGGTTTGCAGCGGCCTATGTGCTGCTCGCCGCCTTTGTCGGAGCGTTTTCTGATGCATTCCCCAAGGGTTGGGTGATGTTCCTGACCAACGCTATCAAGGTCTCCGGCTGCCTCCTGATGTTTTCCTATGCCCTGTTTGGCCTGCCTCAGCATGCGCAGGTATTGCTGGTTTGTGCAGCCTACGGTCTGGTCGGAATAGGTGCTGCAGCGTACTCACCCGCAAAATACGGCATCGTCACTGAAATGCTCCCGCCGCTGGACCTGGTCAAAGGCAATAGCTGGATTGAGGGTTTAACGGTGCTGTCCATCATAATGGGCACCGTACTGGGTGGTGCGCTGGTATCGCCAGCCGTATCCGGATGGCTTTTGTCCCACCCACTGATTAATCACCTGGTACACACTCCCGCAGAGGCAGCCATTCTGATCATTGCGGTGATTTATACCGCAGCGGCCATCTGCAACCTGATGATCCCTGCGACACACATCCAATACCCGGTTCAACAGAAAAATCCTGCAAAACTGATTAAATCCTTTGCTGGCTATGTGCGAATCCTCTGGAAAGACAAGCTCGGGCAAATTTCACTGGCTGTGACCACTTTATTCTGGGGTGCTGGCGCGACGCTGCAGCTCATTGTGATCGAATGGGGCCGCAGTCACCTGGGCTACCGTCTGGATCAGGCATCGGTTTTGATGGGGATCACGGCCCTGGGCACCGTTGCAGGATCGATTCTGGCGAGCCGCGTACCTTTGCGCAGTGCACTCAACGTTCTCCCTCTCGGTGTAGTCATGGGTTTGACCGTCTTGCTGATGCCCTGGATCGACTCGTCCTGGACGATTACGGTGTTTGACGTATCGCTCCCCTGGGCAGCCTATGTATTGCTGATCGTGATCGGCCTGACCTCTGGCTATTTCGTGGTCCCCATGAACGCTCTGCTCCAGCATCGTGGTCATGTGCTGCTATCGGCCGGACATTCGATCGCCGTTCAAAATTTCAACGAACAACTCAACATCTTGCTGATGGTGGCCATTTATACGCTGATGCTTTGGCTGCACCTGTCGATTGGCATCATTATCGGGATTTTCGGGATTCTGGTCGCAGCGCTGATGATGTTAATTATTCACTGGAGCCGCCTGAATCTGAGGCACGATCCAAGCCTGATCGACCAGATTGGCCAGGACGGCCACGGCTCAGCGTTGTAAGGCCGCGCAGTTCCCTCTCTATTGCGCGCAAACGGCCAATCAGCCTCCCCTGCTGCGGACTCCTGTCAAAGTCCCTTGCTGATCAACCTGGCACGCTGCAAATCGCGCCATGCAGCCGCTTTGTCGGCAGGCCGACGCAACAAATAAGCCGGGTGATAACTCACCACGACAGGGATATTCAGACCGGCCTGTTCGACTGAATAAGGCTTGTCACGCATTTCCGTGAGCTGCGCTTCTGCTCCCAGCAATGTTTGAGCAGCAAAACGGCCCAAAGCCAGAATACTGAAAGGTCTGACCAACTCAATCTGACGCATCAAAAAAGGACGGCATGCAGTAATTTCAGCAGGTCTGGGATTGCGATTGCCTGGTGGACGGCATTTGACGATGTTTGCCGCGTACACATCGGTCGTGCGACTGCTGCCAATCGACGAGAGCATGTTATCGAGCAACATGCCTGAGCGCCCGACAAACGGCAATCCTTGACGATCCTCCTGATCCCCTGGACCCTCGCCGACGACCATGATGGCGGGCTGCATGACCCCCTGCCCCACCACAACCTGCTCGCGCTCTTTACAGAGCCCGCAGGCATTGCACTGCGCGATAGTTGCTGCGAGCTCCTCAAGCGTTGCTGCCTGCGCTGCGGCGGCTACCGTATCAAGTGGTTTTTCGGCTGCCACATCACTTGATTTTTTCGTGCTGGAGGCGTTTGCTGTCGCTGATCGCTGCGCAGCACCACCCAGCTGCGCATGCGCAATCGCTCCAGCCTGAACGAAGCTTCCTGCCCCAAGGCTCCCGGCTGCAGGCTGGGGCGTCGGGGGACGCTGAGCAACGTCCGGCGCAGGATTAACCGCAACACGCGCCTGCGGTTGAATGACTGCAGGCGCAGCGCCACCCGGAATCCAGGGTTTATCAATGCCGAGCTCCTGCATCCAGGCAAGCTGAAGTGCGGAAAACTGCATGGCATTGGGATTGATTTGCGGAATCACGGCGTCAGGCGGGCTCAAAAGTTTTTTTCAGGACGAGGGCGTCTTCGCGCGCGCCCTTACCTGCAGGATAGTAATCGCGTCGGCAACCAATTTGCACAAATCCTTGCGCCTGATAGAAGCCCAGTGCTTGAGCATTAGAGGGTCGCACTTCTAAAAGCAATCCCTCCTGCCCCTGTTGTCGAGCGGTATCGATGACTTGTTTGAGCAATAGCTTGCCCAATCCCGCGCGTTGCTGCTTAGGTACCACCGCGATCACCAGGATATGGATGACATCGGGTGCAATCATCGCCAGACAAAAGCCCGCCAGTCCTGACGCGCCACGCAATACCCAGGCCTCATAGCCCGCATCCAGCGCATCTTCAAAGTTTTTAGCTGTCCAGGGGTGTGATTGCACAGATCGTTCGAGCTCAAGCACTTCAGGCAAATCAGCTCGGCGCATGGGGAGTAAGGCCAGATCATCAGTCGCGGGAGCTGCGCGCGGATTTCCGCCCTGCCCACCCGCTCTTTCTGCCGTCGTAAAAGCAACCTTATCGCGCAGATACAGCGGTGCGGCGTGTTCGGGCAATACGGTTTGCTGTTTCTTCCAAAACAACAACCCTAAATGCGCCACCCAATGCGCATCCGGAAGAGCAGTCAGATCATCGATCAGCCATTGAGCGGGTAAGCCTGCCAGCGCGTCTGGCAGACGCCAACCCTCCCCAATCAGGCAGGGCATAGATGGATTGAGCGTGTCATCGGGCGCAAGGTCGCGTTGCCACAGCAAGAAACGCTGCATCACAAAGGCAGGCGCTTGCGCAGCGGATAACAGGACAGGTTGCTGAACCAGGGCCAGAGAACCAGACGGGTCAGCTAAAAAAGCAGCCAGATACACCTCGTCCATCCGTGCATCGAGTGCGGTGATGATCAGACGCCCAGGCAGTCGGGCCGCCGCATTCGCCGCGAGCGCATGTAGTGCACCGACAGGAATCAGAGGAATATTCAATGCAAACCCGATGCCTTGCGCAATGCCGCATGCGACACGAATCCCTGTAAAGGCTCCTGGTCCGTTTCCAAAGGCGACGCAGGACAGTTCATGTTTGCTGCGCCCCTGCTCTGCCAGCAAGGCATGAGCAAGTGGTAGCACGCTTTGGGCATGTCCAGACACGCCTTCAATTTGTTTTTGGGTCAGCGAGATCTCATCGCCCTGCTCGGAAAGCAAAGCAATGCTGCAAATCGGGGTCGAGGTTTCCAGTGCCAATATCAGTGTCATGGATAGATTGTAATGAACCTTGGCGGGTTACTCACTTCCCCCTCAGGAAGCAAGCATCAAAGAAACTCTCGCCATGCTGAAATGTTTAGTTACCTGATCTCCCTTACGTCTGAAAAGTTGTAAAAGTTTGTGACATTTGTTCGCTCAGCCAGGGTGGCGCTGTTACATTTTTCTCATGAACATGCATACCCCCACACACCCTATATCAAGGAAAATCCTGATTGTGGATGATGACCGTCGTCTTCGTGATCTGTTGCGACGGTATCTGACACAACAAGGATTTATTGCGCTCAGCGCCCAGGACGGCCGCGACATGAATAAGATCATGCAACGGGAGCATTTTGATTTGCTCGTACTGGATTTGATGCTGCCTGGTGAAGATGGTTTGTCTATCTGCCGGCGCTTGCGCAGCATCCATGACACTACCCCCATCATCATGCTGACGGCTAAAACCGAAGAAATCGATAGGATTATCGGTCTCGAAATGGGTGCGGATGACTATCTTTCCAAGCCTTTCAACCCACGCGAATTAGCCGCAAGGATTAAAGCCATTCTTCGTCGCCGCAGTATCGAAGAACACCCAGGCGCGCCGAGCCACGAAAACGAATCCATTACCTTTGGACCCTTTGTGCTAAATATGGCGACCCGCACCCTCGAATGCAACGACCAGCCCATCACGATTACCACGGGTGAGTTTTCTGTATTAAAGGCTTTTGGTCGTCACCCTAAAGTCCCGCTTTCTCGCGACAAACTCATGGAGCTCGCGCGCGGCAGAGAGTATGAGGCGTACGACCGCAGTCTGGACGTGCAGATTTCCCGATTGCGCAAACTGATCGAAACAAATCCATCCAAACCAAAATACATCCAGACCGTCTGGGGCATGGGTTACGTGTTCGTACCGGATGGCGGGCGCTAGCCGGTACGCTCAAAATCAAATCTGTTTTTTCATGCAAATAATCAAAACATATTCACCGGGTCTTTTTGCACGCAATTTCTTGCTGCTCATCATCCTGATGCTTTGTTGTCTGGGCCTCTGGTTTACGGTGTTCATGCAGTCAGGGGTCACAACACGCGCGCACGAAGTGAGTCAACGCATCACCAGCGCAGTCAACCTGACCGGCACGGCCTTGCGCTACGCACGGGACCAGAATCAGTCCCAACTGCTGGCAGACCTGTCCCGGCACGAGAGTCTGGACGTGCATGTCCGTCTGGATGATGACGTGTTGACGCCCTTGCCCGATGAACATTACTGGCGCCTGATCGAACAATACCTCCACACAGCTCTGGGCGCAGAGACCGTTATCGCCTGGAAAGTAAACAATCTTGGCGCATTCTGGGTGAGTTTTACAAGCAAGGGGTCTCAGTATTGGCTGGCTTTTGAACGACAGAAAATTACTGACGTGACACCTGTCCAATGGGCCAGCTCGATCTTGGCTGCGGCGCTCCTGTCATTGATTGGTGCCATGATCAGCGCCAGCTATTTCAATCGCCCGCTCAACAGACTGGCGCGATTCGCTAAAAGCCTGGCTGCGGGACAAATTCCTGCGCCCTTGCCCGAAACAGGAGCGCGTGAAATACACCTTGTGAATAAGAGTTTCAATCGCATGGCCCAAGCCATACAAAAAATGGACTGCGAAAGGGAAATGATGATTGCGGGGCTTTCGCATGATCTGCGTACGCCTCTGACGCGTATGCGACTCGAAATAGAAATGAGCGCACTGCCTGAGGCAACCCGTGCGCTGGTCGATATGGATCTCGAACAAGTCGATCATTCGATTAACAAACTGATTGAATACGCTCGCGCCTCAAGCGCAGCTAATCAGGGAGTGCATCCGCGTCTCGCTCCGGTGATTAATATTTCACAAGAACTCACGCATCTCATTGGCCGCGAGACAGAACAATTCAAAACACAAGGCGCTACGTTGCAAGCCTTCATTTCAAAAAATCTGCACGCACGCATC
Organism: uncultured beta proteobacterium; assembly: GCA_903847325.1. Lineage (GTDB taxonomy): Bacteria > Pseudomonadota > Gammaproteobacteria > Burkholderiales > Burkholderiaceae_B > Zwartia. Next base: position 9,545 of record CAINDJ010000441.1, on the reverse strand, counting down.
GAGCCCTTTAGCTTACAGCGCGTTCTCACCAACTTGTTTGAAAATGCGAAGCGTTATGGACGTAATTCAGCCGGAATTGCAGAGATTTTCGTTCGGCTTGATCGACAGGATCAGCTTCTCAAGCTTGAAATATCTGATACAGGCGCCGGGATCACGAAACAAGAAACCGAAACACTGATGCGTCCTTTCTCACGCGGCGATCATGCGCGCACAGACTGCATCGGAACAGGGCTTGGGCTCGCAATTGCCGACAGACTCATCACTCAGGCGCACGGCACAATTAGCTTGATATCAAGCCCCCATCACGGCCTGTGCGTGCGGATCCTGATCCCCGCGCTTTAATCGGTCCGCGTTTCAAAGCTATGATGCAGCTTAGCCCGACTCAGACACCCATACCCAAAAATGAAACTATCGAAATCCATTTTTCTAAAAACAGCGGGAGTTCGCGAGCGCCTGGCGCATGGAAAAGCGATCCGTCTGACTTCTCCCCGGTCCTCGCTTGCTGAATTCAAAATACAACAAAAACGCCGCTCACCTATCGACATATTGCGTCTTCAGGAAAAATCGCGCATCCAAGAATACCTGCCCATCCGTCATGCGCGCATGGCGGTCAATCCCTTTGCCTTTTTCCGCGGTGGCGCAGCGTTCATGGCGGATGACTTGTCAAAAGTTGCGACGACCCCTATTAATGTTCAGCTGTGCGGCGATATGCATGTCAGCAACTTCGGTTTCTTTTCAACCACGGAACGGCAGCTTGTATTTGGTATTAATGATTTCGACGAAACCCTGCCTGGCAATTTTGACTGGGATCTTAAGCGCCTGACTGCCAGCGCGATGATTGCGGCTGAGCACCTCGGGCAAGACCGGGTGTATGGCGAATCGATTGTTCGACTTATGGTGTCAGCCTATAGAGAGCACATGCTCACTTACGCGCATATGCCCTATATCGAGCTGGCTCGTGCCCACATCGATGAAAAGGCCTTGCTGTCCAAAACCAATAACGTGACGGCCTTAAGCAAACTTTTCATTGAAAAACAAATTATAAAAGCGCGAAAAAATACCAATCATGGTGTGATCGCTAAACTCACCGAAGAAACACCAACCGGGCGCAAAATTATCGATCAACCGCCGTTGCTTGAACACATCGATTTAACGCGCTGGGGAAGAAAAGTAACAGAGGTACTGGATGAGTTTTTTACTACTTACGTGAATTCTTTACTTCCAGATCGCAGACATCTTTTCATGCGTTACCGGGCGATCGACTATGCACGGAAAGTGGTAGGTGTGGGTAGTGTCGGCACAGCATGCTGGGTACTCTACATGGAGGGTTTGAACGAAAACGACCCTCTATTTTTGCAAACAAAGGAGGCACAGCGATCGGTCCTCGCACCATACTTTCCGGATACCCAGTTCCGTAGCCATGGCGAGCGTGTTGTGCACGGCCAGCGACTCATACAAGGTGCACCGGACTTATTTCTTGGGTATGGCAAAACGCGGGAATTAGATTTTTATATTCGTCAGCTACGTGACATGAAAGGCGGTATTTCAATTGGCGAGGGTGGCATTGGCGTTAATGAGTTTCCCGATTACGCCAAACTGTTTGGCTGGGCACTGGCCAACGCACACGCACGCTCTGGTGATCCAGCTTTATTAGCAGGCTATTGCGGAAGAGGGGAGCAACTCGATGACGCGCTTGTTCAATTCTCAACCGCCTACTGCGAACAAAACAGGATCGATTACGAGACCTTTATGCGGGCCATCAAATCTGGCAAAATCAGTTGTGCGACGGAGAATTTTTAGTTACCGGGCAATTTAGTTACTTGGCAACCCATTTGGATCCACACGCATCAACCACTAGCGCCCAGCAAGCTCACCACATTAGCGGCGATCCCTTCTTTGCGACCCAAGTGTCCCAAACCCTCGTTGGTCTTGGCTTTAATGTTAATTGCACCCGGATCAACCGACAGATCCGCGGCGATATTTGCAATCATGGCACCGACATGGGGTCCGATTTTTGGGGCCTGTGCATGGATCGTCGCATCGATATTGACGATATCCCAACCCGCATGGCGCACGCGCTGATAAGCCTCGCGCAACAACACCCGACTATCTGCCCCGCGATACTGAGGATCGGTATCCGGGAAATGCCGTCCAATATCGCCCAGCCCTGCTGCACCGAGCAACGCATCGGTTAATGCATGCAACAACACATCCGCATCGGAATGTCCCAGCAGGCCATGAGTATGCGGGATAGTTACGCCACCGATGATCAGAGGTCGTCCTTCAACGAGCGCGTGCACATCAAACCCCTGTCCGACTCGCATTGAAAATGGACTCATAACCACGACCCTACCCATTCGAAATCATCCGGCCAGGTGACTTTGGCATTTCGGCCAGAACCTGGAATTAATAGTGGCTGATGGCCTGCCGACTCCATGGCTTGCGCCTCGTCGGTCAACGCCTGTCCAGATATTTTTGCCTGACGTAAGGCCGCAATTAACAGGCCGGCACGAAACATCTGGGGGGTTTGTGCCACCCAGAGTTGCGCGCGATCAACTGTGCGTGAGACACAGCCAGCCTGATCCGCATATTTAATCGTGTCTGCAACAGGCATAGCAAGCAATCCACCCACACCATTTTCGAGACAAGCGTCTATCAGCCGCGTGAGCGCCTCTCTGGGCAGACCAGGGCGCGCCGCATCGTGCACCAGAACCCAGTCAGTTTCGGCCAGCCCAGCCTGCTCCAGACCGTTTAAAACAGTATCTGAACGCTGCGCCCCACCCACCGCACAGCATATGGTTCGCGGCAAATCCGATAAGACTTCCTGAGCCACATTATCATGAGGCGCAGTGATGACCTGCACCTGCTCAACACGCGGATCGGCCAGTAAGGCCCGCACAGCATGTTTGAGCATCGGCTGACCAGCAATCATGCGGTATTGCTTAGGGGTATGGTCCACAGCAGTCCCTACGGCGCGTGCACCAATTCCTGCGGCGGGTACCAGCGCAACAATGCGAAAAGTAGGATCAAATGTGCTCATATGTATGTGATTTTATAATCAAGAATTCAACTGGTGTTTTATTCAGGTGGTTTTCCCTCCATGTCGGCTGCATTGACTACTGTTTCTACCTTGTTAGCCGCGCTCAAACCCGGTTTACGTTTTGCTCACCCACGCCCACCGGGCTCGGGTGACGCCTGGCTGCTCGCCCAGATCGCCCAGGCCGCGGGTAAAACACTCGTTATTCTGACTGCTGAGCCGCTTGAGGCCCAGCGACTGTCCGATGAAATCCCGATTTTTGCGCCCTCACTCAAAGTCCGTCCGCTGCCCGACTGGGAAACACTTCCCTATGACAGCTTTTCACCTCATCAGGATCTGATCTCCGAGCGGCTGCGCACTTTACATGCCCTGAGTCAGAATGATGTCGATGTCCTGACGGTGCCGATCACGACCGCTTTATACCGGCTCGCACCTCCAAGCTTTTTGGCAGCCTACACATTTTCCTTTAAACAAAAAGACAAACTCGACGAGCAAGCACTCCGTAACCAGTTAACGCTGGCCAACTACGCGCATGTCTCGCAGGTCACGGCGCCTGGTGAATTTTGTATCCGAGGCAGTCTGATTGATTTATTCCCGATGGGCTCGGTGGTGCCCTACCGTATCGATTTGTTTGACGACGAAATCGAATCGATCCGTGCCTTTGATATTGATACACAACGCAGTTTGTATCCAGTCGGCTCTGTGCAACTTTTGCCTGGTCGCGAATTCCCGATGGATGAGCCGGCGCGCAATCATTTCCGTGCGCAGTTCCGTGAGGTCTTCGAGGGAGACCCTTCGCGCGCACTGCCTTATAAAGATATGGGCCACGGCATTGCATTTGCCGGAATTGAATATTATCTGCCACTGTTTTTTGAACACACCGCGACACTATTCGACTATCTGCCTGCCGATAGCCTGGTGGTCACGCTTGGAGATATTGATGACGCGATACGTCGTTTCACCCAGGACACTGCGAGCCGTTATCAGTTCCTGAAAAGTGACCGTGAACGCCCGGTGCTGCCACCCGCGTCCCTGTTTTTACAAGCAGAGCCATTGTTCGAGCACCTGAAACAATTCCGGCGCATCGCCTTGACGGCCGACACACCGCACACAGACATCATCAGTGCGCCCGAGGTGGGTGTCACGCGCCGCGCCGAAGACCCGCTGCAAAAGTTACGCCTGGTCCTTGAGCGCGATACGAGAAATGCAATCGTACGCGCTAAAACTTCTGCTTCCACACGCGCGAATATCAATACACGGGTCGTGCTCTGCGCAGACTCGCATGGCCGGCGCGAAACCATCGTCCAAATGCTTGCAGAGCATGGGATTGCGCCTGACGCGCAAACCGAATCGGTTGCAATATTTCTTGAAAGCGATGCGAAATTCGCCATTACCGTGGCCTCGCTTGGCACCGGTTTTGAGATCCCTGCGCAGGGGCTGATTTTCCTGACGGAAAACGATCTCTACCCAGGCCATGGCGGCACAGCCAGACGTGGCAAACGCGACCAGGAACGCGCCAGCAACGTCGAAGCAATGGTGCGCGACCTCTCCGAATTACGCGAAGGCGACCCGGTCGTCCACGCCCAACATGGCATCGGCCGTTACCACGGCCTGGTCAACATGGACATGGGCGAAGGCGAGATGGAATTCCTCTATCTCGAATACGGCAATAAAACCACGCTTTACGTGCCGGTCTCCCAACTGCACGTGATCGCCCGTTACAGCGGCACCGATCCTGAATCAGCCCCCCTCCACTTGCTAGGCTCGGGCCAGTGGGAAAAAGCGCGTAAAAAAGCAGCGCAACAAGTACGTGACACGGCGGCAGAATTGCTCGACCTCTATGCCAAACGTGCGGCGCGCGAAGGCTTTGCTTTTAAGCTCCCGCTTGGTGATTACGACCTGTTCGCCGAAGGCTTTGGCTTTGACGAAACAGCCGATCAAGCTGCGGCCATCCAGTGCGTGATCGAGGATATGACCTCGGGTCGTCCAATGGACAGACTGGTGTGTGGCGATGTGGGCTTTGGCAAAACCGAAGTTGCGCTGCGTGCGGCTTTCCTCGCAATCGCGAATGGCAAACAAGTAGCCTTGCTATGCCCAACCACCTTGCTCGCCGAGCAGCACGCGCAAACATTCTCCGACCGATTCGCGGACTGGCCTGTCAAAGTGGTCGAACTCTCACGCTTTCGTTCAGCGAAAGAAATCACCGCAGCGATCGCCGGCATCAACGACGGTACGATCGATATCGTGATCGGTACGCATAAAATTCTTTCCAAGGATGTGCAATTCAAACGTCTGGGGCTCGTCGTCATTGACGAGGAACACCGATTTGGTGTGCGCCAGAAAGAGGCCCTCAAAGCCATGCGCGCCGAGGTCGACGTACTGACACTGACCGCCACGCCGATCCCGCGCACCCTCGGTATGTCACTCGAAGGTATCCGGGATTTTTCCGTTATCGCGACCGCTCCGCAAAAACGACTAGCGATCAAAACTTTCGTCAGACGCGAAGACAACAGCACCATCCGCGAGGCATTGCTGCGTGAACTCAAGCGCGGTGGTCAGGCGTATTTCCTGCATAACGAAGTCGACACGATTCATAACCGCCGCGCACGTCTCGAAGAACTGGTGCCGGAGGCACGCATCGCGGTCGCCCACGGGCAAATGGGCGAACGAGACCTTGAGCAAGTCATGAAAGGTTTTTATCAGCAAAAATTCAACGTCTTGCTGTGCACAACGATTATTGAAACCGGTATTGATGTGCCGAGCGCCAACACGATTATCATTCACAGAGCCGATCGATTTGGTTTAGCGCAGCTGCATCAGTTACGTGGCCGAGTCGGTCGCTCGCACCATCAGGCCTATGCGTACTTAATGACGCCTGGCGAAGATGCCATCACCAAGAACGCTAAAAAACGTCTTGAGGCGATTCAGGCCATGGAAGAACTCGGCTCAGGCTTTTTCCTGGCCATGCACGATCTCGAAATCCGTGGCACGGGTGAAGTACTGGGTGAATCACAGTCTGGCAATATTCAGGAAATCGGCTTCTCGATGTACAACGACATGCTCAACGAAGCTGTGCGTGCCCTGAAAGCCGGTGTCGAGCCGGATCTGGATGCACCATTCAGCGCCGGCTGCGAGGTTAATCTGCACTCACCCGCTTTGCTGCCCGCAGATTATTGCGCCGATGTTTATGCGCGCTTGTCTTTGTATAAGCGTCTTTCAAACAGCAAAGATGAAGACGGACTGATTATGATTCAGGAAGAACTCATCGATCGCTTTGGAAAACTGCCTGACGCAGCTAAAACACTGATCGCGACACATAAAATACGTTTACAAGGACTTCCGCTGGGAATACAGAAAATTGATGCCAGTGAGGGGCAAATCCTTTTGCACTTTAAGCAAAATACGACGGTTGATCCTCTGAAACTGATTGAGTTGGTTCAAAAGAAGAAAAACATCCGTTTTGCAGGACAGGACAAGCTGCGTGCCGAGATTAATATTCCGGATGTCACGGCTCGAGCCGATGAGGTGCGTAAACTGTTACGCGCGATTATCTAAGCGTGTTTGTATAACGATATTTATTTCACAGTATTTTTTTAACTTTAATCATTTCACTTTAATCATTCGTCATGACCCCAACTAATCTCGTTGTCCAAACACCTGCACTAACAGGCGAAATGATTGAGCAAATTGCCGCGATTGCTGAAGCGTCTGGCGTTAAACGTCTGGGTACATCTGCTGTGCGTCTGCTTGGAGTTTGCGAGGACGCTCATACCCGCGCGGAGGTGCAAGCCTGGGGGATGCGTATCCATGCGGATTGCGCCTATGTGCCAGCAGGCAGACGCCTGTCCGACTGCAAAGTACTCGCGATGGACATGGACTCCACCCTCATCAACATCGAGTGTATCGACGAGATTGCAGCCTTTGGTGGGGTAAAAGAACAAGTCGCCTCAATCACCGAGGCTGCTATGCGTGGCGAGATTAAAGACTTTTCAGAAAGCCTGATTAAACGTGTCGCCTTCCTGAAAGGCTTGTCGATTGATGTCTTGCAATCGGTGTACGAAGAAAAACTGCGCCTTAACGCGGGTGCTGAAAAACTTGTCAGCACAGCGCTGGAGTCAGGCATCAAAGTGTTGTTAGTCTCGGGCGGATTTACTTTTTTTACTGAAAAACTTAAAACACGATTGAACCTGACCGAAGCACACGCTAATGTATTAGCCGAGGAAAACGGTTTATTGACTGGGGTCGTCCAAGGTCGCATTCTCGACGCGCAAGGCAAAGCAGATACATTGCGTAGTTTTGCCGCCGAGCACGGCGCAGAACCTCATCAGATTATTGCTATCGGTGACGGCGCGAATGATCTTAAAATGCTCTCAAACGCGGGATATTCAGTCGCTTACCGCGCAAAGCCCGTAGTACAAGCTCAAGCGAAATACGCATTGAATGTTGCGGGCCTGGACGGTGTACTGAACTGGTTTGAGGAGTGAACAGTTGTTTTCTATAAATATATAAACTAAACTAACTGGACTTAGTTTAGTTTATATAGATTATTATGCAAACGTTTAATATTCACGATGCAAAAACACATCTCTCCAAATTAGTTGACCTGGCGGTCAATGGCGAGCCTTTTGTCATTGCCAAAGCAGGTAAACCAATGGTTCTCGTAATAAGATTCGAGCCTACTGGTCAAGTCAAACCAAAAAGAATTGGATTTCTAAACGGACAAATTTCAGTTCCAGACGATTTCGACACCCTCGGCCAAACAGAAATTGAACAGCTTTTTTGTGGAAATGAATGAAGTTTTTATTAGATACCCATATTCTGCTATGGGCAGCAGGTAGCCCAGAGAAATTATCCCAACAAGCAAAATCAATTATTGAGGAAACTGAAAATGAGTTGTTTTTCAGTGCAGCAAGTTTATGGGAAATTTCAATCAAGACAGGACTAGGAAGACCTGATTTTAAAGTTGATGCGCGTGTATTACGAAGAGCACTCATTGACAATGGATATCAGGAGCTCAGCATCACTGGTTTACATTCGGTATCAGTTGAGGATTTGCCAGCTATACACAAAGATCCTTTCGATAGGATTTTATTGTCTCAAGCAACAGCTGAAGGTTTCACTCTTTTAACTTCAGATAAAACAATCGCTCAATACACCGGGCCTATACGGCTAGTTTGATTTACACTTTCAGCTACGTCGCATCAGATAGCGAATCACAAAGCCTGGGAAAGCCAACACCACAAACAAACTAAAAGTGATGGCATAAAATTCCCAGCGCTGCTTGAAAGGATTGCCGAGCGTACTTTCGAACAAATAGCCCAACAATCCGACTAGTCCGTACGACACCACTAATTCAATCACGCGCAACAGGAATGACTTGTCCTGTTGCACACCCGACCCCAGCGGGATCAAAGCAAACAAGCGCTCATTGATAAAGGGGAGATTCGCCGCTGCCAGAGCTATAACGATCAGCAGCCAGACAGCGACGGATTGATTCATGCGTGATCAGTTCAATCGATCAAAGCGACAAGGTCGCACGCATGGTTTGCAAGCACAGTGTCATCAAGCCACCAGGCATCAAACCTAACACCAACACCAGCAAACCGTTAAAAATCATCAGTGCGCGTGGGAAAAAGCAAACCTTCGGCATCGCTGGGGCATTCTCTGCAGGCTCATCAAAGTAAGCAACTTTGATGACACGCAGGTAATAGAAGGCACCAATCAGCGAGAACAGCACGGCGACCACAGCTAACCAGAGGCGATCAGACTGCAACAAAGCTTGCAAGATCAGCAGTTTTGCATCAAAACCAACCAAAGGTGGCAGACCAGCCAATGAACACATGAGGATTAACAGCATTGCCGCCATCCAAGGACTACGCTTATTCAAGCCCTTTAGATCATCGATGCTTTCACATTCAAATCCTTCGCGAGACATCAACATCACCAGACCAAATGAGGCCAGTGTTGTCAGCACATAAGTCAGCATATAAAACAAAGCAGAACCGTAGGCTGAAGAGTCCGCAGCCAGATCATTGTCGATCGAACCCGACATCAGACCAAGCAAGACAAAACCAATATGCGAAATCGTCGAGTAGGCCAACATCCGTTTGAAGTTAGTCTGCATGATGGCGGTCAGGTTACCGATGGCCAGCGACAAGATCGCCAGAATCATCAGCATTGGTTGCCAGTCGGCAGCCAGATCACCCAGCGCAACCACCAGAATCTTTAAGGTAATTGCAAAAGCAGCCAACTTAGGGGCAGCAGCCAAAACAAGTGTCACGGCAGTCGGTGCGCCCTGATAGACGTCAGGCACCCACATATGAAAAGGCACAGCACCAAGTTTGAATGCCAAACCCGCCACTAGGAACACCAGACCAAACGTCAGTGGCAGGTAATCGATCTGACCCGATGACACGACATCGGCGATCGAGCGCAGATCCAGGCTACCCGTCGCGCCATACATCATCGACATGCCGTAGAGCAAAAACCCCGAGGCGAAGGAGCCCAG
>CAINDJ010000440.1 GCA_903847325.1 uncultured beta proteobacterium | reverse complement strand
TTTCAGAAATACACTAAAAGCGTAAATCGTTCCAAATGGAAGATTGGCAATCGAGGCAGCTAAGATGAGACGCATCAATGTTCGCTTGATTAATATTTAAGAGTTCTTGTTCGTTTTATCGTGCGTTCATTATGAGCTGAATTGTGCAGAGAATTTTTATGGAATGATTTCCATTTGTCCTTGTAACAATTTGTCATTTTGGTAACATTCTCATTTGATCATAACAATACTAAGCATTAACTTAAGGTTAAAGGAATCCCGTGAGCACAAAAAAGATAGCTATTGGAGCAGGCTTTGTTGTTATTTTGGGCGCAGCGTGGATTGGCGGCAGTATGTATGCTCAGAAAAAATTTCAAACTGAGGTCAAGGCTTTTGCCGATGGGATGTCTAGCAATGTTGGCGTCACTGTAAAAGGTTTGAAGCAAGACAGCGGCTTTCTGACCTCGTCCGGTCAATTTACGATCAATTTTAGCGACGCTTCAGGTGACTCGGACTTCTCCATTGATCTCGCTGCAACTTACAAAGCCTCGCATTTGTTACTGCCAGGCTCCGTCGCACGATTTGACTGGGATTTGAAGACGGCAGGAGACGCATCCAAAGAAATCACGCGAATGTTTGGCGACAGCGCGCGCGTAGAGGGTGTGTCGAAAATCAGCTATGGCGGCGCTTTCACTTCCTCGGTTGCTATTCCTAAGTTAGCCACTCGCGAGGATGGCGTTGTTTTCGAGTTTGGACCAACAGCTGGCACGATTTCAGGTGGTAAAAATAAACTGTCTTTTGACATTGTGACTAACCGCATGGTGGTCAGATCTTCTGACGATGCGTTAGATATGAAACAAATTAAGTATCAAACAGAGCTGACTGATATCGCATCGGGATTAGGCTCCATACAGTTCTCGGTTGATGAATTAAGTACGAAAGATGCTGTCGCCTCGGGAATCTTTTTAAAGGCAAACTCTACTCAACGCGCTGACCGTATCGATATGAGTGTTACGCACTCAGTGAAAAGCGTTGCATATAACGGTATCACCGTAAAAGACGCATCCATAGACATGGTATTCAAGGATTTAAACGCCAAAAGTATCCAAACTCTATCGACTGTTTTTAACAATGCTAGTTCGACAAACTTAACTGCGGCAGAAAAAGCGCTTGCTCAAGATGCACTGCGTGAATTGATTTATCAGGGATTCACCGCTGGCATCACAAAAATTGCAGCCTCAGCGAAAGAAGGCTCTGTTGATGGGACTGTCTCTCTAGAGTTACTGAAAAGTGCATCTAATAAACCAAGTGATTTTAATTTAGTCAAGCAATTGCGTTCATCAGGTCAGTTGACAGTCAAGGCGCTTGATCAGCAGTACAAAGGTATGGCATTGATGTTTGGTGTCGCCCAGGAGACGCCTGACGGTTTAAAGGCGGGTTATGAGTTATCGGATGGCAAACTGCAATTCAACGGCAAGTCGATTGATATTTCTGATGAAATATCAACCGCGCAAATAGCCATCGCTAAAATTCTGAAAGATGACTTTCTCGACCTGGCAAGTGCCAAGCCAACATCGGAAAGCAAAAAAGATGACGACAATAGCGCAAAAAATAACGAACCACCAGCCATTGCTCAAGCCGCGCCTAAAGAGGGTGTTGCACAAGAATCAACGGTCGAGCAAGCACAAGCCTACCCAACTGCGCAAGATTGCGACGACCTGGGTGGTTGTCTGATTGCCAGCTTGCGTGCAGCAGCAAATGACGATATTGAGTCAGTCAGGGCTGCAGCCACACGCATAGATGGAATGCCCAAGCCAAATTTGGGTAATCGCACGGTGGGTCGTAAATTGAATACTGAAGGGCTGGAAGCCTTGAAACGTGGTGATAACAACGCAGCGATACAAGCGTTTACGCAGGCGATTAAAGAGAATCCCAAAGATGTTGAAGTCGCGGGCAATCTCGGTTTTGCCTATGTACAGGCCGGTCAACCAGACGATGCTGTGGAAGTGCTCGCTGATGCGCTGGTGTTAGATCCTCGTCGCACATCTACCTGGACTCCATTAGGCGAGGCGTTGGCGCTTTCTGGTTATCCGGAAGAGGCGATTGCCTGTCTTTGGATTGGATATCAGTGGTCGAATAATCGGGATAAGTCTGTCGCTTTTTATACCTCACAAGCGGAAAAGCAAAAAACGACAAAGCCTGCACTTGCCCGCGCTCACGAAACCGTACTTCTCTGGATACAGGGCACTAAACCTGAGTTCAAGAGCTTAGGTAAATAGTTATTGATGCATGAGTGCTAAACGTTTAATTCCCTCATTCGCCTTTGCATAGTTCCTTGCTTGTAGAGTTAGTTTGCCACTCTTTAAAGCAAGGGCTTTGCATATCTAGCGTCAATGGCGTTGCGAGGTCGTAACGCCTGCCGATCACCAAGCTTTGCTGATTGATCCACAACGTATTATTTGTATGCGTTGTAAACATGACCTGATGTGCCATTTCTTTATTAGGGGCAATGTTTGGAGGGGAATAACCCTCCTCAGGTACTAATGCGTAAACGGCACTTCTTTCAAATTCTTTATTGGTGTCATGCTGATAATTGGACACCAGGGTAAATGCCTGAGCGTATTTGGCAATATCAAACCAGATATTCATTCCCCGGTTACTGGCATCAGGGACTAATCCTTTGGGTATGTTGACTTCGCTACCATACTGTTTTGCATCATATGCCGCCGGTATCAAAATCAGGTCAGCGCGATTTAAAGCATATACCTCAGTCAATTCAGGAATGCGTACTTCATCATTGAGCATCACGGCGATCCGGCCTAAGTCATTGGTATTAAATACTGGAAGACTATTTCCGGCGCTCGCCCAAGACTGCTCTGAATCATTCAAATGCGACTTTCGATAGATGCCGACCTGTTTGCCATTGAAATCAAACAAGATCGCCGTCTCAAAATATTTTCCATCACTCACCTCTGGCATCGAAAATAAGAGATATGTTCTATATTTTTTTGCCAAATTTGCG
>CAINDJ010000439.1 GCA_903847325.1 uncultured beta proteobacterium | reverse complement strand
CACCTGACCCAAAGACAAATCAGTGCAGCGGCTCACCGCTTAAGCGGCCAGAGCGAAACGCTCGTCGTTGGCGTTTATAGTGTTTCCAGTGGATTTACGAGCGAACTGGTGCTCGACATGCCCTGCACTGTTTCGCGACCCCCGTCGAATCCGGATCGGCCCCAGTAGTTCGATTGTAGACGAACAATCTGTTTATTAAGACCACAAAGTTGTAAAAGAGTTCAATACTGCACAAACTTTTTCCCTTCGAGTTAATCCCTTCAAACTAAACGATATTCGTCGGTGCAAGCGTTTTATCAATAGAGAGGGGATAGGTTGATCCAAGGGTAACCGCTAACCTCAATTCATTGACTTAACATTTCCTTACAAATATATTGGTTCCAGCACTTTGCTAGGGCCTTTTGGCCTGGATCACCGTGTAAGTCGAAAGACAAAAATAAACCAAAATAAGAAAGTGAGGAGCAAAAATGAATCAAAATTCAAAGACCCGTCGTCAGTTGCTGCAGGCGGGTTCCGTAGCGGGTGCCTTGGCGACTCTGGGTATGCCCGCGCTCGTCAAAGCGCAATCTGACAAGATCAAGATTGGGCACCTGACGCCTCTCACTGGTTTTCTTGGACCTCTGGGCGAGTACGGCACCATGGGCATCAAACTGGCTGTCGATGAGGTCAACAAAGCTGGCGGTGTCAATGGCCGACAGATCGAGCTGCTGACAGAAGACTCTGTCAATCCGGCAACAGCAGCCAGTAAAGCGCAACGTATGCTCGAGCGTGACGGTGCAGTTTGCCTGTTAGGTGAAATCAATTCCGCTTCGGGTCTGGCCATCAGTCAAGTCGCTGCGCGTAATCAAAAGATTTTCATCAACACAGGTGGTAACTCAGACGAATTGCGTGGCAAAAGCTGCAATAGGTTCATGTTTCACGTCGAGTGTGCCAACTCCATGTATGTGAATACGCTGGGTCGTGCTCTGCTGCAGCAAGGCATGGTCAAGGGCAAAAAATGGTATTTCCTGACTGCCGACTATGCGTTTGGTCATGACTTAACCCGTGTTGCACGGATCTTTTTAGAAAAGCAGGGTGGCCTGGTCGCTGGCGAAGACAAAGTCCCAACCGATGCAACCGATTATTCTGCATACCTGCTCAAAATTCGTCAGGCTAAGCCTGATGTGGTGATTTCAAACCTCGCAGGTACGCAAATTACCAGCTTCATGAAACAGTACTCCGAGTATGGTCTGCCTTTCGCAGTCGCTGGCTTTGGCTTTGATACGGCGCTTGCCTGGGGTGCAGGCGCGGATAACTTTGTGGGTACCTGGCCTGTGCCGTGGCACCACGATGTTGACACCCCAACATCTAAAGCGTTTGTGGCTGAGTTCATGAAACGTCATGGCAAACCACCAGAGAATCAGGCTTGGGGTGATTACACCGTGCTTAAAATCATGGCACAAGCCATGAATGACGTGAAATCAACAGACTCGATGAAAGTCATTGAGTATTTGGAGAAGGGTGCTCAGTTCGATATCCTGAAAGGTCGCAAAGGTTATTTCCGCGACTGGGATCATCAGCTCATGCAACAAATGTACACCGTGACGCCCAAGAAAAAAGGCGAAGCCCGCGACAAGTGGGATTTCCTCAAGCTCGGACCTGCGGTTCCAAATGACAATGAGCCGCTCGACATCATCGCGCCGACCCGCCAGGAAAACAGCTGCAATCTTTAACCGGACTGCCATTCTGTCAGTGATTGCTCATTCTGTTAGTGATCACTGCGCAGAATTCGTGCTGTTTTAAGTAGTGTCTCCCCCGGAACCTAATTGTTTCGGGGACTGCTATATCCTCATTGCAAGAGTTACCGTGGAAATTACATTTTTTCTTGAACAAGTCTTGAACGGCTTGCTGGTGGGTGGTTATTACCTGCTGATCGCACTTGGACTGTCATTGATTTTTAGTCTGGGTGGCATTGTCAATTTGGCGCATGGCGCGTTCTACGCCCTCGGTGCATACGGTGCCGTGGTGTTAACAGACTACGTGGGCTTTAGCGGCGCCTTGGTGTTGTCCCCAGTTCTGGTAGGCTTGCTCGGTGTGGTCTTTGAGCGTGTCTTGTTACGTCGCTTCTACCAGAGTGATCCGATCCTCGGGCTGTTGCTGACCTTTGGTCTGTCCATGGTCGCTGAACAAGTCATTCGTATGGTGTGGGGCTCTACACCACTTCAATTCAGTATTCCTTCTGCCTTGAAAGGGCAGATCATGCTGGGCGATTTCATGTACTCGCGTTACCGCATGGTCATGCTCGGCATTGTGGTCGCTGTCATGGTGGGTATCTGGTTACTGCTCAATAAGACTGCATTCGGTCGCGTGGTCAGGGCGGGTACGCAACGCCCCGATATGGTGGCGGTGCTTGGAATTAAGCTCACCTATTACATGACCGCGGTTGTTGTGCTGGGTGTCGGTCTGGCCGCTTTGGCGGGCGTGCTGCTGGCTCCGCTTGCGGGTGTTCATCCCGCGATGGGAGCGGAGATCATGACGGCTGCGTTTGTCGTGGTGGTGATTGGTGGCTTGGGGAGTTTTTGGGGCGTCGTACTTGCGGCTGTCCTCGTTGGCGTCGTGCGCGGCGTGACGACCTACTTTTATCCTCCAGCCTCAGAAGCATCGATGTATGTGCTGATGATCCTTGTGTTGCTGTTGCGTCCCCGCGGTTTGCTGGGCGAGCGCGTTGAGAAGTTTGAATAAGAAGCCTGGCATGAAAAACAAAAATAAATATCAACCCCTGATCCTGGCGCTGATCGGATTACTCATCTCTCCATTCATCATGCAAGTGCTTGGCCTTACGCCTGGTACCGCAACGGATGTGGTGATTTTTGCGATTGCAGCGCTCGGCCTGAATCTGTTGGTCGGGCATACAGGACTGACCTCGTTTGGTCACGGTGCATTTTTTGGGATTGGTGCCTATGCAGCCGCACTGTCCCAGAAATACTGGTTCGAAGGGCAACTGCTGCTGCCGATGGCGTTCACGATTATTTTTTCAGGCCTGCTTGCACTCTGTGTAGGCGCCTTGATCTTGCGTCGTCGGGGCGTTTATTTTTCACTGCTGACGTTGGCCTTTTCAGCATTGACCTTTGCGATTGCCTTTCGCTGGACAAGTTTTACCGGTGGTGAAAACGGACTCGGTAATGTCGTGCGTCCCGCTCTTGGTTTTCTCAAACTGGATCAGCCCATCAATTATCTGATCGCGGTCAGCGTGGTTGGCTGGATATCCCTTTATTTGGTCTGGCGTATGTTGCGCTCGCCCTTTGGGCATGTCATGGCTGCGATTCGAGAAAACGAACAGCGTGCACAATTCCAGGGCTACGACACACAGCGCTATAAATTGCTGGTCTTCGCGATCTCAGGAACATTGACTGGTATGGCGGGTGGACTACTTGCGTTTCACTATCGTTTCGCTTCCGCAGATCCAACCTCTGTGGCCTTTTCCGGTGAGTTATTAGCGATCGTTGTGATTGGTGGCATGCATAGTTTGCTCGGGCCGGTACTCGGAGCATTCTTTTACATTCTGTTTAGAGAGTTCCTCTCTATCTGGACACCGAACTGGCTCTTTTATTTTGGTCTGATGTTTGTTGGCTTTATTGTGTTTTCGCCCAATGGTCTGATCGGTGTCTGGAGTCAGATCCGCAAAAGATTCAAGCCTGAGCAGCAAACCGGTGCCGCGATGAGTGCGCGCAAAATTTATGAAGGTCTGCCTTTTCCTTCTTTCCTGCAGCCTAAGGTGCGTGAGACGACTGCTCTTGAAGTCCGCGGCATCGCTAAAAGTTTCGGTGGTGTGCACGCTGTTCGGGATTGCAGTTTGACGCTGCATTCAGGCATCCATGCACTGATCGGAGCAAATGGTTCAGGTAAGACAACGACCTTTAACTTGATCTCCGGTATGTTCCCTTTTGATAAGGGGGCGATCAATCTGTACGGCTCACCTTTGGCAGGATTGTCTGCTGATCGAATCAGTATGCTTGGTTTGGCGCGATCATTTCAAATCACTAATTTGTTCAAAGGTTTGAGTATTTACGAGAACTTGAGACTATCTGTGCAGGCACGACATAAAGGTGCGCTCAATATTTGGCGTGATATTGAGACGTACGAGGAGGTCGACGCGCAGACTGCAGAGTTGGTGAAATACCTTGGGCTC
Organism: uncultured beta proteobacterium; assembly: GCA_903847325.1. GTDB lineage: Bacteria > Pseudomonadota > Gammaproteobacteria > Burkholderiales > Burkholderiaceae_B > Zwartia. Next base: position 27,464 of record CAINDJ010000439.1, on the reverse strand, counting down.
GAAGGGATCGAGCACTCTGAGGCCGTCAGCTTATCTTATGGTGGTCAGCGTCTGGTTGATATGGGTATCGCACTAGGGTGTCATCCTAAAGTGTTGTTGCTCGATGAGCCACTTGCAGGTTTAGCTGCAGCAGAGCGTGAGCGTATATCTAATTTGATTCAAACGATCCAGCGTCATATCCCAGTCCTGATTGTCGAGCATGATCTCGATCGGGTTCTTGGCTTTTCGCAAAATGTCACGGTGATGAACGATGGCAATGTACTGATGTCAGGTACACCTGCTGAAGTACGCAGCGACAAACGTGTCCAGGAAATTTACACCGGTACAGGAACACCTGCGGTCATGGCGCGTGATGTGAGTCAGAGCGTAGAACAGGACGTATTGCTGGCGTTTGATCGAGTCAATAGTTTCTACGGTAAGAGCCATATCCTCAATGATGCTTCATTAAACGTACATCGAGGCGAGATTGTGGCGTTGCTTGGGCGTAACGGAGCAGGGAAGTCGACATTGCTCAAAGCATTGACCGGGCTTGTGCGCCCGGCTGATGGCACGATTGTTTTTGACGGGAAAAACATTGCAGGGATGTCCGCACCTGATATCGCTCGCATCGGTATCGGCTATGTACCGCAAGGCAGAGGTCTGTTTGCAGGGATGTCTGTGCGCGACAACCTGGCGCTTGGTCGTATGAATAGACTCAATCCTTCTGTAGGCGGAACCTATTGGACGGAAGAAAAGATTTTTGAATATTTTCCTCGTTTGAAAGAGCGTATGGATGTGGCCGCTGACTATCTCTCGGGCGGCGAGCAGCAAATGGTAGCTGTCGCACGCGCATTGTCAGGCAATATCAAACTACTGCTGTTAGACGAGCCTTTTGAAGGACTCGCCCCCGCGGTTGTGAATGAGTTGTTTACTGTGTTTGATAAGTTGCGTAACGAAGTATCGATCCTGATTGTTGAACACAATCTGGATCTGGTACTCGCTCTGGCCGATCGTGTATTTGCCTTGGAACACGGCGCCGTATTCTACGAAGGCCCGGCAAAGGAATTGCTCCACGACCTCGAATATCGTAAAAAAATTCTATGGATGTAGTGCTTGAATGGCTACGGGCTGAGTGCTTAACTCGAGCACTTAACCCGGGCAGTTGATCTGAGTAATTAACCTGCCAGCTGCTTGATCATAGGCCACATTTCTTGTGGCGAGTAGGCGCAGTGATTTGCCTGCCAGGTTTGTACAGGGTGATCGGGTCCGCAATATCCGTAAGCTGCCGCAATCGAAGGCATGCCCGCAGCCCGTGCTGCCTGAATGTCACGAATATCATCACCCACATACATGCAGCGATCGATCCCAAAGCCCGCGATCTGCGCAGCATGTAACAAGGGAAGGGGATGTGGTTTGGCATGAGCCGTTGTGTCGCCACAAACCAGCGCTGCACAGTCTGCGGACAATCCGAGTGCTTCGACGATGGGTGCTGCAAGATATGTAGCTTTGTTCGTCACGATGCCCCATTGCATACCCGCATTTTTGATCTGTGCAAGTAATTCGGGCACGCCATCAAACAGGCATGTCTCAACAGTCATTGCAGACTCGTAATCTTTCAAAAACTGCAAACGACTCTCTTCGTACTCTGGATGATCTACGCTCATGTCGAGTGCGCAGCGCAACAAACCACGAGCGCCCGCAGACGCAAAAGGTCGCAATACATCGACGGACAAAGGTGCGAGGCCACGACGCGTGCGTTGTTTGTTCGCAGCAGCGGCAAGATCAGGTGCCGTATCGGCAAGCGTGCCATCAAAGTCAAACAGAACAAGAGCCGTCATTTGCGTGTCGCCATCAGATAATTGACGCTGGTGTCTTTTCCCAGCGAGTAGTGTTCAGTGATCGGGTTGTAGCTCATGCCAAGCATCTGATGTGGTTCGAGACCTGCACCGCGCGCCGAGCTTGCTAATTCACTAGGGCGAATAAAGCTTTTCCAGCTGTGCGTACCGCGCGGCAGTAGACGCAAAATATATTCCGCGCCAACAATCGCAAAGAGAAATGATTTTGGATTGCGATTAAGGGTTGAGAAAAATACCCAGCCACCTGGTTTGACCATCGTCGAACACGCACGGATGATAGAGCCAGGATCAGGTACGTGCTCCAGCATTTCCATGCAGGTCACAACATCAAACTGACCCGGATGCTCGAGCGCCATGTCTTCGGCACTGATATTGCGATAAGTCACGGGCACGCCTGATTCAAGGCCGTGCAGTTTTGCGACTTTGAGTGATTTTTCTGCGAGATCAATACCGGTGACGGTTGCACCACCCCCAGCCATACTCTCGGCAAGAATGCCTCCACCGCACCCGACATCAATAATCGATTTCCCTTCGAGCCCACCGATCAAGTCTTTGATCCAGGTCAGCCTTAAGGGATTGATGGCATGCAGGGGTTTGAATTCACTTTTTGGATCCCACCAGCGTGATGCGAGCGCACTGAATTTATCAAGCTCGGCCTGATCGACATTGCCTGAAAGAGGGGGCTTAGTGTTGATCGTCATGATGTAAGACCTGGAATGTAAAGTTCAAAATATAAAAAAAGGCCCCGCAAGCGAGGCCTTTTTAGTCGATGTGACCACCGCCGAAGCAGTGATCACAGTCGATAAGCGAAGAATTACTTCTTGCTACCGATGATTTCGACATCTACGCGACGGTTCTTGGCGCGACCAGCAGCTGTTTTGTTGTCAGCAACTGGATTCGATTTGCCTTTACCTTCCGTAGTGATACGGTTAGGATCCATGCCTTTCGAAACCAAGTACGCCTTAACGGCAGCAGCGCGACGCTGTGAAAGCTTGATGTTGTAATCAACGGTACCGATTGCATCGGTATAACCGACAGCAATGATGGTCTCGAGCTTGATAGCTTGTGATTGTGTCACAACCTGGTCAAGCAGCTTTTTGCCTTCGGGTTTAACGATTGCTTTGTCAAAGTCAAACAAGGCTTCGGCTTTAATCGAAATCTTGTCGGCCATTGGGTTAGCAGAGGCTGGTTTAGCAACGCCATCACAACCGACTGCGCCGGTTGCAGGTGTCCAGAAGGCATCGCGCCAGCATAATTCGTTGGTGCCGTTCTTCCAAACAAGCTCATTTGAGCCGTTCTTCCAATTGTCTACCGTTTGCGCGGAAGCGACGCCAGTTGCTGTGAATGCAGCAAAGGCGAGTGCCAGAGCGAATTTGGAGGGTTTGTTCATGTTTCTCCTCGTTTGAGCTTGAAGCTGGATAAGTGACTAGCAGCGAACCCCCGCCGCAAATAAATAAATCAGGAAACGGGGCCAGTATAGCAACGCTAAGAGCAGGTTCAAAGTTAATTACACACTGGGTTTCCTGCGTGCTGATTGGAATCTTAAGGCATTTGATGAGCTTTGTTGACTGTTCTGTGCGTACGAGGGCTTTCAACCCCGCATTTCTACGTTTACAAGGCCTTTGTTGTTGGTTTTTGACAACAAAAAGGGTAGTTTCAGAAGTCGAGTGTGGTTTTTATGTCGCACCTTAAATTCTCAGATTCATCAAACTCAGTAGAAATTTATTCAAAACACGGCCGATGGTTGTGGCCAAAGGTCCAAAAGTTCAACTTTTACATCAACTGTCCCGATGCCTGACAGGATTTGATGCCTGTTTTTGGTATTTGTTGCGCGAGACGATGCCTCGGGCAATGAAACTCGGATTGTTTTAAGGGGGACAGTAATTTAATAAAGGGGCAGAACGTAAAGGGGCAGAACGTTTTTCCAAACACTTTGTATATCTATATATACGAGTTGGTGTGGAGAGTTGGAAACTAGGGGTGGGGGCGGTGTAGAATCCAAGGTTAATCTTTATGCCCCAATCTTGGGCTTTCAACCGCTGTCATTAGTCTAGAAAATATGGATTCCTTCGCTAAGGAAACGCTTCCGATCTCACTGGAAGAAGAAATGCGCCGTAGTTATCTCGATTACGCAATGAGCGTAATCGTCGGGCGCGCCCTCCCGGATGTCCGGGATGGACTCAAGCCCGTGCACCGTCGCGTATTGTTCGCGATGCATGAGCTCAATAATGACTGGAATCGGGCTTACAAAAAGTCAGCGCGTATTGTTGGTGACGTGATTGGTAAATATCACCCGCACGGCGACCAGGCTGTCTATGACACGATTGTTCGTATGGCACAGGATTTCTCGCTGCGCTATATGCTGGTGGATGGTCAGGGTAACTTCGGCTCGATCGACGGCGATAACGCCGCTGCGATGCGGTACACCGAAATTCGCCTGGCAAAAATCGCGCACGAGTTGCTTGCCGATATCGACCAGGAAACCGTCGACTTTGGTCCTAACTACGACGGTAGCGAACACGAACCGCTGTTGTTGCCCTCACGCCTGCCTAACTTGCTGGTCAACGGCAGTTCGGGTATCGCCGTGGGCATGGCGACAAACATTCCTCCTCACAACCTGTCAGAGGTTGTGGATGGATGCCTTTACTGTTTGCGTAATCCAGAGTGCACGATTGATGATCTGATCGAGATCATCCCTGCACCAGATTTCCCGACCGGTGGCATCATCTATGGCATCGTGGGTGTCCGCGAGGGTTATCGCACTGGCCGCGGTCGTGTGATCATGCGCGCCAAGACCCATTTCGAAGACATCAAAGGCAGTGCCAATCGCCAGGCGATCGTGGTGGATGCATTGCCTTACCAGGTCAATAAAAAGACCTTGCAAGAGCGTATTGCCGAGCTGGTCAACGAAAAGAAAGTCGAAGGCATTTCCGATATCCGGGATGAGTCCGATAAAGACGGTATGCGTCTGGTGATCGAGCTCAAGCGCGGCGAGGTGCCCGAGGTTGTGCTGAATAACCTCTACAAGTACACGCAGCTGCAGGACACCTTTGGTATGAACCTGGTGGCGCTGGTCGATGGTCAGCCACGCTTGCTTAACCTCAAACAAATGGTTGAGTACTTCCTGCAGCACCGTCGCGAGGTTGTGACGCGTCGTACCGTATTCCAGCTGCGCAAAGCCCGCGAGCGTGGTCACGTGCTCGAAGGCCTCGCGGTCGCGTTGGCCAATATTGATGAATTTATCCGGATCATCAAAGCCGCGCCAACACCTCCTGTGGCGCGTCAGGATTTGATGGATCAAACCTGGGATTCGTCCTTGGTGCGCGAGATGCTTTCGCGTGCGGACACCGAGGCGGTTGGTGGCCGTGCTGCTTACCGTCCGGATAATCTGCCTGATAGTTATGGTTTGCAGCAAGATGGCTTGTATCGCCTGAGCGAGACGCAAGCGCAAGAAATCTTGAATATGCGTCTGCAACGCCTGACGGGTCTTGAGCAAGACAAGATTGTCGGTGAATACAAGTCCGTGATGGATACGATTTCCGACCTGCTTGATATCCTCTCTCGTCCAGAGCGTATCACTGTCATCATCAGTGATGAGTTGCAAGCGATCAAAACTGAGTTCGGAACCAATGCAAAAGACGTCCGTCGCTCGCACATCGAGCTCAATGCGACTGAATTAGATACCGAAGACCTGATCACGCCAGCCGATATGGTTGTGACTTTGTCAGCGGGTGGCTATATCAAGAGCCAGCCTCTGTCCGAGTATCGCGCGCAGCGTCGTGGTGGTCGTGGCAAGCAGGCTGCAGCGACCAAGGATGACGACTGGATTGATCAGTTGTTCACAGCCAATACACACGACTATTTGCTTTGCTTCTCTGATCGTGGTCGCGTCTATTGGCTTAAGGTCTGGGAAGTCCCGCAGGGCACAAGAACCTCGCGTGGTAAACCTATCGTCAATATGTTCCCGCTGATCGATGGCGAGAAAATTACTGTTGTATTGCCAATCAAAGAGTTCAGCGAATCGCAGACTGTTTTCATGGCTACCTCGCGTGGCACAGTGAAAAAGACACCGCTGTCTGATTTCTCCAATCCACGTAAGGCCGGCATTATCGCGGTTGATCTGGATGAGGGTGATTTCCTGATCGGTGCAGAGCTGACCGATGGCAAGCACGATGTCATGCTTTTCTCGGACTCGGGTAAGGCAGTCCGCTTTGACGAAAATGACGTGCGTCCGATGGGCCGTAATGCGCGCGGTGTGCGTGGCATGATGCTCGAAGAAGGCCAGTCAGTGATTGCAATGCTGGTGTCTGGTGACGAAACACAAACCGTGTTGACGGCTACGCAGAATGGTTTTGGTAAACGCACACCGATTGGCGAGTACACCCGCCACGGTCGCGGCACCAAAGGCATGATTGCGATTCAGACCTCGGCGCGTAACGGTAAAGTGGTCGGGGCCGTATTGGCTAATGCCACCGACGAGATCATGCTGATCACGACAGGCGGCGTATTGGTCCGTACCCGTGTTGCGGAGATCCGCGAAATGGGTCGCGCGACACAGGGTGTCACACTGATCAGCGTCGATGATGGCAGCATGCTGTCGGGCGTGCGCCGTGTGGTGGAAAGCGATGTGGATGATGAGGCTGTCGATGGAGTGACCGATGTGGCCGCTCAGTTAGATGCAGCTGCGGATCCTGCCGCTGACGCTGCACCTGGCGTCGCGCCTGATGTTGCGTCCGATTCAACTGATGAGGCCGGTTCGGAGTCTTAATATGGCAGTGCGTCCTTGGAATTTTTCCCCTGGGCCATCGGCCATACCTGAGACTGTTTTACAGCAGGCTGCCGCTGAAATGCTCGACTGGCATGGCTGCGGTATGTCTGTGATGGAAATGAGCCATCGCGGTCGCGAGTTCACGCAGATTTGCAGCGAAGCTGAATCTGATTTGCGTGAACTGCTCGGTATCTCTCAAGATTACGCAGTCATGTTTATGCAGGGTGGGGCGAGCGCTGAAAATGCGATCGTTCCTATGAACCTGCTTGGACGCACGCCGAGTCACAAAGCGGACTTTGTCCTCACAGGTATCTGGTCGGTCAAGTCGCAACAAGAATGCGAGCGATACGGAGATGCGCAGATTGTGGCGTCGAGCGGTCTGGCAACGGTCATTGATGGTCATTATCAGGCACCGTATACGTGGGTTCCGCCTTCACATACATGGCAGGTCCGCAAGGATGCCTCGTATTTGCATCTTTGCAGTAATGAGACCATCGGTGGTGTAGAAACCATGGACTGGCCCGATATGGCTGCGCTGGGCGCGCCAGGTGTGCCGTTGGTTGTGGATGCCTCCTCGCACTTTTTGTCACGTCCGATGGACGTTGAAAAAACCGGAATGATTTTTGCCGGAGCGCAAAAAAATGCAGGCCCTGCTGGCGTCACGATTGTGATTGTCCGGCGAGACTTGATTGGCCATGCTTTGCCAATTTGTCCTTCTGCGTTTGATTATGCAAAGGTCGCTGCTGAGAAGTCCATGTTTAATACCCCTCCGACTTATGCGATTTACATCGCGGGTCTGGTATTTAAATGGCTCAAGCAGCAGGGTGGTCTGGTTGAAATGGAACAACTTAATATGGCCAAAGCGCAGGCACTGTATGGCCATTTTGACCAAAGCGGATTTTATAAATTGCCTGTTGAACGTTCAGCGCGCTCACGTATGAATGTGCCCTTTTTCCTTGCTGACCCAAGTCTTGACGCCGCATTTCTTCAAGGTGCCGCGGCACGTGGTCTGATGCAGCTCAAAGGTCATAAAAGCGTAGGTGGTATGCGCGCCTCTATTTATAACGCCATGCCTCTCGAAGGTGTGATGGCATTGATCGACTATCTGAAGGATTTCGAACGCTCTCATGGATGAGTCATTACAAGCCCAGTTGTTGCCGTTGCGCGAGCGCATCGATCAGATCGATGCCGAGATTCTTGACTTGATCAATCAACGCGCGCGTACCGCGCAACAAGTTGGTGATGTCAAGCATGCACATCACGCACAAGGCCCCGTATTGCGTCCCGAACGTGAGGCGCAAGTTATTCGGCAGTTACAGAGCAAAAATCGTGGCCCCTTTCCCGCCGAGGCTGTTGCTTCGGTGTGGACTGAAATCATGTCTGCGTGTCGTGGTCTCGAACAGTCTCTTGCTGTTGCGTACCTTGGCCCTGCCGGATCTTTTTCAGAGCAAGCCGCCTTTGAGCACTTTGGTCACTCTGTCACGGGTGTGCCCTGTGCCTCGTTTGACGAAGTGTTTCGTGCTGTGGAGGCGGGTGCTGCAAATGTTGGGATGGTGCCCGTCGAAAACTCGACCGAGGGTGCCGTGAATCGCACCTTGGACTTATTGCTTGGCTCTCCTGTGCGTATCCTGGGTGAGCGCTCGCTGCTGATCAGGCACTGTCTGCTTGCGCGCGATGCAAACCTGTCTGGTGTGACCCGAATCATGGCTCATCCTCAGGCTTTGGCGCAGTGCCAGAGCTGGTTGAATCGCCACTATCCTGGTTTGCCGCGTGAACCTGTTGCGAGTAACTCCGAGGCGGCCCGCATTGCATCGCTGGATCCTGGTGTTGCTGCAATCGCGAGTGACACGGCCGCCAACGCATGGGGGCTGAATGTGATTGCTCAGGGTATACAGGACGATGCGCAAAATCGCACACGTTTCCTGGCGATTGGACAAATGGAAAACATGCCAAGTGGCCGGGATAAAACCAGTCTCATTCTGGCCGTCCCCAATCGCGCGGGTGCGATGTATCAGATGTTGACGCCCCTCAATGAAAACGGCGTCTCCATGACGCGCTTTGAGTCGCGTCCTGCTCGTACCGGACAGTGGGAATATTATTTTTATGTTGATATCGAAGGCCATCGTCAAGATGCTTCGGTCAAAAAAGCCCTGGCTACCCTTGAGGATCAATGCGCGTTTTTCAAAGTGCTTGGCTCTTACCCGGCACAATAAATCCAGCGCCAGCTTTTGGTTAAACCGTACTTAACTGTACCTCCTCGCAGTCTCAAGTCAACTTCTTGTTGGTATCGTGATCATGACATCAAAACACACGCACGCTGTGCACGTTCCACCCTCCCACATCGCTGCGATCGCCCCTTATCAGGCTGGTAAGCCTATTGAGGAGCTTGCGCGCGAGTTTGGTCTGGATCCTGCGTGCATCGTCAAACTCGCTTCCAATGAAAATCCTCTCGGAATGCCCGCCTCGGCCAAACAAGCGATTATTGACGCGATGGATGGACTCGGGCGCTATCCTGATCCGGCTGGTTTTGACTTGAAACAGGCCTTGTCCACGCGTTATGACGTCCCACAAAACTGGCTGACGCTTGGCAATGGCTCGAACGACATTCTTGAGCTGGTTGCAATGGCCATCCTCGAGCCCTCAAGCTCAGTGGTCTACGCTCAGCACGCGTTTGTTGTGTATCGCCTGGCCACTCAGGCGCGCGGTGCGCGTCACATCATGGTGCCCGCTCGTGACTATGGGCATGACCTGCCCGCCATGCTTGAAGCAATCGACGACAGTACGCGACTGGTTTATATCGCTAATCCAAACAATCCTACTGGCACGTATCTGGCTAATGCTGATATTGAGTCATTCCTGTCGCAAGTCCAGGCGCGGCATGGCGCGCGCGTGACTGTCGTACTTGATGAGGCTTATAACGAGTTTCTGGAGCCTGAGTTGCGTGTGGACAGCATTGGGTTGGTTAAACATTTTTCAAATCTGATTGTGTCACGCAGTTTTTCCAAGGCTTATGGTTTGGCTGGTTTGCGCGTAGGCTTTGCGGTGGCACAGCCTGCGTTAACTGATTTGCTTAACCGCGTGCGTCAGCCTTTTAATGTGAACTCTCTCGCGCAGGCCGCTGCAATCGCCGCCTTGAATGATAAAGAATTCCAGGTAAAAAGTTTTGCAGTCAACCGCGACGGTAAAGCGCAATTGCAACAGGCTTTCGACGCGCTCGGTTTGAAATATGTTCCGAGTTATGCGAATTTTGTTTTGGTTCATGTCGGGGACGCTGCGCGTATCAATCTTGAGCTGCTCAAGCGGGGTGTGATCGTGCGCCCGGTCGCCGGAGATGGATTGCCAGAGTGGTTGCGCGTATCGATCGGCCTGCGTGAAGAAAATCAGAGATTTATCGAGGCATTGACAGACATTCTCACAGCGACTGGCACATGAGTGTGACTGATATTGTGGCGATCGCTGAACAGTCTGCCTTGAGAATCAATACGCTTGCAGTGATTGGCGTGGGACTGATCGGTGGTTCATTTGCCGCTGCCTGTCGCAAAGCTGGCATCGTGTCGCGTGTGATCGGGGCAGGGCGCAAGCCCGAGACCTTGGCTCAGGCTGTTGGATTGGGCTTGATTGACGAGGCCGTCACGCTCGAAGAGGCTGCGCTTCAGGCGGATTTGATTTTCATTGCCGCGCCCGTCGGCGCCTTTGAGTCGATATTTGCTGCCCTTGCGCCCAAGCTCAATGCACGTGCTTTGATCACCGATGGTGGCAGTACCAAACAGAATGTGGTGACAGCCGCGCGCGCGGGTCTCAAGGATCGTATCGGACAGTTTGTGCCGGCTCATCCCATGGCGGGATCGCACGAAAAAGGTCCGCAGGCAGCTGACGCAAGTCTCTATACTTCCAAGAGAGTGATCCTGACTCCTTTGAGCGAAAACAACGCTGCAGATGTCGCGCGTATTCAGGCCGTGTGGCAGGCTTGTGGCGCACATGTCAGTTCAACGACACCCGCCCAGCACGATGGCATGGTTGCGGCCGTCAGTCATTTGCCTCACTGGCTCGCTGCGCTATTCATGCAGCATATTGTGGCCAGCCCGGATGCTGCGCTCAAGCTGCAAACCGCGGGCACAGGTTTCAGGGATTTCACGCGTGTCGCGCAGGGCTCTGCTGAAATGTGGTCTGACATATTTATGGCGAATCGAGACGCGATGCTCGGCGAGCTCAAAGCATTGCGCACGGTCATGGATCGGGCCGAGCGAGCTCTTGAGGCTTCGGACGAAAGCTGGTTGCGCGAGATGCTCGAAGCTGCCGCAAAAGCCCGTTCTGACTGGTCAGGAAATCAATCATGACACGTACCGACTTTCTTGACTTGCCTGCTGCCAGGCATGCCCAGGGCACGATTACATTGCCAGGCTCAAAAAGCATTTCCAATCGCGTGCTGTTGCTTTCCGCGCTCGCAGAGGGCGATACGCGCATAGATGGCTTGTTACAGTCTGATGATACGCAGGTGATGCTGGCTGCATTGCAGCAACTCGGTGTAAACATCACGACGCGTGCCCAAGATTCGGTGACGGTAAGCGGTGTGTCGCAGTTTCCGGTCAAAGATGCCGCGCTTTTTATGGGCAATGCGGGGACTGCTATCCGTCCATTGACCGCAGCGCTTGCGATGATGGGTGGTCATTACACCTTGTCTGGCGTTGCCCGTATGCATGAGCGTCCGATCGGCGATCTGGTCGAGGGCTTGCAGGAAATGGGGGCGCAGGTGAGCTATCTTGGCACGCCAGGTTATCCCCCACTTGAGATTCATGCGGCACAGGCGTTGAGCGATCGTGTGCGCGTGCAGGGTTCGGTATCCAGCCAGTTCCTGACCGCTGTGCTGATGGCTGCACCGTTGGCCGTTATGCAGTCTGGTCGAGCCTTGACGATTGAGGTCGTAGGCGAACTGATCTCCAAACCCTACATAGAAATCACGCTCAACCTGATGGCGCGCTTTGGCGTGACAGTTGAGCGGCATGGCTGGCAAGAGTTTGTGATCCCCACGGACAGTCGTTATCGTTCGCCTGGACAGATATTTGTCGAAGGCGATGCGTCTTCTGCCTCATATTTTCTTGCACTTGGTGCGATTGGTGGTGGCCCGGTGCGTGTCGAAGGTGTGGGCGATCAGAGTATTCAGGGCGACGTAGCTTTTGCTGACACGATTGAGGCGATGGGTGCAACAGTCAGGCGTGATGCGAATTCGATTGAGGTGACAGGCGTAAATGTAGCGAGTGGTGCGAAATTGAAAGCCTTCGATATGGATTTCAATTTGATTCCTGATGCGGCGATGACAGCGGCTGCGCTGGCAATGTTCGCCGATGGTCCCTGTACCTTACGTAATATTGCAAGCTGGCGCGTCAAGGAAACAGATCGCATTCATGCCATGCAGAGCGAACTACGCAAATTAGGTGCGGTGGTGGAGAGTGGTCCAGACTGGCTACGTGTGTCTCCCGTCGCGTCAGGTCACTGGCAGGACGCTGCAATCGATACGTATGACGATCATCGGATGGCGATGTGCTTTTCACTGGCTGCGTTCGGCCAGTCAGCCGTGCGGATCATGGACCCCGGTTGCGTCAGTAAAACTTTTCCAACTTATTTTTCTGTGTATGCGAGCTTGCTGAAATGACCCAATTGGCACCAGTCATCACCATTGATGGTCCGACAGCTTCCGGTAAAGGTACGGTTGCGCATCGCGTTGCGCAAGCGCTCGGATGGGGCGTGCTCGATAGTGGGGCACTTTATCGTCTGACTGCCTTGGCTGTATTGCGCAGCAATATCTCCCCTAAAGACGGTCCCTCTGTTGTGCGCGCCGCCCAGGAACTTGACGTGGTATTTCACGCTGAGGGGATTCTGCTGGGAGGCCGGGAGGTGTCTGAGGATATCCGCCAGGAGCAGGTGGGTAATCTGGCTTCACATATTGCGCCAAACCCGGCCCTGCGGGCGGCTTTACTGGCACGTCAGCGTGCTTTCAGGGTCAAACCTGGTCTGGTGGCGGATGGTCGGGATATGGGAACGGTAGTATTTACGGACGCGCCACTAAAGATATTTTTAGTTGCCGATGTGCAGGCAAGGGCTGAACGAAGATGTAAGCAATTGATCGAAAAGGGAATTTCTGCTAATCTAGCGGACTTGCTTGGCGATATGAGGGAGCGGGACGCGCGCGATATTAATCGTGCGGTCGCTCCACTTGTTGCCGCACCCGATGCGCATACGGTTGATTCTTCGAATCTGACGGTCGAGCAAACGGTGCAGTCCATCCTGGATCTCTGGTCTGTGGTGGCTGGCAAATGAATGTAGTACACAAGCAATAAATACGCAGTACACAAGGCAGTACACAATGCAGTACATCGATGCAGTACATGAAATGTTGTTGGTGCTTGCGGTGCAAGGTTTTTCTTTCACCCCAGGTTTTTTAACTCACTCCACCCAATACGGATAGTCTGTCGCGGGTGTGTTACCCGGCCCCAAAGGCCATTTGGATCTCCTTTACATGTCAACTCAACAAGCCTCAACCCAATCCGGCGAAAGTTTTGCCGAGATGTTTGCAGCAAGTATCGAAAAGCAGGACATGAAGTCCGGCGAGGTTATCTCTGCTGAAGTCGTGCGTATTGACCACAATTTTGTGGTTGTGAATGCAGGCCTCAAATCAGAAGCCCTCATCCCCCTCGAAGAATTCCTGAACGATCAGGGCGAGCTCGAAGTCCAGCCAGGCGATTTCGTGTCTGTTGCTATTGACTCGCTCGAAAACGGCTACGGCGATACCGTACTGTCCCGCGATCGCGCTAAGCGCCTGTCAGCATGGCTGTCACTTGAGCAATCACTCGACAAGAATGAGCTCGTGACCGGTACGATTACAGGTAAGGTCAAAGGCGGCCTGACTGTCATGACTGCAGGTATCCGTGCATTCTTGCCTGGTTCACTGGTTGACTTGCGTCCTGTCAAGGACACAACGCCTTTCGAAGGCAAGACCATGGAATTCAAGGTCATCAAACTCGATCGCAAGCGTAACAACGTTGTGTTGTCGCGTCGTGCCGTGCTTGAAGCCTCAATGGGCGAAGAGCGCCAGAAACTCCTGGAAAACCTCCAGGAAGGTTCGATCGTCAAAGGCGTGGTCAAGAACATCACCGATTACGGCGCGTTCGTGGATCTGGGCGGAATCGACGGCCTGTTGCACATCACAGACATGGCATGGCGTCGTGTGCGTCACCCATCAGAAGTCCTGACCGTTGGTCAGGAAGTCGAAGCCAAAGTCCTGAAGTTTGATCAGGAAAAGAGCCGTGTATCACTGGGCGTTAAACAGCTTGGCGAAGATCCATGGGTGGGCCTCGCACGCCGTTACCCACAGGGTACACGTCTGTTCGGTAAAGTAACAAACCTGACTGACTACGGTTCATTCGTTGAAGTCGAAGCCGGTATCGAAGGTCTGGTACACGTGTCCGAAATGGACTGGACCAACAAGAACGTTGATCCACGTAAAGTCGTGACTCTGGGCGAAGAAGTCGAAGTCATGGTTCTCGAGATCGACGAAGACCGTCGTCGTATTTCACTCGGTATGAAACAGTGCCGTCAGAACCCATGGGAAGAATTCGCAGCTAACTTCAAACGTGGCGACAAGGTCCGTGGCGCAATCAAGTCGATCACCGACTTTGGCGTGTTTGTTGGCCTGTCTGGCGGCATCGATGGTCTGGTGCACCTGTCTGATCTGTCATGGACAGAGACTGGCGAAGAAGCCGTGCGCAACTTCAAGAAGGGCGATGAGCTCGACGCAGTTGTGCTCGGTATCGATACAGACAAAGAGCGTATTTCGCTTGGCGTTAAACAGCTCGAAGGCGACCCGTTCAACAACTTCGTTGGTACCTTTGACAAAGGCGCCGTGGTGCCTGGTACGGTCAAGTCAGTTGATGCGAAGGGCGCAGTGGTCATACTGTCACTCGACGTCGAAGGCTACTTGCGCGCATCAGAAATCGCTACAGGCCGCATCGAAGATGCAACCACCGCAATCAAGGTTGGCGACAATGTCGAAGCCATGATCATCAACGTCGATCGCAAACTGCGTTCGATCCAGTTGTCGATCAAAGCTCGCGATACCGCTGATACAGCTGATTCGATGGCACGTATTTCCGAGGCAAGCGCTTCGTCGGGCACAACCAACCTGGGCGCATTGCTCAAGGCCAAGCTCGATCAGGCACGCGACACTGAATAATTCCAGTGACTAAGTCTGAGCTTATCGCTGCACTTGCGGCCCGCTATTCCCAGCTGGCCGCACGTGATACCGACTATGCCGTAAAAACGGTTCTTGATGCAATGACCCAGGCGTTAGCCGAGGGCCAGCGCATCGAGATTCGTGGTTTCGGTAGTTTTTCGTTATCTGAGCGTGCGCCGCGTGTGGGGCGTAATCCTAAGTCTGGTGAACAAGTCATGGTGCCTGGTAAGCAGGTCCCACACTTCAAGGCAGGCAAAGAGTTGCGTGAACGCGTGGATTTGGAAGCAACGGCTTCTGAGGTGGTTGGTACAGATGTTGAGTCTCGTGCGCAAGCCGTGACCCAGGATGCTGGTTTTACAGATCGTCGTGCCTTGGGCTAAGCCCTCGGATCAGTCAAAAAGCCGCCTGAAAAGGCGGTTTTTTTATGCGTGAGGCGCGTTCGGCGCTTACAATCAGCTTTTACATTCTGGAGCATCAGTCATGCGTTATTTCGTCTGGGCTTTACGGTTAATTGTTTTTGTTGCGGTATTGATGTTTGCGCTTAAAAACACAGCGCCGGTTGTCGTCGCTTTTTATGGTGATATATCACTGCAAAATGTACCGCTGATCGTTGTGATGCTCTCAACCTTTGTGCTGGGTACGGTGTTTGGCTTGTTGCTGACGGTGCCGGCCTCCATACGCCGCAGGCGCGAGGCTTCGCGTTTACGCAAAGAGTTGGATCGTATTCACAATGCAGTCAATCCTGAAACCGATCCGCGAATGTCACCCGATACGCTTGTGCCGCTTTCTCCGCTTTGATCTGATTAATTTTTTGGAATGAATACGTGGATTTTGAATCCTGGTGGCTGATTTTTCTGCCGTTGCTATTTGGTCTGGGCTGGATGGCCGCCCGTTTCGATATTCGGCAAATGCTGTCCGAAACCCGGAATTTGCCTGACTCTTATTTCAAGGGTCTGAATTTCCTTCTTAACGAGCAACCTGATCGCGCGATCGATGCATTCGTTGAGGTCGCCAAACTTGATCCCGAAACAACGGAACTGCATTTTGCGCTCGGTAGCCTCTTTCGCCGTCGCGGCGAAATGGAGCGTGCGATTCGTGTGCATGAGAGTCTTCTATCGCGTGCGGATCTGGCTGTCAAAGAACGTGAGCATGCGCAGCATGAGCTGGCACAGGATTATCTCAAGGCCGGGATGCTGGATCGCGCAGAGGCTGCGTTTGCCGCCCTGAAAAATACCGCTTTCGCCTTGCCTGCGCTTCGTGCACTGATCAGGATCTATGAGTCTGAACATGATTGGCCGCGTGCGATCGAGGCCGTTGAGGGCTTGAAATCGCTTGTCTCTGAACCTGTGCCGCAGCTGGTCCATTATTACTGCGAACAAGCGCAAGCTGCACTGCTATCAAAACCTCCTCGCATGGAGCAGGCTCGCGAGGCGCTCGCCCAAGCCCAACGCGCTTCTGCGACGGCGCAAACAACGGGTCTCTCTGCGTCCTTCGTGCGGGTCGCCATGCTCAATGCGATGGTTGCTGCAACAGAAAATAATCTGCCTGCACAGCGACAGCATTTATTGACAGTGATGGATAAAGCGCCAGAGTATGCTGGACTGGTCGCGCAGGAGCTCCTGAATAACTTTACCCAGACGCACGAAGAAAAACTGGGTCTGCAAGTGTTGCAGGATCACTATCGGCAGCATCCTTCGCTCGATTTGTTCAATGTAGTGTTTCGCGCTGCACGCGCACAAAACGGCGCAGATCAGGCGTGGGCGTTTGCGCGCGATACCTTGCAAGCACACCCCTCGTTGCTGGGCCTGGATCGGTTGCTTGAGGCTGAACTTGCTCAGGCACCTGCCGGACGTAGTCCGCAGGACAGTCCGATACCCGGCGCCGATCTGACGCTTTTGCGGCGTCTGATTCATAAGCATACCCAGCGGATGGATCGCTATGCATGCCGCACATGCGGGTTTCAGGCAAAACGTTATTACTGGCAATGTCCAGGATGCAACGCGTGGGAGACATACAAACCACGCAGATTGGAAGAACTTGAATGAGTACGTTTCCTAAAGACGCGGTTGCCCGCGCACGTGTACTGGTGATTGGCGATGTGATGCTTGATCGCTACTGGTTTGGCGAGGTCGAGCGTATTTCGCCTGAGGCACCTGTGCCTGTTGTACATGTTGCCAAACGCGAAGATCGTTTGGGAGGCGCGGCCAACGTCGCACGCAACATCGTCTCGCTCGGTGCGCAAGCGACGCTCGTGGGTGTTGTCGGGCAGGATGAGGCCGCGACGCAGGTCAGGCATTTGTTGAAAGAAGCAGGCATTGCCATGCATCTTGTTTCTGATCCTGATCATCCCACCACCTTAAAAATGCGTGTGTTAGGTCGTCAGCAACAATTACTGCGAATCGATTTCGAAGAAAAACCAGGTGCCGGGATGCTCGCCGCGATGCAGCAGCAAATCGCGCCTTTGCTTGATCAGCATGATGTTGTCGTCTTGTCAGACTATGCCAAGGGTGTACTGGCCCAGGTGGAGCCGCTGATTGCGATGGCGCGCGCCAAAGGTCTGCCCGTGCTGGTTGATCCAAAGGGAAGCAACTACGCACGCTATCATGGCGCCACGCTAGTCACGCCTAATCGCAGTGAGATGCAACAAGCGGTTGGCCACTGGCACTCTGAACAAGAACTTGACGTGCGTGCGCAAACGCTGCGCGCGCAGTTGGGTCTTGAGGCATTGCTGGTGACGCGCTCAGAGCAGGGGATGACGCTTTTTACCGACCATGGTCGTGATCACGTCGAGGCGCAAGCCCACGAGGTCTTTGATGTATCTGGTGCGGGTGATACGGTGCTGGCGACTTTGGCCGTGATGCGTGCAACAGGCATGCAGTGGCCCGATGCAATGCGCTGGGCGAATAAGGCCGGTGGCATCGTTGTTGGAAAATTAGGGACATCTATCGTGACCCAAGGAGAACTCGCATGATCGTAGTGACTGGCGCAGCAGGTTTTATTGGCAGCAATATTGTGCGTGGCCTCAATCGTCGCGGTATGACGAATATCCTTGCAGTCGACGATCTCACCGATGGCGATAAATTCGTCAATTTTGTGGGCGCACAAATTTCTGACTACATGCACAAGGATGAATTCCGTCGTGGTGTATTAGATGGATTCCTACCTGGTGTGCGTGCGGTATTTCATCAAGGAGCCTGCTCGGATACCACTGAGCGCAATGGCCAGTACATGATGGATAACAACTACCGCGTGACACTTGAGCTATTCGAGTATTGCCAGTCGCACAAGATTCCCTTCATTTACGCATCCTCTGCTGCCGTATATGGCCCGGGTCCCATTTATGTCGAGGCTCTGGTCAATGAGCGTCCGTTAAATGTATATGGCTATTCAAAGTTCCTCTTTGATCAGGTTGTCCGTAACCGATTTAATTCACTCACTGCTCAAGTTATTGGCCTGCGTTATTTCAATGTCTACGGTCCGCATGAGCAACACAAAGGTCGTATGGCCTCTGTGGCTTTCCATAATATGAATCAATTCATCGCCGAAGGCCATGTGCGGTTGTTCGGTGGCTGGGATGGTTATGTTGATGGTGGTCAGACGCGTGATTTCATTCACGTGCAGGATGTTGTGGACGTCAACCTGCACTTTCTGGATCATCCAAGCCAGTCGGGTATTTTTAATTGCGGCACGGGACGTGCGCAGCCTTTCAATGACGTGGCGGCTTCAGTCGTCAACACCATGCGTAGCCTGCGCGGCGAATCAGAGTTGCCATTAAGCGAGTTGGTCGCGCTGGGGTTGTTGCGTTATATGCCTTTCCCGGATGACCTCAAAGGTCGTTACCAGAGCTATACCCAGGCGGATGTGACAAACCTCAGGGCAGCTGGTTTTGACAAGCCGATGCGCGATGTGCAAATGGGTGTCTCAGAGTATGTCCGCGCCTTACATGGCAATGCTCAAGCCTGATTGCACGTAGAGCTGCGGATGGATGAAAGCCTGACCTTGTGCTCAGGATTCATCCCGCAGACTTCAACATAGCGTTGCGAGAGTTTTACCCGTTTCAGGGTTGAATTCGATCGCGAGAATCCTCTCGGAGCGCGCTATGAATCCTTTTCTTCACGACCCAGTCGCCAAGCCTTTATCCAGTCGTCCAACAGGTAGCTGGAGATTTCCTTTTTCCTCGCACCAGCATCGTCGCAGACTCAGCCGTCAGGCTGGGGCATTAGCCATTGCTGCGGGGGTTGGTGCCGGATTAGGCGTGGCAACCAATGCACATGCCATTGATGTCAATACTGCCTCGCAATCTCAATTGCAAGCAGTCAAAGGTGTCGGGCCACGTACGGCGCAGATTATTGTGCAGGAGCGTGCCAGGGCAGGGAATTTTGAGTCCCTGGAGGACTTATCCGACCGTGTACGCGGGATCGGGGTCAAAAAATTGCAGGCGATGCAGGCGGGTGGTTTGCAAGTGGGTGATTCGGGGTCGAATCACTCACGGGTAGTATCCGCTGAGGCTAGCATTTCTGAAAAAAAATCGAAAACTCCAGCTAATACTATTGCGACGCCGCTGATTTACCCAGAGCCATAATTTTAAAAATTATTTTCATGAAATTTTATTTATAAATATTCGCTTATAAGCTAAAATATGGATCAGCAAATCATTCACTATCTTGATAGTGCTGGAAAAGATGTTTATCAATTTTGGTTGGATGGTTTGCGTGATCGTATCTCAAAAATTGCCATTATTCGTCGAATAGCAAGACTCCAGCTCGGTAATTTTGTTAACAGAGCTTCGCTGCGAGACGGTGTCTGCGAATTGCGTATCGACGTTGGTCCAGGATCTCGTGTGTATTACGCTCATGCTGGATCCAAACTGATTTTGCTAATGGCCGGTGGAAATAAAAGTACACAATCTCGAGACATCACTCGTGCGATTTTAAATTTTCAAGACTGGAAGATGCGACGTGAAGAAATTGCATAAAACGCACGAGGAAGCGACTGATGAAATGTTTCGACGTGATCCCAGTTTGGCTGTTGATTATGTCAATGCTGTTCTAGATGACACAGATGCTGACGAAGCCGAGCTGCTGCTTGCACTCAGAAGTGTGAGCAGAGCGTTTGGTGGTGTCCAGGCCGTTGCACAGCTGTCTGGGTTGAATCCTAATACTCTTTACAGAACTTTTTCATCCCGAGGTAATCCAGAACTGCGTACGCTGAATGCTGTGCTGAAAGTGATGGGAATGAGATTGTCTGTACAACCTTTGTCTCGCGCCTGTGACGAGAGTTGACTCGGTTTACTATGAGTAGTGAAACTGATTTTCTGGATGACTAAACTAAATGAAAACATATCCAAGCGTCGAAAATACCGTCGGTAATACTCCACTGGTCCGACTGTTGCGCCTGCCCGGTGCGGCCGCCGCAGATCGCGGCAACGTTGTACTAGGCAAACTCGAAGGCAATAACCCCGCGGGTTCGGTTAAAGACCGTCCCGCTTTGTCGATGATCCTCGGTGCCGAGGCGCGTGGTGACATCAAGCCCGGCGATACGCTAATTGAGGCGACGAGTGGCAATACCGGCATTGCCCTGGCCATGACCGCAGCCATGCGTGGCTACAAAATGATTCTGATCATGCCGGACAATTTGTCGGTTGAGCGCCGCGCCTCAATGGCGGCCTACGGTGCCAAGCTTGTCCTGACCCCGGCAAGCGGCGGTGGGATGGAGTTTGCGCGTGATCTGGCCAGCAAGATGCAGGCCGAGGGGCAGGGCAAGGTGCTGGACCAGTTTTCCAATCCGGATAATCCGCTTGCGCACTTCAAAACGACTGGGCCTGAGCTCTGGGAGCAGACCGATGGACAGATTACACACTTTGTCAGCGCCATGGGTACAACCGGTACCATCATGGGTGTGGCGCGCTACTTAAAATCTCGTAATCCGGATATAAAAATAGTGGGAGCGCAGCCCGCCGAGGGTTCGCAGATCGCTGGTATCCGGAAATGGCCAGAGGAATACCTGCCCTCGATCTACGATCCGAGCCTGGTTGATCAGTTCGAATTGATCGAGCAAAAGGATGCAGAAAACATGGCGCGCCGTCTCGCCGCCGAGGAGGGTATCTGCGCCGGTGTCTCGGCTGCGGGTGCTTTAGTTGCCGCGCTGCGTGTAGCAAATACTGCGCGCAATGCCACGATCGCATTCATCGTATGCGACCGCGGTGACCGATATTTGTCGACAGGCTTGTTCGACGAGCAGCCTGCGGCTTGAGCCGCTTAGCCGCCGGCGGTCATTTGCCAGCGGTTATTCGCACCTCTGGGGTTACTTGCTCACCAGTGCCGCAGCTAAGTCGGTAATCGCTGCGGCATAAAAATAGCTATGGTTATACATGGTGATCGCAAAAAAGTTAGGGGTGGCTGTTCGTAATTCAGCCGTACCTGCTGCTTCTTCAACCAGATCCACGACTCCGAGTGCTCCGTGCATCCAGGTTTGTGTCCCCGCCGGTTGATTGGGGGCAAGTGCTGCGCCCGCAGCTTTGAGCTGCGGCCAGTCCATGGTGGGTTTGAGTCCGCCGTCCACGAGTTTGGCCGCATCGGCAGGCAAGATGACGGGAGCGAAAACGGGTACCCCACGCTGCCAGCCATGCTCGACGAGATAGTTGGCGACTGACATGATCGCATCGGCGCGGTTGCTGATCAGATCAATTTGCTGGGCTCCTGCGGCGCTCACTGCAAAGCGTTTAATGCTGCTTGGCATGAATTGAGGGATGCCTACAGCGCCCGCATAGGAGCCTTTCAGGATACGTGCATTGACTTTTCCGGTCAGATCAAGCTCGATCAAGTCGGCAAGGTTGTTGCGAAACATCTCTGCGCGCTCGGGTCGACTTGGATCGGGGTAGTCAAAGCCAAGGGTCGCGAGTGCGTCAAGTGCCCGGAAATTCCCCATGTTTTTACCGTAGAGCGTTTCAACGCCAATCAGCGCAGCAATAATTTGCTGCGCAACGCCATAGCGCTTTTCTGCTTGTTCAAGGGCCCGGGCATTGGTTTTCATGAATTCGCGCCCCTGACCGACGGTAATGGGGTCTAGTCGTCTTGCCCGATAGGTTTGCCAGCTCCTTGGGGGGCGCGGTTGACCTGTTGCGACAGGTGCGATCAGCCTGGCGACCGTCGCGCTGTAACGCGCCTCGTCCAAAAGCTTGAGGATGCTGGTTTCAGAGAGGTTTCGCTGGCTGGCAAGACTCTGGGCAAACTTACGAACCTCGGGGCGCTGCGTGGAGGCTGCCAGTCCGTCTTTGGGGGCACCAGGGGGTTGTTTGTCAGGATCGGCGTCCGTTCCTGCCCGCTGACCAGAGGATTGGGAGCCATTCGCAGCAGGTTTTTCGCTGCCTGAAACCGATGAATTAGACTGACTGGCACAGCCACCGAGCAGGGTGGTTGCCAGTATGATTTGCACAAAACGCCAACTGATGGACATAATCTTCCTTATGGAGACTCTCTATATTACCCATCCGTCCTGTCGTTTGCACGACATGGGCTCTTGGCATCCCGAAAGTCCTGACCGGCTGGATGCAATTTCTGACCAGATGCTTTCAAGCGGACTGGCGTCCTATGTGCATGATTTCGGTCATGTCGCACCCGTTACGCGAGAAGCTTTGCTCAGGGTGCACACCGCTGAATATCTGGATCGTCTGGAGTCTGACTCTCCGCGCGAGGGATTGCACGAGATCGATGATGATACCGTGATGAACCCGCATACCCTCGAGGCTGCCAAGCATGCTGCGGGAGCCTTGGTTGCAGCAGTCGATGCTGTGATGCAAGGGCAAGCGACGACTTCTTTTTGCGCAGTCAGGCCGCCTGGCCATCATGCGCTACCTGGTCGTGCAATGGGGTTTTGTTTTTATAACAACATTGGCGTGGCGGCCGCGCACGCAATGGCCGTCTATGGCGTTAAGCGACTGGCTATTATTGATTTTGATGTGCATCATGGCAACGGCACTGAGGTCATGTTTGCAAATGTGCCAGGGGTACTGATGTGCAGTTTTTTTCAGCATCCTTTGTTTCCGCATACTGGTGCAGACCATCCCGCGCCAAACATGCTCAATGTCCCTGTGCCTGCGTATACCGATGGCAAAGCTGTGCGTGAGATCGTGCGTGAGCAATGGTTGCCCAGACTGGAGGCGCATCGGCCTGAGTTGGTTCTGATATCCGCCGGGTTTGATGCCCACAGGGAGGATGATATTGGTCAGATGGGGCTGGTTGAGTCAGATTACGCATGGATCACGACCCAGCTCGTCGAACTTGCCGCGCGGCATGCTCAGGGACGCATCATCAGTACGCTGGAGGGGGGCTATAACCTCTCCGCCCTGGGGCGCAGTGCCGTCGCGCATATCCGGGCGCTTTCTGCTCTTTAAGTTTGTTTTTTGATTGCTTGTTTGCCATTTGTTGGCTAAACAAGCGAAATTTACCCATCGGGGTAAAATCATTGGGTTATGTTTGAATACCAACCCTTTTTGCTGCGGTTGGGCTTTTTTTTTATATTTGGAGATCGCTGGATGAAGGTGCTTGTGCCTGTTAAGCGCGTCGTTGATTACAACGTCAAAGTGCGCGTCAAGTCAGATCAGTCGGGTGTGGATATCGCAAACGTCAAGATGTCGATGAACCCATTCGATGAGATCGGTGTCGAAGAAGCTACCCGCCTCAAAGAAAAAGGCGCTGCGACCGAAGTGATCGCCGTTTCCTGTGGCGTTGCGCAATGCCAGGAAACCTTGCGTACAGCAATGGCGATTGGTGCGGACCGCGGCATTCTTGTTCAGACGGATGTCGAGCTCCAGCCTTTGGCCGTTGCAAAGCTCCTGAAAGTGATCGCTGAAAAAGAGCAGCCTGGCCTGATCATTCTCGGTAAACAGGCGATCGACGACGATGCCAACCAGACCGGTCAGATGCTGGCCGCCATGCTGGGCTGGTCGCAAGCGACCTTTGCAAGCAAAATCGAACTCGGCGAGGGTGTTGCCCGCGTCACACGCGAAGTCGACGGCGGTCTCGAGACTATTGAGCTGAAATTGCCTGCGATCGTCACGACCGATTTGCGCCTCAATGAGCCGCGTTATGTGACCTTGCCTAACATCATGAAGGCCAAGAAAAAGCAGCTCGATACGTTTTCCCCTGAGGACCTCGGCGTTGACGTCAACCCTCGTCTGAAGACCCTTAAAGTATCAGAGCCACCATCGCGTGCCGCCGGGGTCAAAGTCCCTGACGTTGCCGCACTGGTCGATAAACTCAAGAACGAAGCAAAGGTGGTGTAACCATGTCAGTTTTAGTCATTGCTGAACACGATAACGCCCAACTCAAGGGCGCAACCCTGAACGTAGTTGCTGCAGCCGCCAAAATCGGTGGTGATGTGCACGTGCTGGTCGCCGGTGCGAATGCCGCTGCGGTTGCCGAACAGGCTTCCAAGATTTCTGGGGTCTCTAAAGTTTTGCTCGCTGATGCGCCTGCGTTTGCAGACGGTTTGGCAGAAAACGTAGCCGAGCAGGTGCTGGCGCTCGCTGGTGGATACAGCCATATTCTGTTTGCTGCCACCGCTTCGGGTAAAAACGTTTCACCACGCGTAGCCGCTCGTCTGGACGTTGCACAGATTTCGGAAATCACCTCGGTTGATTCACCTGATACATTCCAGCGCCCAATTTATGCGGGTAATGCGATTGCGACAGTCCAGTCAACCGATGCGGTCAAAGTCATCACCGTTCGTACGACCGGTTTTGATGCGGCTGCCTTGGGTGGCAGCGCAGCGGTCGAAACAATCGCAGCGGTTGCCGGTGCGGGTCTGTCGACCTTTATTGGTCGCGAAGTCGCCAAAAGCGATCGTCCTGAGTTGGCCGGTGCGCGTGTTGTGGTTTCAGGTGGTCGCGGTATGGGCAGCGCCGAAAACTTCAAGATCCTTGATCCACTCGCTGACAAGCTCGGTGCGGCATTGGGTGCTTCACGCGCTGCGGTGGATGCGGGTTATGCTCCGAACGACTGGCAGGTTGGCCAGACTGGCAAAATCGTCGCTCCACAGCTGTATGTTGCGATCGGTATTTCTGGTGCGATCCAGCACTTGGCTGGCATGAAAGATTCTAAAGTGATTGTTGCCGTGAACAAAGATACCGAGGCACCGATTTTTGGTGTGGCGGATTACGGTCTGGTGGCGGATTTGTTTACTGCTGTGCCCGAAATCGTCACTGCTCTTTAATTTATATGCTGAAAAGAAAAACCGTCCGGCTGGACGGTTTTTTTTTGATATTTCTACGTACTCTGCTTCATTTGAAATTTAAATTTTGCGGTTAGTCAGCATGTCATCGTCTCGACCAATTACTGGGGTAATTAGTCAATTAGCAGAAAAAGCTTGGCCACGTTCGTGCATGCAGCCGTAATGCTAGGGTAAGAACTCGGTAGTACCATATCTACAACTTATTTAACGATTGAAATCATGACATACCGCGCACCTATTGAAGATTTCCGTTTTGTTTTTGAACACCTCGCAGGCATGCCTGAATTGCTAAAACTCGAGGCTTACTCTGGCGTCGAACCTGACCTGGTCGACGCGGTCCTCGAAGAAAACGCTAAGTTCACCGAAGAAGTCATCGCACCCACGAATTGGGATGGTGATCAACATCCGCCGGTTTATGCGCAAGGTGTGGTGCGGATGCCTGAATCGTTTAAAAAAGCCTTTAGTCATTTTGTCGAGGGTGGCTGGCAGGGGTTACGCCATCCTGAGCAGTTTGGTGGCCAAGGTTTACCCCGATTGCTGGCGACTGCGACGACGGAAAATCTCTATGCCGCGAACGTTGCGTTTTCGTTGTGTCCCATGCTCACGGATGGCGTGATCGAGGCCCTGTTGTTGTCAGGTTCGGAGGCGCTCAAACAGCGCTACGTACCGGCGCTGGTCGAGGGCAAGTGGACTGGTACGATGAATTTGACCGAGCCTCAGGCTGGATCCGATCTGTCCATGGTTAATGCGCGTGCAGTTCCTCAGGATGACGGGACCTATCGTATTTTTGGTCAAAAAATATACATTACGTTTGGCGAGCATGATCTCGCGGAAAACATCGTTCACCTCGTCCTGGCCCGTACCGCCAACGCGCCGGCCGGAGTGAAAGGACTCTCGCTGTTTGTTGTGCCCAAGTTCCTGGTCAACGAAGACGGATCCCTTGGTGCGCGCAATGATGTGTGGTGCGCCTCAATCGAGCACAAGCTTGGTATCCATGGCAGCCCAACAGCAGTATTGCTTTTTGGCGATGGCAAAGGTGCGGTAGGCGAGGGCGCCATTGGCACAATCGTCGGCGAAGAAAATCGCGGTCTAGAGTACATGTTCATCATGATGAACGCAGCCCGCTTTGCCGTAGGGGTACAAGGTATTGGTGTCAGTGAGGCTGCGACGCAAAAAGCGATCGCCTACGCGCGTGACCGTGTTCAAAGCCGTGCCGTTGAGGGCTCCGCGGGTCCTGTTGCCATCGTGCAGCATCCTGACGTACAGCGCATGCTGACCACGATGCGTAGTCTGACAGAGGCTAGTCGTGCGATTGCGTGTCTGGCTGCGGGGCTAGATGATTTGAGCGAAGAACATCCCGACGCCGAGGTGCGTGCGACCAATCAGGCGCTCTACGAATATCTGGTGCCTGTGGTGAAGGGTTTTTCCACTGAGTGCTCGCTTGAGGTGAGTTCGCTTGGGGTGCAGGTTCATGGAGGCATGGGCTTTATCGAAGAAACCGGTGCGGCCCAGTTTTATCGCGATGCGCGAATCCTGACGATTTACGAGGGTACGACAGCGATCCAGTCTAATGATCTGGTTGGACGTAAAACCCTGCGCGACGCGGGGGCGACTGCTTTTTCAGTTGTTCATACCATACGCGCAACGATTCAGGAGCTTGCTCAGGCAATCGCAGTCTGCAGTGAATCAGACCGCGCTGGGTTGCAGTTGATGCACGATCACCTGATGACTGCCGTTGATGTGTATCAAGCGTCTGTGCACTATGTGCTGGACCATGCAAAAGCAGATCCTCGCGCCGTGTACGCTGGCAGTGTGCCTTATTTGATGCTGACAGGCTATGTTTTGGGGGGATGGTTATTCGCCCGGGCTGCGCTTGCGTGTATTGCGATGGAGCCTGAGACGAGGGGTACGGCATTTGTTAAAAATAAGTTTTCCACTGCGGTGTTTTTCGCCGGGGCGATTTTGCCGCGTGTTCAGGCGCTTGGCATCCAGATGCAACAGGGGGCTGTTATAGCCGATGCCTTCCGTCAGTCAGATTTGGTATAAAGTTATAAGCGAACATTTGTTTCGTGCGTAAAGTTTTAAGTCCACAATGGACATAATAAATTTTTGCCAGGAGATACAACATGTCAGCACTTCGTTTAGGCGATATCGCCCCTGATTTTGAACAGGACTCATCCGTTGGTCGCATCCATTTTCATGAATGGCTTGGCGATAGCTGGTGCGTTCTGTTCTCACATCCTGCAGACTTCACCCCCGTCTGCACGACAGAGCTGGGCATGACCGCCAAGCTGTTCAATGAATTCGCCCAGCGCAATGTTAAGGTGCTCGCCTTGTCTGTGGATAGTGCCGCATCACACAATAAGTGGATTCCGGAAATCAACGAGACGCAGGATACAGAAGT
>CAINDJ010000438.1 GCA_903847325.1 uncultured beta proteobacterium | reverse complement strand
CACTGTGGAGCTCACGCCCTATGACCTGACGCGCGCAAGAATCGTTTTCCGCTCGAAATAAGCGGCCGGGTTAAGGAAATAACAGGAGTCAACCATGAAAGTAATGGCATCGGTTAAGCGGATCTGCCGCAACTGTAAAATTATTAAACGTCACGGCGTAGTGCGAGTAATTTGCACTGATCCGCGTCACAAACAGCGTCAGGGCTAATCATGATTAGCCTCATCGCAACGTATTAAATCAAGGAACAGTCATGGCCCGTATTGCTGGCATCAACATTCCGCCGCATCAGCACGCAGAGATCGGCCTGACCGCCATTTTTGGCATCGGTCGCACTCGCTCACGTAAAATTTGTGAATCAGCTGGTGTGCCTTTGAACAAAAAGGTCAAAGATCTCACCGACGCAGAACTCGAGCGTATCCGTGAACACGTAGGTGTGTTCGCGGTCGAAGGCGACCTGCGACGCGAAGTACAGCTCTCGATCAAGCGATTGATCGATCTGGGTACCTATCGCGGCATGCGCCATAAGCGCGGCCTGCCCGTTCGCGGTCAACGCACTCGCACCAACGCCCGTACCCGTAAGGGACCACGTCGCGCTGCTGCAAGTCTGAAGAAATAATAAGGATTAGACGATGGCTAAAGCTTCTGGCAGCGGCGCTACACGCGTACGCAAAAAAGTCAAAAAGAATGTATCGGACGGCATTGCGCACGTTCATGCATCTTTTAACAACACTATCATCACAATCACCGATCGTCAGGGCAATGCTCTGTCATGGGCAACGTCTGGTGGTGCTGGTTTCAAGGGCTCACGTAAATCGACACCGTTCGCAGCACAGGTTGCAGCAGAAACGGCCGGTAAAGTGGCAATTGAATACGGCATCAAAACGTTGGAAGTTCGCATCAAGGGCCCAGGTCCAGGTCGCGAATCTTCAGTACGCGCCTTAAATGCGTTGGGTATTAAGATTTCGAGCATTGCCGATATCACACCCGTACCGCACAACGGCTGCCGTCCACCTAAGCGTCGTCGTATCTAAGGGGTATCCACATGGCACGTTACACTGGTCCCAAATGCAAACTCTCACGTCGTGAGGGCATTGATTTGTTCTTGAAGAGCGCACGTCGCTCACTTGAATCAAAGTGCAAACTTGATTCCAAGCCAGGTCAGCATGGTCGCACTTCAGGTGCTCGTACATCAGACTACGGTCTTCAATTGCGCGAAAAGCAAAAAATGAAGCGTATGTACGGCATTATGGAAAAACAATTCCGTAAATACTTTGCAGAAGCAGAGCGTCGCAAAGGCAACACCGGCGAACAACTGATCCAGTTGCTTGAGTCGCGCCTTGATAACGTTGTGTACCGCATGGGCTTAGGCTCAACACGTGCTGAAGCACGTCAGCTGGTCTCACACCGTGCAATCGAGCTCAACGGCCACACTGCAGACATTCCTTCAATGCTGATCAAGTCTGGCGATATCATCTCCATACGTGAAAAATCAAAGAGCCAGGCTCGCATCCGCGAAGCAATGGATCTGGCATCAGGCAACGGCATTCCTCAGTGGGTTGACGTTGACACAGCAAAGCTGGTCGGTACTTTCAAACAAGTTCCTGATCGCGCTGACGTCGCTCGTGATATCAACGAGTCGATGGTTGTGGAATTGTATTCGCGTTAATTTTGATGTTGCGTGTTGCAGGCTCTTTGGTCTGGAATACGCAGTACTCAAGCTCACCCGCTTCGTTGCATTGATTGTTTTAAATACGATCAATCTGACAAGCGGGTTTTGTACCAGTTAATTCTGCACGAATATCCTGTACGAATTGTTAGTCTTGTATTCTCTCGCCGGGTAACCGGTCCCCATCAGCCTTATCGGTGTAACGAGCCGAGGGTATTGAAAAGGAAATGTCACGATGTCAGGTTTTCTCAAGCCACGCTCTATCGAAGTCGAACCAGTCGGCACAAACCATGCCAAGATCATCATGGAGCCGTTTGAACGCGGTTACGGCCATACCTTAGGTAATGCCCTGCGTCGCATCCTGTTGTCCTCAATGACAGGTTATGCGCCAACCGAAGTGCAAATCACTGGTGTTGTGCATGAGTACTCAACCATTCCTGGCGTTCGCGAAGATGTCGTGGATATCCTCTTAAATCTGAAAGGTGTTGTGTTCAAACTGCACAGCCGTGACGACGTGACCCTGGTGCTGCGCAAGCAAGGCGCCGGTCCAGTTTTCGCCTCAGACATCGAATTGCCCCATGACGTTGAAATCGTCAATCCAGGCCAGGTGATTGCTACCCTGACTGAATCAGGCAAACTCGAAATGCAAATCAAGGTCGAAAAAGGCCGTGGTTATGTCCCAGGTAACGTGCGTGCACTGATCGATGATCGCGCACACACAATAGGCCGTATTGTTCTAGACGCATCGTTTAGCCCAGTGCGTCGCGTAAGCTACGCTGTTGAAAACGCTCGCGTTGAACAGCGTACCGATCTGGACAAACTCGTGCTCGACGTTGAAACAAACGGCGTGATTTCTCCTGAAGAAGCCGTGCGTCAGTCAGCACGTATTCTGATGGATCAGATTTCAGTATTCGCAGCACTCGAAGGCGCTGGCGATTCCTACGAAGCGCCAAGCCGTGGCACACCACAGATCGACCCAGTTCTGTTGCGTCCGGTCGACGATCTCGAGCTGACCGTGCGTTCAGCAAACTGCCTCAAAGCAGAAAACATTTACTACATCGGCGATCTAATTCAGCGCACTGAAAACGAATTGCTCAAGACACCAAACCTTGGTCGCAAGTCACTCAACGAAATCAAAGAAGTTCTTGCTGCGCGTGGCTTGACTTTAGGAATGAAGCTTGAGAACTGGCCACCAATGGGCCTCGAGCGTCCATAAGTTAGACCCTGTAAGTGCGCGGTGAAAGCCGCTACTTGCAAATTTTGTTATAGTACGTCCCCCAACCGGACCGCAGCCTGGCTGATAGAAGATCCGGTTAAACCCGAGCAAATGCTGCAAGCAAATGCTCATTTATATAGATTCATAAAGGAAATATCATGCGTCACGGTAATGGATTACGTAAACTCAACCGCACCAGTAGCCACCGTCTGGCTATGTTTCGCAACATGGCAGTTGCCCTGTTGACCCACGAAGCAATCAAGACAACTTTGCCTAAGGCAAAAGAATTGCGCCGCATCGTTGAGCCTCTGATCACTATGGGCAAAACACCTACTCTGGCTAACAAGCGTCTGGCTTTTGCCCGTTTGCGTGACCGTGAAATCGTTCTGAAATTGTTTGCAGAAATTGGCCCACGTTACGCAGCACGTAATGGCGGCTACACCCGTGTGTTGAAAATGGGTTTCCGTCAGGGTGACAATGCACCTATGGCATTCATGGAACTGGTTGACCGTCCAGTCGCTGAGGCTGTTGAGGCCGCTGCTGAGTAATCAGACAGACACTAGTTTGCAGGCAATAAAAAACCCAGAAATATTTCTGGGTTTTTTATTGCCTATAGATCAAACGACGCGCTTCGCTGTTAATGCGGTTTAGCGACACCCATCACAGCATCTGGGAACCAGGTTGCAATACCAGGTACAAAGCAGAGCACAACCACTGAAGCCAGCATGATGATGACAAAGGGAACAATACCCCAGATAATTTCACTCAGGGGAATGTCAGGTGCGATGTTTTTGATCACAAAAATATTCAATCCAACAGGTGGATGAATCAATCCCGTTTCCATGACGATGGTCATGACAACACCGAACCAAATCAGATCAAATCCTGCGTCACGCAGAGGTGGCAAGATAATCGGTGCTGT
>CAINDJ010000437.1 GCA_903847325.1 uncultured beta proteobacterium | reverse complement strand
TGGGCGCACATGAAAAAAAGGGGCTATCAGAAGATAGCCCCACTAACGCTGCAGCTTAAGAAGCGTGTATTAATTCACGCCATGCAGTTCCACATCAAACACCAGAGTCGCATTGGGAGGAATCACGCCGCCCGCACCACGCTCGCCATAGCCCATTGATGCAGGAATAATCAGGGTACGTTTGCCACCGATTTTCATGCCCGCGACACCTTCGTCCCAGCCGCGGATCACGTGACCTGCGCCCAGCGGAAAGCTAAACAACTGTCCGCGATCTTTTGAGCTGTCGAATTTGCTGCCTTTTTGTTCGGGGGCCGCTGCGTCAAACAGCCAGCCTGTGTAATGCACGGAGACCTCAACGCCAGGGGTGGCTTCGGTGCCAGTGCCGACGGTATGGTCAATTTTTTGAAGTTCGCTCAAGGGGATTACCTTTTTAGTGGGGATATTAAAAATCAGGAACGATGTTTTGCTACCGTGTTTTCGGCATTTTGCCTGAAAGCTGCTGCAGCGACTTCCTTTGAAACAATCGTCTTGCCAATCGGAGCAAGTGCGATACCAGCCAGTTTTAAATGCTGGATTCCAAAAGGAATACCAATGATTGTAATAAAGCACGTGATTGCCCAGCAAATATGGCCAATCGCTAACCACAGCCCAGCAAATATAAACCAGATTACGTTGCCAATCAGCCCCAGACTGCCCGTGCCGATATCTGTTTTGTTGGTGAGCATGTCACGGCTGATCGCCTCTTTGCCAAAAGGAAAAAAGGCGAATTGACCTATCACAAAGCAAGCTCTGCCCCATGGGATACCGATAATGGAGACAAAGGCTAACAAACCTATGAGCCACCAGGCGAGGCCCATGAATACACCGCCCAGGATAAACCAGAGAAAATTACCAATCGCAGTCATGAATACGCTCCTTTTGGACTATAAAATACACACTTGCTTGCACTATTGAAAACGATTAAATCACGCATAGTCTAGCGTGCATTGTTAAAAGTGAGCAGAGTCACAGATGAACAGGATAGGATTTTGAATATTGAAAGCAATTCTCTTGTGATGTTGATTGTGGGTCTCGCGGTCGGCGCCGCACTGATCTGGTTCATGTCTCGCGCCAGGCTGAGCGCGGCCAGAGAGCAGGGCAGACTCGAACTTGCTGTTGAATTGGCTACCGCTAATGAGCGTTCAAGCAGAATCCCGGCTTTGGAAGAAAAAATCCGTGCACTGGAATCCGAACTTGTTCTGGCACGTCAGCAATCATTAGATATCCGTGAAAAAGCAAATATTGAGACGAGTGCTCTGAGCACTGAGCTTGCACAGGTTAAAACCCTGTTTGATGCAGAGGCTTCCAAAGCAAAAGAAAATCTCGCCATCCTGACTGAGGCCAAAGAAGCTTTGTCGAATCAGTTTAAAAGCCTTGCCAACGATATCCTCGAAGAAAAATCCAAACGCTTTACCGAACAAAACCAGACCAATATTGGCCAGTTACTCAATCCTCTCAAAGAGCGGATTGCGGAATTCAAAACGAAAGTAGAAGAAATCCACACTCACGATACCGCCCAGCAGGCTACGCTCAAGGCGGAGTTGTCTCAGTTAAAAGATCTTAATTTAAAAATGACGGCCGAGGCACATGACCTGGCGACAGCACTGAAAGGTCAGGCTAAAAAGCAGGGTAACTGGGGTGAGCTGATACTGGGTAATGTGCTTGATCGCTCTGGCTTACGTGAGGGGACCGATTTCAGGCGTGAGGTGAGCTTTAATACTGAGGATGGCCGCAAACGACCAGACGTCATTATCTATCTCCCCCAAAACAAACACCTGGTTGTTGATGCCAAAGTATCTCTCAACGCCTATACCCGCTACGTGAATGCCGAAGTTGAAGTCGATCGCGAGCTCGCTTTACGCGAGCACGTGAAAGCGATTGCAGATCGTATTCAGGAATTGTCGGACCGTTCATATTTTGAATTGCCTGGCCTGAACACGCCAGAGATGGTATTCATGTTTATTCCGATCGAGTCTGCGTTTGTCGAGGCTTTGAAGGCAGATGAGAATTTGTTTCAAAAAGCGATTGAGCAAAATGTTTTGGTCGCCACGCCCACTACGCTCTTAACCAGTCTGAATATTGTGCGTCAGCTCTGGCGCTTTGAAGAACAAAACGCGCATAGTGCAGAGCTCGCCGATCGGGCCGGTAAGGTCTACAAAAAATTAGTCACATTTTTGGGGAGTCTTGAAAACGTCGGCAAGCAACTTGACCGGGCGCGTGAGTCGTATGACCAGGCCATGGGTCAGCTGGTGCATGGCAAAGGCAACTTGATTAGTCAGGCCAAAGATTTTGAAAGACTGGGTGTATCCGTCCAGACTGCCTTGCCAGAGAATTTGCTTGCCCGCGCGGCTCTTGAGCTTGAACATCATATTGAGCCAAAGATCGCTGAAGATTAACAATCACGCGTTCTGAAT
>CAINDJ010000436.1 GCA_903847325.1 uncultured beta proteobacterium | reverse complement strand
CTTTGGCAGCGCTATAAGCATTACGGTAAGTCAGACCTATGACACCAGCAATCGAACTGATATTAATGACACTGCCCTTTCCTTGCTCAAGCATCTGTGTCGCACAGGCTTTAGTCATCATGTAGGAGCCCGTCAGGTGAATATCAAGCAGGCGACGAAAATGAGCCATATCCTGCTCGACGGTTGGTTTGACCTGATCTGCGATCCCGGCACAATTGATCAATACATCAATGCGACCCAATTTTTTGATGACTGTATCGACGGTTTGATTGACTTGCGTCTCGTCAGCGACATCGCAGGCCAGACCAAGGTGCTGGGGGCCTAATTGCAAGGCGGCTTGTTTTGCATCGGCTTCGCGAAGATCGGCAATGACAATGGTAGCGCCCTCTTTTGCGAAGCGCTGAGCGCCCGCAAAGCCCAAGCCACTGGCTCCGCCTGTAATTAAAACAACGTATGAATTGATTTCTGGATACATTTTTTTCTTCTCATAGTTGAACAATTACCTGTATAAATCAATCCACGACTTAAAACAATAGTAATGAATACTGCATGATGAGGATTCATTTGTGGTCAGAGTGAACCCATCAGCTTGTTGCAATAAACAATATTCAGGATAAATAAAATGAAAGCAGCTTGGTATGAAAGCAATGGCGAGGCAAAAGACGTATTGGTTGTTGGTGAAATGGCAACACCTGAAGTCGGACCCGGTGAGGTGAGAGTAAAAATCAGCGTTTCGGGACTCAACCCCTCGGATGTGAAATCCCGTCGTGCTCGCCCACTCATCGCGCCAAGGATCGTGCCTAATAGCGATGCAGGGGGTGTGATTGATGCAGTGGGTGCTGGCGTATCCACAGATCGCATCGGACAGCGCGTATGGACCTGGAATGGTCAGTTCGGACGCCCGCTAGGTACCTCTGCTCAATATATAGTGTTGCCAGAAGATCAGGCGGTTGTCTTGCCAGCGGGTACCGACTTTGATGCGGCAGCCTGCATGGGCATTCCTGGATTGACTGCCTTTGAAGCAGTCCGTCGCTGCGGAGACATTAAAGGGAAAACGATTTTAGTCATTGCCGCGGCGGCATCGGTTGGACACTATGCAGCGCAAATGGCGGTACTCAAAGGCGCTCGCGTCATTGGAACCGTAAGCTCTGAAACTAAAGCGGCGCATGCACGCGCTGTTGGTGTGTCTGAGACCATTAATTACAAAACAGAAGATGTTGCCCAGCGTGTCAAGGAATTAACCGGCGGTCGAGGTGTCGACGCGATTATTGACATGGATTTTTCCACCACCGCAGGCCTGGTTAAAAATGGGGCGTTAGCACCGCACGGCACGGTCGCCTGCTATGGCTCAAACTCAGCTGACGACACACCCATCCCTTTTCGCGTGTGCTTATTCAATACATTAAGCTTTCAGTTCTTTCTGGTGTATGACTTAACACCTGACGAGCGTAGCTTTGCCTTGAAAGGGCTCAGTGCCTTGTTGGCTGCAGGTGTTCTGGTGCACGCGATTGGCGCACGCTATCCACTCTCAGAAATCGTTCAGGCGCATGCGGCGGTGGAGCTTGGCAAAGTCATGGGCAATATCGTGATTGATCTTTAAAGAAAAAGCGGTGATTTTCAAGCCTTTCGGCGACATTTTCCTTAATTTGCTCTTTACCATTGTCGTCCCGTTG
>CAINDJ010000435.1 GCA_903847325.1 uncultured beta proteobacterium | reverse complement strand
GGCGGGCGATATAACCCGTCAATTTAAAACTACTTGTCCCTAGCGAGGAAGCAGCCTCGCTACCAAACGTAGTATTGCGCGTAAAGCCAGGACGATTCGCATCAATCAGGAAAGCCGCGATCCCAGCCGCGCCTGAATTTTCTTGCGTCTGGACATAGGTGAGAATCACATCAGCAATGCTTGCATTGATAATCCATGATTTCTCACCATCGATACACCAACCTTGAGGATGAGGTTTAGCAAAGGTAGTAATGGCTGAGAAATCTGAGCCCGCGTGGGGTTCTGTGAGCGCAGTACAGGCAATTTTTTCAGCACGAAGGATTTGCGACACTAGCGCAGCTGAGTCCGCCCCATTCGAATGTTGATCCTGCCTGCGAGCAAGGTTATTGGCGACGTTATGCGTATTAATCAGTGACATGGCATACCCAAAATCAGCAGCCGCCAATATTTCTGCAATGTACGCTTTACACGCAAAAGATGCTGCGGCACCGCCATGCTCGAGAGGTACTTCTATCCCCGTCAGACCTTTCTGCGCAGCAAGATTAAAAAAGTATATTGAAGATTCCTTCGTTTCATTCCATTTCCCATTTGGCACCGCACGCAATGCCGTTGCGACCTCGTGTGCACCATCAACAAGCGCCTGCTCACGTTGCGACCAGCG
Organism: uncultured beta proteobacterium; assembly: GCA_903847325.1. Taxonomy (GTDB): domain Bacteria; phylum Pseudomonadota; class Gammaproteobacteria; order Burkholderiales; family Burkholderiaceae_B; genus Zwartia. Next base: position 5,359 of record CAINDJ010000435.1, on the reverse strand, counting down.
TGTCATTTAAGGATTCCTCTTGAAAAGGGCCATGATTCTGGAAAGTCCGGCGACAAGCATTGGCACTACTCCTCTTGGCATATAAATTGTCGTCACGATCAGTAATGCACCATAGACTACCAGTCTCAAATTATCCGCCACGCGCAGGTACTCAGGTAACGCAACGACTAAAAAAGCGCCGATGACCGGGCCGCTTAGCGTCCCGCTTCCTCCCAGAATCACTGCGAGAATCGCGTTGAGCGACTGATCGACTCCAAAAGGCTCTGGATTCAAAAAGCCGATGAAATGCGCATACAAAGCACCTGCAAGACCAGCAAAGGCTGCACTCAGCACAAAGGCGAATAACTTGTAATGCCAGGTCTCGATACCGACGGCCTGAGCCAGTGTTTCATTTTGACGAATCGCCAACAGTACTTGACCGATGCGCGAACGTAAGATCAACGCACAAGTCAGTGTGGCAAACATCGCGGCAAATAAAACAAGGTAGTAATAAGATTCTCTCCCTTCAAAGGAAATACGCAAGCCAGCCAACCCGAAACTTTCTGGCCTGGGAACATTGGTCAGCCCCCCCTCGCCTCCGGTCAGAGAACTAAAATTATTCAAAATGATGAAGATCACCAGGTTATAGGCGAGCGTGACAATCGCAAAATAATGTCCTTTGACCCGCAAGCTTGGATATCCGACAAAGACCGCAATCAACGCAGTGATCACAGGCGCACACGCCATGGCAGCCCAGACAGACACGCCCAGCCTCAGACATAACAGTGTCGAGGCGTAGGCGCCTACCCCCATAAAACCAGCGGAGGCAATTGATACATAGCCGGTAAAACCTTGAATCAAGTTTTGACCCTGGGCGATGACTACCCAAATCAAGGCTAGTATCATCAGGTGCAGAAAATACGGCACTGAGATCAAACGCGGAGCGATCAGAGAAAAAACAAGCAACAGCAGCAACCAGAAACGATTATTTATGACGCTTTTCATTTCTTACCCATTAGACCTTCAGGTCTGAAAAGAAGCACAATAATCATCACTGCAAATGCGATGACATCCTTGTAGGATGAGGAGATATAACCTGCCGCGAGTGATTCGCTCACACCGAGTATCAGACCACCAAGGATGGCCCCCGGAATTGAGCCAAGTCCACCCAGAATCAAGACAGCAAAACCTTTAATAACGAGACTCTCACCTAGTCCAGGCGCCAGAGCCAGCATGGCTCCCACTAACGCACCACCCGCTACCCCCAGAGCAGAAGACAAACCAAACACGACATAGGCCACCGCATTCGCGTTCACCCCCATGAGTGTTGCTGCGCCGCGATTCTGCGCAACGGCACGGATGGCGCGTCCGGTCTTTGTCCGCGTAACAAAGAGCCACATGAGCAACAGCAGCACTGCGGTACAGCTCAGCACAACAATGCGCAACTCTGTCACAACAATCCCAAGGAAATTGTAGACATGCGTATAAGGTGTACGGACAACGATCTGATCAGGACCAAATGTCAGCAGATTGAGTCCATCGAGCATCATCGTCAGGCCAAGCGCAATGATGAATGCATTGATCGGCGGCGCATTTTGCGCTGGACGATAGGCAATCCGCTCAATCAAGATTCCAAATACCGCACCGGCAAGCATCGACAGAAAAACAGCTGGAAAAAAGGGAATGCCGAATTTTTCAATCAAAATAAAGGCGACATACCCGCCAGACATCGCTACAACACCATGGGCAAAATGGGCGATCCCCAAAATACCAAAGACGATCGTCAAACCGATACCGATGAGCGTGTAGACTGCGCCGATCGCGAGTCCGTTAAAAATTTGCTGGACAAGTTCAATCATGCGCGACTCATCGGTTTCTGGTCTGAAGACGTAGGCATTGTGGTTATTTGCGCAGGCTCTTCAGATAAGCGGAGTAAGCCATTGCGTCAGAAGGCAGATCCGAGACATACACCCACTTGCCTTTTTGCCATTGAAACGCACCGTTTGCGGTGTAAGCCTGTCCATTTTCATCAAACATCTTGCCTGCAACAGGCAGATATTTCATCACAGCTTGCGCAGGGATAGCGAGCTGATGCGCGGCAGCCGCTATTTTTGCTGGATCGGATGCTGAACCAACCGCTTCGATGGCGTTTTTAAGCACGTAAACCTGATCGTATGCATAGGGTGAGCTTGGGGCTGCAGCCATCCCGAATTTTTTATTGTAATTCTCAGCATAGGTCTTGGCTGTTGGACCCAATGCGTCGAGTGTCAGTTCGAGCGGACGTAAATCCCAGACGCCTTCCATTTGCTCAGAGCTCGCAACTTTCAAAAACTGCTCTTCACTACCACTGGTGAATCCATAACGGGGCAGTTTCATACCCATTTCGACAGACTGTCGATAAACAAACGCCGCCGGTTCGATATAGCCAATGACAAGCAGCGCCTCAGGATTCAGCGCCCGTACCTTGGTGAGCTGAGGGGTCATATCGCGATCCTTCAGTCCAAATGACTCGCGCGCAACGACTTTGCCGCCTGCTTTGGTGAACTCTCGTTCAAATGCTTCAAGATACTGCGCATACAGCGCAACATCGAGATTACCGATTACGGCAATGTTTTTGACGCCCTTTTGCGCAACAAATGTTCCTGCAGCTGCACCGGTAAAGTCTGCTGGGGGACGGGTACGCAACAGGTTAGGTGCGCCCTGCGTCGTGATGCTGCGCTCGGCAGCGTTACCCACTAGCATGACGACTGGTTCTTTGGCAATAAAAGAGGCTACGGCACTCGTCGGACCCGAGCAACAAAAGCCAACGATAAATTTGACGTTGTCCCGGTCAATCAGCTTACGGACAACGTTTGTCCCCTCGGTAGGATTAGCCTTATCGTCATAAGCAATCACATTAAACTTGTAGGTATCAGATCCCGCTTTCACGCCGCCTTGCGCGTTGATTTCTTCAACCGCCATCTTGACGGCATTAGACTGGGGCAAACCATACACGGCTCCAGGTCCAGTCAGCGCGTCACTGACGCCAATGTCGATCATTTTATCTGCTGCATAAATCGATCCGGTAAACACTGCCATGAGCGCCGCAACAACGCTACGTTTTAAAACTTTAGTCGTGGAATGATGCATCACTGTCTCCTGAGTCATTTTTATACGTCGTTGTTTATATCTGTAAGCTCTGGCTAGTGCCCCAGATAGGCATTACTGACTTCGGGGTGAGCCATCAACTCTTTTCCTGTCCCCCGCAATACGATTTCCCCTGCTTCGAATAAATAGGCCTGATCCGCCAGGCCGAGTGCCATCCTGGCATTTTGCTCAACCAGCAGGATCGTTGTGCCGGTCTCTTTTATGCGCGCAATCGTCTCACCGACTTCCTGAACGATTTTTGGTGCAAGGCCAAGTGACGGCTCGTCGAAAATACAAAGTTTAGGGCGTGACATCAGCGCACGACCAATTGCGAGCATCTCCTGCTCACCTCCAGATAAGGTCCCTGCCATTTGCATTGCCCGTTTACGCAAGACTGGAAACATATCCATCATCCGCTCAAGATCCACTTGCTGCTCGCTATCGCGACGAATGTGCGCACCCATTTTCAGATTTTCAAGCACAGACATTTCGGGAAAAATTTGCCGCCCCTCAGGACACATCGTGATACCCCGCCTGACAATCTTGTGCCCGGGCAGACCAGAGATCTCCTCCCCCTCGAAAAGCACCTTACCGCAACGCACAGGCAACAGTCCAGTGAGGCAGCGCAAGGCTGTCGATTTGCCAGCGCCATTCGCACCAATTAGCGTGACGCATTGACCAGCGTGCACTTCGAAACTAATCCCGTGCAGGATGTCCGTTTTCCCATAGCCAGCTCGCAAATTTTCAACTTTCAGCATCTCAGTCTGACGCCCCAAGGTATGCTTCGATTACCGCTGGGTTAGCGCGGATCATGCCAGGTACGTCATCAGCAATTTTTTGACCGAAGTTAAGCACAGCGATACGTTCGCAAACGTCCATGATTAAACCCATATGATGCTCGATCACCATCACAGCAATGCCCTGGTCGCGGATTTTATAGATGACTCTGGCTAACTCGGCTCGCTCCTTGGCGACCATCCCTGCTGCAGGCTCATCGAGCAAGAGCAATTTAGGCTCTGTTGCGAGAGCCGTGGCGATCATTAATAGTCTTTGCTGCGCAGAGGAAACCTCGGCCGCGTAATGTGCGGCATGAGACTCAAGGCCGAGCAAGGTCAGAATTTTTTCTGACTTGCGCCTTTGTTGCAGGCGGTCCGCAGTCGCGGTCGTTGTTTTAAATACCTCCGCCCAACCAGACTGCTCATACCTTGTATGACATGCCAACTCGACTTGTTCGAGCAGGGTAAATTCTCCGAATAGCGTTGTCGTCTGAAAGGTTCTGGCCAAGCCATGCCTCACACGCTCGCCAATCCCCATTCGGGTCACATCCTGACCGGCAAACTCGATCACTCCGCTGGTTGGCGCGAACGTACCAGAGATGAGATTGACGCTCGTAGACTTGCCAGAGCCGTTGGGACCAATCAAACCGACAACTTCCCCGGCAGCAATATCGAGCGAAAGCGACTTAACGGCGTGCACGCCGCCAAATCGCTTATCTAACTCTCGTATCGCTAATAAGGCGTTTGGCATTATTTCCAGCCTATCGGATCAATCCCGGACAATCCAGGATTTGGATCATTATTAATTTGTTGCTTCTTTTTACAAAGCTGTTTATATAATAGACCGGTCGTCTACTAATTAGATCGGTAATTACCCGAACAATGACACACCTACAAACAACAAAGCTCATCTCAAGTACTCCTGTCCCTAATGCGCATATAAATTCGGCAAGCCAGGACCTACCTCGTTCGCTGCAGGCAAAAGCACGAGGCGAAACAAAAATGGCCTTGATCTGGTGTGGTACGGAGTTGTTAACGGAGCGAGGTTTTCAGATTACCGGCATTGAGGAAATACTCTCTCGTGTTGGCGTACCCAAGGGATCCTTCTACCATTACTTCAAAAGCAAACAAGACTTTGGCATCGCAGTCATTGATAATTATGTTGATTTCTACGATGAAAAAATGACCAGGATTTTCGAAGATCACTCAATCCCTCCTCTTACCCGCATTCAGCGATTTGTCGACGAGGGAAAAGATGGCATGACACGTTATGAATTCAAACGCGGGTGTTTAATCGGTAATATGGGTCAAGAACTCGCTAGTCTGAACAATGAGTTCCGCATGCGACTTGAAGCCGTCCTCATCGCCTGGGAAGCTCGGCTTAAAGTTTGTCTCGATCTTGCCGTAGCCAACGCTGAATTACCAAGCAACACAGACACCGCTGCACTTTCAAACTTTTTCTGGATTGGCTGGGAAGG
>CAINDJ010000434.1 GCA_903847325.1 uncultured beta proteobacterium | reverse complement strand
TTATCTTTTATTACGCCGTTTTGTCTGAGGTCTCTCCACCAACGGCTTTATCTCCTTTTGCGGCGGCAGCGATATGCAAGGGAGATCCTTATAAAACTACCATGCAAACCTGGAAATACGTCGCACCCGCAATTTTGGTGCCATTCATGTTTACGCTTGATCAGTCAGGTACAGGTTTGTTGTTAATGGGTTCCATGAAAGGGCTCATGCAAGCTGACTGGTTGCAGATCGCTTGGACAACCTTTACTGCGATTGTTGGCGTGATTTGTCTGGCGGGCGGGCTACAAGGCTGGTTTATCGAAAAAACTAATTTAATCGAACGCACGCTAATGATTGTGGGTGGTGTGGCGCTTGCATATCCATCGCTCACCACTGATTTGGTTGGTTTTGTTTGTTTTATTCTGGTTTTGTTTACGCAATGGGCCAGACATCTCAAACTACGCAAACTTGAAGCTAATTAAGTAAGCAAGGCCCGGAATCGGTTCAGTTTCGGGTCTTTTTACTTTGTAAGCGCTTTCAGATGTACAGTTCAGGCTTATAGCTAAAGGCCACATGTATGAAAAAGACTGATCTGTACAAGAAGTTAGGCCTCAAGATAGACGATAAGCTCAATAAAGCAGGTACCCCTGACCGTTTCGCACAGGGTGGGGTGCTGGACCGTAAAGCGCAGAGAAAACTGGACCAGGCTAAAGGTTTGATCCCTTTTGCCGTCAAACTCGATGCACAACTGGCCAATGAATTGCGAGAGCTCGCTCAAACCAGAGAAGTTGATATGAATCAGCTGGTCGACGAGTTGATTCGTAAAGGGATGGCTATCTAATCACTGTTCGCTGCAGAAGGCGAGCTGTGCTTTTGCGGCCTTTGATGATGTGCCATGGGAATATCAGGCAAAGGCCCAGTCCCAGAATGATATGCATCCATTTCGCGGGGTCATGCAGGCCCTCATTGCCATAAAACAATAGCCCGGTACTAATCGCGATCAATGCGAATATCAACGTCGCCATCGCACCCGCAAAACGATTTCGATGCGACCTCCATGTCACAAGCAAGTGCTGTGGAAGTGCGGATCCGATGATGCAAAGCGCGAGCAATCCTGAGATTCCGTGTGTGACCCACCAAAAGCGAAGCTGAGGCGGCAGGAGTTCTGCGAATTCGCCAAGTCCAAACCACATCAGCCCCGTTGAAGCACAAGTTATCAATACGGTGTATGCGGTATTTTTGTGCCAACGAGCCATACGCCCTATTCGTTTAGCTGTAGAGAGTTTATTTTGATGACTCATATGATGAGTGCTTGAGCATTAAAATATTGAAAATATTCCGCCATAGGATTCTGTTCAGCGGCGAGTGCTTTGGTGAGCCCGTCGGCGACAGCGCAAGTTCGCGCAATCACAGTAAAACTATTTTTCATAAAAATAGGCTGACCTGTTTGGGGTGTAATTAAGGCGCTTCGGGGTGTGAGCGTGCCGTCAGGATCCGTAAAGTAAATTCCCGATGTGGCGATGGCTCCATTGCTGAGTTGACCCGCATGAATGAGTTGCTCTGGATACTTTGGATTTCGAAGGTGAATGCTTTTTTCATGTTGACCAAAGACGCGCAAATCACCTCCCGCGTTCACACATCCAGATTGGACTCCACTTGCGGTCAGACTTTCGCAGGCTCGATCGACTGCGTATCCTTTCGCTATTCCACCCAGATCAATTAAGATTGGTCTTGTAAACCTAACTTTCTGGAAATCGGTGAGCAACATGTGCGAGATTGAGTTTCGGTGAGCAATGCTTACTGTTTGGTCTTTCGTCCAGCTTGACGAAATCT
>CAINDJ010000433.1 GCA_903847325.1 uncultured beta proteobacterium | reverse complement strand
GAGACTGAGCAGTCTTTGATTTTAGCAAGGAAGCGGACGTTTCCCCGCACTGGTAAGCCCTGACAGCTAAAATAGACAAATTACCTGCCTAACTGGCTAATTTTTACGTTTTTTGCATCTATTCTTGTGACAACTTTACCTAAAGAGGGTTGGCGCTTATGCGTCGCCCCCATGATCGATGTAACGGACAAACATTGTCGTTTTTTTCATCGTTTGCTCGCACCGCACGCACGTCTGTATACGGAAATGATTACGACGGGAGCGCTCACGCACGGTGATATAGAGCGTCATCTGGATTTTAATGAGCAAGAGCATCCGGTTGCCTTGCAACTTGGTGGCAGCGAGCCTGATGCGCTTGCCCGCGCCGCAAAGTTAGGTGCGCAATGGGGCTACGACGAGATTAATCTCAATTGTGGTTGTCCCTCGGAACGTGTGCAGAAAGGGGCTTTTGGGGCATGCCTGATGGCAGAGCCTACGCTGGTCGCAGATTGCATTAAAGCCATGCAGGATGTTGTGGATGTGCCTGTAACGGTCAAACACCGACTGGGTTTGGATTACGAAGAAAGTTACAGTTTTGTGCGTGATTTTGTCGGCAAAATTTATGACACGGGTTGCCGTGTGTTTGTGGTGCATGCGCGTAATGCAGTTCTCAAGGGCCTCTCTCCAAAAGACAACCGCGATGTTCCACCTCTGCGCTACGACGACGCGGCAAAACTTAAACAAGACTTTCCTGATGCCATCATTGTTTTAAATGGCGGCATTTCAAATCTTGCTGCTTGCGATGAGCAGATGCCTAACTTCGACGGGGTCATGCTTGGGCGTGCACCCTGGCATGACCCGAGTATCCTGGCGCAGATTTCTAAGGCTTGGTGGCCAGAGCTCACTGCGCTTTCTGAAGAAGAACTGATCGAGTCGCTGGTTCTGTACGCTGATAAACAGGTTGACCAGGAAGTGCCGCTCAGGATTATGGTTCGACCACTGCTGGGACTGTTTAACGGGCGTCCAAAGTCAAGGCTATGGCGTCAAACATTATCTGACTCTAAACAGCTCAACGGTGGACGCGGTGATTTGATTCGAACCGCATGGAAAAAAATCGGACCCGCCGGTCCGAAATTTTCATAGACAGTGGCGTTGACTAAACTGCAGGCTCTTGCCCGTCGGTCGGCCAGTCACGAATATAGGCTTTAAGCATTGAGTTTTCGAATTTTTGCGCAGCGACGATTGCCTGTGCCATATCGTAAAAAGAAATGACGCCCATTAATACGGGGCCATCCATGACAGGCAGATAACGCGCGTGTTTTTCAAGCATCAGGCGTTGTACTTCAGCTGCTTCGGTGTTGGGCGAGACGCTAACCGGTGCATCATCCATGATGCTGCGAATCGTTGTTTCGCCGACCTGACCATTATTGGCATGTATGTGCCTGATGATCTCCCTGAATGTCAGCATGCCGCCAAGTGAGCCATGATCCATGATCACCAGAGAACCAATATCATTTTCGCTCATCGTCTCAAGCGCATGGGAGACAGGCATGTCGGGTGTGGCGGTATAAAGGGTGTTTCCCTTCACACGCAAAATTTCACTGACTTTAAGCATGTTATGTTTCCTGTGTGCTGCTATCTTGTCCCGATTGTAATGGCTCGGTATGTAAATTGTCATGACGCAACAGCACATTTGCCAGGGTGGGGCTTGTTTTGTTGGCAATCAGCGCAGCAAATGCGGTAGTCAGCTCGGGCTGATGGATACGCTTTAAGACATTTCGGTCAATTGCCAGGCGATCAAATAGCGGCCCGAGATTCTTTGTATCGGGGTTACACGCGAGCACCCAGCGGTCCTGTCCCTGCCACTGTGTATTGGCCACCATGCCCAATTCAGCAAGTGTTTGTAGCAATTCAGTGAGTGTGTCGTATCTGATGCGTAATGCGTGCATGAGATCTGAGGACACGCAGCCGGGAGGTGTCGCATCCCGCGCTTGATCGAGTGCTTGCATCAAGAGGATGGACTCAATCAGTGCGGCCCCTGGATGTGGAGTGAGCTCAATTCTGTTGATTCTGATGGCCGGCATGTTGGCGGCCCAGAGTGCGCCTAAAAGTACGCCTAACCACGAAAGATATACCCAGATCAGGAATACAGGCAGCGCCGCAAAGGCTCCGTAAATAACGGTGTAAGTTGAAAACTGAGAGATATAGTAAGCAAACCCCAGTTTCATGCCTTCGAGAATAACCGCGGTCATAAAACCACCCGCGAGCGCATCGCGTCCCCGAACTTTGCAATTTGGCACAATCGCAAAAATTGCTGCAAACCCTAATCCGCTCAAAATAAAGGGAATGAATTGCAGCGTGAGCTCAAGCAGGGCGGGCACATTGCCAACTAATCCAAGGGATTCGCGCGCTAAAAATGCCGTGGTCCAGAGGCTTGCACCGGTCAGGATCGGACCAACTGAAATTAACGCCCAGTACACCAGCAGTCTCTGACTGGCAGGACGTTGCCGACTGACATGCCAAATGTCGTTTAGTGCAGACTCTACCGACATGATCAGCAGCATGACAGTGAAAATGAGAAATCCACCGCCAATTGCGGTTAATCGTGACGCCTGGGTTGCAAACTCGTTGAGATATTTCATGATGTTGTCTGAAATTGCCGGAGGCATCAGGCTGTTGATCATGAAATCCTGCAGCGCGTCGCTATATTCTTTAAATAAGGGAAATGCAGTGAATAAAGAAAGCACGACCGCAAGCAGGGGGACGATTGCGAGTACGGTCGAGAAAGTCAGGCTAGAGGCCAGCTGGATGATTTTTTCTTGACCTAAACGCGCCCATATAAAGGCGAGGATGTCGAGATATCCCGCTGTGTTCGATGGTTTTGTCGCGATAGGCAATGACTCAGCCTTATGATCTTGCATGGAATTCCCCTCACTATGCAGGCGATAATAGCAGCATGAACCAATCTACTTTAGCCATTAAACCTCCCGTACTCAATGTTTTGCTGCAGCGCAGTGCGCTTTTAAGCTTGCTCGGGTTGATCGTACTTTGTGTTTTATGGGAAACCTGGCTCGCCCCGCTGCGCGCCGGTGGGACGCTGCTATTTATGAAGGCCTTACCACTTGCCTTTGCTGTGCGCGGCGTTGCCCGCGGCAGTCTTTATACGATTCAGTGGGCTTCGATGCTGGTGCTTCTATATCTGATGGAAGGCGTTGTGCGGGTCATGTCCGACCCGGCGGGACCTTCAATCACTCTGGCCTGGTTAGAGATCGTATTATCGAGCATTTTTTTTCTAGCAGCGATTTTTTATGTGCGACCTGCCAAGCGGGCTGCAAAACTCGCTAAAAAGCGCGGTCTTTCGGGCGCCACCCCAGGTACAACCTCAGGCAGCACTGCAGGCACCACCTCAGGCAGCAACACATGAACGCCTATGATTGTTTTGATGACATCCCAAAACTGAATTCATTCGCTGCACTTGGTGCCGCGTTTTACACGCGTCTGCCCACCACACCACTTAATCAGCCTGCGTTATTGCATGTCAATACAGATGCCGCTGCGCTCCTCGGATTATCCGCTCAAGCGCTATCCGAGCCAGTTTTTTTAGACGTCGTGAGTGGTACATCTCCTTTGCCGGGTGGCGATACGCTCGCGGCAGTCTATAGCGGGCATCAGTTTGGGCATTGGGCGGGTCAGCTCGGTGATGGTCGTGCACACTTGCTCGGTGAGCTCAAAGGGCCCGAAGGGCATTGGGAGCTTCAGCTAAAAGGTGCAGGGATGACGCCATACTCGCGCATGGGAGATGGTCGTGCGGTCCTGAGATCTTCGGTCAGAGAATATTTAGCCAGTGTGGCGATGCATGGTCTGGGTATCCCGACCACGCGTGCGCTTTCTCTCGTCACAGCTAAAAATCCTGTCATGAGAGAAACAGTCGAAACCGCTGCAGTCGTCGCGCGTATGGCACCAAGTTTTATCCGGTTTGGGTCGTTTCAGCACTGGGCAGCAGGTAATCATCCAGAACATCTGCGTCGATTGGCTGACTATGTCATTGAACGTTTTTATCCTGAGTGTTTAACATCAGTCAATCCGTATGTTGCTTTGCTCGAGTGTGTGGTCAAGCGCACAGCAGAGTTAATGGCCGGTTGGCAGGTAGTCGGGTTTTGTCATGGGGTGATGAATACTGACAACATGTCGATCCTCGGCTTGACGCTCGATTACGGTCCATATGGTTTTATGGATGGCTTTGATGCACGCCATATCTGTAATCACACAGATACCAATGGACGTTATGCCTGGCATGCACAACCCGCAGTCGCACATTGGAATCTCTACCAGCTGGCTAATAGTCTGCATACGATCGTGCCGGATGCCGATGCATTACGCGCAGCGCTCGATCAGTTTGAACCCACTTTTCTTGATGCCATGCAAAAACGCATGATGGACAAACTAGGCTTGAGCGACTGGCAGGAGGGCGATGAGACCTTAGTTGATGACTTGTGGAGTCTGATGCAGGCTAACCACGCTGACTTTACTCTCACTTTCAGGCAATTGGCTTATGCGCCGGGCTTAGCCGATGTTGCAAAAGCTAACGTCACTCAGCTGCAAATAGAAACGGACCTTGGTCACACCGTACATTCCGGCCTGATGCCTTTTATTGATTTATTCATAGATAGAGATGCAGCCGAATTATGGCTGGAAAGATATCGACAAAGAATATTACGTAACTCCGACAAATCGGATTTCAACAGGATTCAGACCATGCTGGCCGCAAATCCGCTTTATGTATTGAGAAATCATCTCGCTCAGGCGGCTATTGAGGCCGCTCAACAGGGTGATGCATCAGAAATTGAAAACCTGATGACCGTATTACGTAGTCCATTTGTCGCACATGCTGGGATGGACGCCTACGCTGCGTTGCCTCCGGCCTGGGCGAGTCATATTGAGGTGAGTTGTTCTTCATAGTCAGTGCAAATCACCTACTGATGCAATAATAATGACTTCAATTCTTTTTTGACGGCTAGGCTATGTCAGGCAATACGCTCGGTACTCTTTTTTGTGTGACCAATTTTGGTGAATCCCACGGCCCGGCCATCGGCTGTGTTGTGGATGGCTGCCCTCCAGGCTTGTCATTGACCGAGGCCGATATCCAAATTGATCTGGATCGTCGTCGTCCTGGGACTTCACGTCATGTGACCCAGCGCCAGGAAGCCGATCAGGTTGAGATTCTTTCGGGAGTCTACCAGGGCAAAACCACTGGCACGCCAATTGCATTGCTGATTCGTAATGCGGATGCGCGCAGTAAGGATTACAGTGCGATCGCTGATACCTTTCGTCCAGGTCATGCTGATATTGCTTATTTTAAAAAATACGGTGAAAGAGATCCTCGCGGCGGTGGCCGGTCTTCTGCGCGTCTGACTGCACCGACCGTTGCAGCCGGTGCGATTGCAAAAAAATGGCTCCATGAGAAATACGGCACGGTTGTGCGCGGCTATATGAGTCAGTTGGGGCCTGTGCCGATGCCGTTTCTGAGCTGGGACCATGTCGCCAACAACCCGTTTTTTTCAGCGAATGACGCGGTCGTCCCTGAGCTGGAGTCCTATATGGATCAGCTGCGCAAGGATGGTGATTCGGTGGGTGCCCGCATCGAGGTGGTTGCTGAACATCTCCCCGCAGGCTGGGGGGAGCCCATCTATGACCGCCTGGATGCAGATATTGCACATGCGATGATGGGCTTGAATGCAGTGAAAGGCGTCGAAATTGGCGCAGGATTTCACAGCGTGGAGCAGCGTGGCTCCGAGCATGGCGATGAAATGACCCCTGAGGGATTCTTAACTAATCATGCTGGCGGGATTCTGGGTGGGATTTCGACTGGGCAACCCGTCACGGTGAGCCTTGCGATTAAACCGACTTCCAGCATCCGTATTGAGCGCAGATCAGTTGATCGCGCCGGTAATCCTGTGATGGTTCAGACCCTGGGTCGTCATGACCCTTGTGTAGGCATCCGTGCGACACCCATTGCAGAGGCATTGCTGGCCATCATTCTGGCTGATCATGCTTTGCGACATCGTGCGCAGTGCGGTGAGCCGACTGCTTAAATCTACCCGAATTATTCCCGCGTTGCAGCATTTAGCTATGCGTAATGCTCTCGCCGCGCTATGGCATAATCGAGAGCTATCCCTTTTACACGTGTGTTAGGCAGATCCTGCGTCATGAAAAAAACTCTATACGACAAGCTTTGGGACGCCCATGTGGTTCACGAAGATCCAGATGGCACGACGATCCTTTATATCGATCGTCATCTTTTGCACGAAGTCACCAGCCCTCAGGCTTTTGAGGGCCTGGAACTGGCCGGTCGCAAACTCTGGCGTCTGAACGCCAACTTGGCGGTGGCAGACCACAATGTGCCCACACTTGACCGTGCACAAGGCATTACTGATCCGATTTCCAAGCTCCAAGTCGATACGCTGGATGCAAATTGTGCCAAGCACAATGTGATCGAATTCAAGATGAATGATTTACGTCAGGGCATTGTGCACGTGATCGGTCCTGAGCAGGGCGCAACCCTGCCTGGTATGACCGTTGTTTGCGGCGATTCGCATACAAGTACACACGGTGCGGTCGGTGCATTGGCCTTTGGTATTGGTACCTCGGAAGTCGAGCACACCATGGCCACGCAAACATTGCAGGTCAAAAAGAATAAAAACATGCTGGTCCGCGTCGAAGGCGCGCTGCCTGCAGGTTGCACGGCCAAAGATGTCATTTTGCATGTGATTGGCGTGATTGGTACGGCTGGTGGTACGGGTACAGCAATTGAATTTGCTGGCAGCACCATTCGTGGCTTGTCAGTCGAGGGCCGTATGACCTTGTGCAATATGTCGATCGAGGCAGGTGCCCGCTCTGGCATGGTTGCAGTCGATGATAAGACGATCGAGTATTTCAAAGGACGTCCTTTCGCACCGAGCGGTGCGTTGTGGGATGCGGCAGTGACATACTGGAAAACCTTGCACACCGACGAAGGCGCGCATTTTGACCGTGTCGTCGAAATCGATGCCCGTCAGATTGTGCCGCAGGTAACCTGGGGTACTTCACCAGAGATGGTGCTGCCCGTGACAGGTCGCGTACCTGATCCCGATCGTGAAAAAGACGATATGAAACGCAACAGTATGGAGCGCGCGCTTGAGTATATGGGCCTTAAACCCAATACAGCGATCGAAGACATCAAGATTGATCGTGTCTTTATCGGTTCCTGTACTAACTCACGCATCGAAGATTTGCGCGCTGCATCTGTTGTTGCACGCGGTAAACGCGTCGCGAGCAATGTACGTCAGGCATTAGTCGTACCTGGCTCAGGACTGGTTAAGGCCCAAGCAGAACGCGAAGGTCTGGACAAAATTTTCATCGAAGCAGGTTTCGAATGGCGCGAGCCAGGTTGCTCAATGTGTCTGGCGATGAATGCTGATCGCCTGGAACCTGAGGAGCGTTGTGCTTCCACCTCCAATCGTAACTTTGAAGGTCGTCAAGGGCAGGGCGGTCGTACCCACCTTGTGAGCCCAGCCATGGCAGCAGCCGCTGCAATCGCTGGCCATTTTGTCGATGTTCGTAATTTCCGGTAAGAATCATGGATAAATTCACTACACATGAAGGCATCGTTGCCCCACTCGATCGTGAAAACGTCGACACCGACCTGATCATTCCAAAGCAGTTTTTGAAATCGATCAAGCGCACAGGTTTTGGTCCCAACCTGTTTGACGAGCTCCGCTATCTGGATCACGGTGAACCAGGCATGGACAATTCAAAACGTCCATTAAATCCTGATTTCATCCTGAACCATTCGCGTTATCAGGGGGCTTCGATCTTGTTGGGTCGTAAAAACTTTGGTTGTGGTTCGAGTCGTGAGCATGCTCCTTGGGCTTTGGCACAGTATGGTTT
>CAINDJ010000432.1 GCA_903847325.1 uncultured beta proteobacterium | reverse complement strand
TCCGTTTTGAAGAGCATGATGTGTTTTTGCCGATGATGACGCTCGAAGAGCTTGATCATCAAAAAAAGGGCATGTCGGAAGTCGCGCGTAACGCGCGTCAAGTCAGCCGATCACTCGATACGATTGTTGGCGATCACCGGAATCTGGATGAAGGGCTAGTCCTTGACAGCGTCGGTCATAAAGACGCGACAGGCAAACTGTTTTTCCAGACAACAGCGATCGCAAGCACATTACCGCCAGACCTGCCGATGGGCAAAGCCGACAACCAGATTCTTGGCGTTGTGCGCGCACTGCAAGACTTGCATAAAAACCGCGAAGTTGTGTTGGTGTCCAAAGACATCAATATGCGCTTAAAAGCGCGTGCGCTCGCACTAGCCGCCGAAGACTATTTCAATGATCAGGTCCTAGAGGATTCCGACCTGCTATACAGCGGTGTGATGCAACTACCGGATAACTTCTGGAACAAGCACGGCAAAGACGTTGAATCCTGGCAACAAGGCGGAACGACGTTCTACAAAATTCACGGCCCCATGTGTGGTCAGTTCATGGTCAATCAGTTCGTGTATTTTGAAGGTCCCATGCCGCTCTACGCGCAAGTGCGCGAGGTGAGCGGCAAAACCGCGGTGCTCGCCACACTGCGCGACTACACACACGGCAAAAATAATGTCTGGGGTGTGATCGCGCGCAATCGCGAGCAAAATTTCGCAATGAATCTGCTGATGAATCCGGACTGTGATTTTGTGTCACTGCTCGGCCAGGCGGGAACAGGAAAAACGTTGATGACGCTGGCTGCCGGTCTCGCGCAAGTACTTGAGACCAAACGCTACAGTGAAATCATTATGACACGCGTGACGGTACCCGTAGGTGAAGATATCGGATTCTTGCCAGGTACCGAAGAAGAAAAAATGGGTCCCTGGATGGGCGCACTTGAAGACAACCTCGAAGTGCTCAACATGGGGGATACCGAAGCGGGGAGTTCGGCCAGCAATGGCAACGACTGGGGCCGCACGGCAACCATGGAGCTGATCCGTTCGAAAATCAAGATCAAATCCTTGAACTTCATGCGTGGCCGGACTTTCCTCAATAAACTGCTGATCATCGACGAAGCCCAAAACCTGACACCCAAGCAGATGAAAACGCTGATTACGCGGGCGGGTCCAGGCACCAAGGTGATCTGCCTAGGCAACATCGCACAGATCGATACCCCCTACCTAACAGAAGGCAGTTCAGGTCTGACGTTTGTCGTAGACCGATTCAAAGGCTGGCCACATGCCGGCCATGTCACCTTGCAACGCGGTGAACGTTCACGCCTGGCCGATTATGCAGGCGAAGTACTTTAAATGATGCGCTTGCACAGCGAGCTTACGGACCGTCCTCTGGGCATCACCATGGGTGATGCCGCAGGGATTGGCCCTGAAATCATCGTTAAACTTCACGCAAAAGGACTGCCTGCGCCTTGTGTCGTCTATGGTGATGTGCCGAGTCTGCAGCGGGCGGTTAAAGCGCTGCAGAGTGCGGTTAAGATCGTTGCGCTAGACTCGGTCGATGCCTTGAACGATGCGCATTTGTTACATCTTGCCCATGGGCCATGTATGTATGTGCGCCCAACTTTCCCTGCCCTGCCTGTCGAGTTGCAGATGGGGTGCGTGGATGCGCGTGCCGGACAGGCAGCCTACGATGCCTTATGCATGGCAATCGACGATGCAAAACTCGGTCGTATTTCAGCGATTGTCACCGCCCCGCTCAACAAAGAGGCGATGCATGCGGCAGGGCTTGATTTTCCGGGACATACTGAAATCCTCGCTGAGCGCACGGCGACAAAACACGTCGCCATGATGCTAGTCAATGAGCAGCTGCGCGTGATCCTCACCACCATTCATATTGCCTTGTCTGAGGTATCAAAAACTATCACACAAGCACTGGCGTTACGCACGATCGAATTAGCCCATAAAGCTTGTGTGGGTATGGGTATTACCGCGCCCAGAATCGCCGTGGCAGGGCTCAATCCCCACGCAGGCGAAAACGGTAAATTTGGTCGTGAAGAGATAGAAATTATTGCTCCGGCGATCAGCCAGGCTCGGTCGCAGGGCATCGATGCGACAGGCCCCTGGCCTGGTGACACTATTTTTATGCGGGCGCGCAGAGGTGAGTTTGATATTGTTGTCGCGCAATATCACGACCAAGGACTTATCCCAATTAAATATCTGGGCGTTGATGAGGGCGTCAATGTGACCGTCGGCCTGCCTTTTGTCAGAACTAGCGTCGATCACGGCACCGCCTTTGACATAGCCGGCCAAGGCATAGCAGATCCATCTTCGCTTGAAACAGCCTTTCGACTTGCGATGAACATGTTGGGACGCACAGCCAAGGGTTAACCCTTGTCGCATGATATTTCGCAAAAGTTCCAATAAAAAACTAGATTAGATATCAAAGCTAAGTATATAATTTACATAGTTTTTATATTTTCTAGGGCAACAGGAATGCGTTTTTTGTCGTTTTTTTCGTCACGCCAGGCCTGGCTCGCACCATTATTGTGCGCGTCATTAGCCATGCCTGCGACCCAGAGCGTTGCCCAAAGTGCATCAGATAGCTCAGCTTCAACATCGTCGAGTGCTAAGAAAAAGTCGACATCCACAAGCAAGCAAAGTAGTAAATCGACTTCAAAATCAAATACCTCTACTGCAAAAAAATCGACTGCGGCGAAGTCGACCAAGACTTCATCGGTCAAGCCCTCGAATGCCCCAAGCATCAACAAAAAAGCTGTCGCCGCGTCTGCTACCGGCAAAATGGCATCAATGGGTGCGGTAAGATCAAACGTGGTTTTTGTACAAGACCTGTCAAGTAATGCAGTGCTGTATTCCCGCAACGAAGAAGGCGCTCGCCCGATCGCATCCATCACCAAACTCATGACGGCTCTTGTTGTGACGGATGCCAACCAGAACATGCAGGAAATAATCGAAGTCACACAAGCCGATGTGGATCAGGTCAAACATAGCCGCTCGCGACTCGCGGTGGGGGCCCGTCTAACACGTGCCGACATGTTACACATTGCGTTAATGTCTTCTGAAAACCGTGCGGCTAATGCTCTGGCACGCAATTATCCGGGTGGTCTGAATGCATTTGTTGTGGCGATGAATGCAAAAGCCAAACAACTCGGGATGACGCAGTCGCATTTTGTCGAACCAACAGGTCTGTCGAGTGACAACGTGTCCTCACCACGCGATCTTGTCAAAATGATGCAGGCAGCCGCCTCGCGCCCCACAATCAGTAATTTTTCTACCGATAACCAGCAAGAAGTTCGGGCCGGAAACAAAACCCCGACCGTGTTTCGCAATACAAACATGCTGGTCACCAATCCAAGCTGGGATATCAAAGTATCCAAGACAGGCTTTATTAATGAAGCAGGTCAATGTCTGGTGATGGTGACACGTATCAACAACCGCGACACGGCAATTGTCTTGCTCAATGCGGAAGGCAAAGGTACGCGGATTTACGATGCAATGAAAATCAAACAGCTGCTGCAGGCAAAGCAGCAGGTCGCGTCAACCGATCAGGCAGAAATTGAGTCGCCTGAAAAAGAATTATAAAAAACCGGACTAGTCAAAAAAAGGCCTCTTGTCAGAGGCATTTTTTTTGAGTGATGTTTAAATAATCTGTCCGGTTCACTTTACTCCGAAGAGAATATCCCCGGGCCACCCGCAAAGTTCAGGAATCGTGTACTTGAGCCTTGGAATGTCAGTCGCACTGTACCGATTGGACCGTTACGCTGCTTACCGATAATAATTTCTGCCGTGCCTTTATCGGGTGAATCAGGGTTATAGACTTCGTCACGATAAATAAACAAAATCAAGTCAGCATCCTGTTCGATCGCACCTGATTCGCGCAAGTCACTCATCACGGGACGCTTGTTAGGGCGTTGCTCCAGACTGCGGTTAAGCTGCGAAAGCGCAATCACAGGACACTCGAGTTCTTTACCCAAAGCTTTGAGTGAGCGGCTGATTTCTGAAATCTCGGTCGCACGGTTTTCACCTGCGGAGCTCGCCCCCATCAACTGTAAGTAGTCGATCACGATCAAACCGAGCTTGCCGCATTGACGTGCCAGACGACGCGAGCGCGCCCTGACCTCAACCGAACTCAACGCTGGCGTTTCATCAATGTAGAGCTGAGCGTCTTGCATTTTTTGGACCGCATGGGTCACGCGTGGCCAGTCATCGGCCAGCAGCTTACCCGTACGCATGCGATGCTGATCGAGCATGCCGACAGAACCCAACATACGCATGGCGAGCTGCACCGCCCCCATTTCCATGGAGAATACGGCAACAGGTAAGCCTTGCTCGATGGCGACATGCTCGGCGATATTCATCGCAAGCGAAGTCTTACCCATCGATGGCCGTCCTGCCACGATGACCAAGTCTCCCCCTTGCAAACCGGAGGTCATCTTATCCAGATCGGTAAAGCCGGTTGGCACACCGGTTACATCGGAATCACCCTCGCGATGATAGAGCTCGTCAATGCGCTCAACGACCTCAGAAAGCAAAGGTTGAATTTCACGAAAACCCGCAGTCGCTTTAGCGCCCTCTTGCGCGATCTTGAATACTTTTGATTCCGCCTCATCCAACAACTGGCGCGCTTCTTTACCCATCGGATTAAAAGCAGTCGCAGCGATCTCGTCAGCCACGCTGACAAGTTTGCGCAACATCGAGCGCTCACGCACAATCTCCGCGTAACGACGGATGTTTGCAGCCGAGGGCGTATTGTGGGCGAGCGCATTCAGATAGCCCAGGCCGCCAACGTCATCTGACTTTCCAACGCTTGAAATCGATTCATGGACCGTGACCACGTCAGCAGGACGACCGATATTAATCAGGCGTGCGATGTGGTGCAGAATCAGCTTATGGTCAAAACGATAAAAATCGTCTTCGTTGACTACGTCGCTCACACGCTCCCAGGCTGCGTTATCCAGCAATAAACCGCCCAGAACAGATTGCTCTGCCTCGACGGAATGAGGAGGGACACGTAAATACTCTAACTGGGGATCGGACGCATTATTCATAGACTCATCATAACCGCTGCAAGGTGTTGGTGACGTACAAAAAACCCTGAACATCGCGCCAGCGCAGTGCGCTAAACAACCATCCAAAATATGTTTTTATTTTGAAAAAGGAGCGTCCCATGCGGGCCAGCTCCCGGATAACTAACGGGTCGGGATTGGCCTGGATATAGGTTGTGAGCAAGCGGTCACAAAGGATCTGACGCGCATGAGGGGTTAACTCGTGTCCGCGCAAGCCGGCCATGGAAGAAAGCATCTGGTAGACGTCATAGGCCTGCCCCAGAGGCCTTGACATGGCCTCACCGATATTTTCTTCAAAATCCACACGCGTGATACGCTCATTCACATACATGAGGTTGCGTAACTGCGCACCACCATGCACAAAACCTGCCTGATGAAATTGAGCAAGATCCATTGCGCAACGATCCATCCAGACTAATCGCTGCGCGGGCGTACTACGCCTGACAAGAAATGGTATGCCCTGCCCTGCAAATTCGAGCACCAGTAATTCAGGTTCCTCGTATAAAATTTTAGGGACATTGCAGCCGGCCAGGTGAAGAATTTTTAGACGTTTCGTCTCATCACCCAGACTATTACGCAGTAAAACGCGGGCAGAAGGATGCTCACCAAAGGCTAGCCAGCAAAACTGGGCTAGCGTCCAGGAGCGCACGAAACGCAGTATATAAACAAGCCGGGTCGCAAAGGTCTCAAGCCTGCGTTTAACTACACAATGCACGCCGTCGATCTCAACCACCCACACACCCGATGCGTCCTCAGCATGCTGAATCAGCCAGGCGCTAAGGGCTTTATCGAAGGAAGAACGTGGTTGGGTCATTTCAATTTCAAAGTATTCATATCCGCAGCTAAACAAAGCGGGAAAAAACAACTAAAAACCAAACAAACTAAAAACAAAAAGCCGGCGCAAAGCCGGCTTTTTGCGTACGGACTGATTGCTTAGACCAGATCGCCCACGACTACAACTGTGATGCTGCTCACAACGTCAGGGTGGAGAGCCACCTGAACGGGGAACTCGCCCACAGCCTTGAGAGGACCTTCTGGCAGACGAACCTGCGCTTTTTCGACGCCAGCAAAACCAGCTGCGACCAGACCTGTTGCGATATCCATGTTGGTCACTGAACCAAACAAACGGCCATCCACACCAGCTTTCTGGCTGATTTTCAGCGAGAAGCCTTCCAGACGAGTACCAACTGCTTGTGAAGCAGCCAATTTTTCGGCCTGGACTTTTTCGAGCTCGGCGCGACGCAATTCAAACTCTTTCAGAGCTGTTTCGGTAGCACGACGGGCTTTTTTCTGGGGGATCAGGAAGTTACGTGCATAACCATCACGTACACGAACAACTTCACCGAGGTTACCCACGTTTACGACTTTTTCAAGAAGAATAATTTGCATGGTATGCCCCTGGATCAGTTGTGGTTGTCAGTAAAGGGCAAGAACGCCAGGAAACGAGCACGCTTGATCGCGGTGTCGAGCTGACGCTGATAGATTGCCTTGGTAC
>CAINDJ010000431.1 GCA_903847325.1 uncultured beta proteobacterium | reverse complement strand
CTCCCGACGACATCTTCAAGACCCCTCCGGCCGAAATCGCCAATACAGCGTTATTTGAATAATAAAAAACCGTATTTTTCGCGTAATGACTGTATATTTGATTTTTTAAATGGTACGAGTCTTCTTGCATTTGGACTTTTAACTGCAACGGTTTTTTCTAATCATTTTTTGTATATGGTTTTACAGGCAAAACTATCAATTGCCGTTGCAGGCGTCGTAGGTATTATTTTTCTATTAGGTGAATTTTTCAACGACGTAAATTGATACTTAAAAAATAATCTTTGTTAGGATTTGTTGCTTTTTATCATTTTTATCATTTTTATCAATTATTTTTCTTACCATTTGGTAATTATTGTTAAAAAGAGTTGTACTCTCAATAGCTAGCTCTATATCATATACATATGACAAGCTCAAAATACTCCTTGATGTACCTCAGGTTTTTAAATCTGATTAACGCTGTGCGTAAGATCCCGACGTTTCCAGATCTGGATCCCGTCGAAGAGCGTTTGCTTAATCAGCTCGCTGCCACCTGGCATGCTGGAAAAAAAATTAGTGTGCTCGAGGCAATGGGTCTTTCGACAGAAATATCAGCCACGACTGCGCATCGTCGTCTCAAGACTTTATTGAAAAAGGGCATGATTGCTCTGAATCCGGATCAGACTGACAGTCGGATCAAATATGTCGTTGCGACGGATCTGACCACGGAGTATTTCACCTCGATTGGCCAGGCGCTTGAACAGGCTCAGAAGGCTGATTAAATATGCCCTTGAGCGAGCGCTGATGTCCAATATCTCTGATCAACCCACCACCACGCGCTTTGTGGAGTGGGTTTTTTCTTTTGCATTTGTTGCTGGTGTCGCAGCTTTTTGGGTTGCACTTTTTAAGCTAAATGCGGTTTTTTTTGAGTGGATCGGCGTTAGCCAATACGTTAGCTGGATATTTCTGCCAGCGGCGATTCGCATGATTTCGGTCATGCTGCTGGACTGGATCGGTGCTGCGGGTTTGTTTGTCGGTGCGATCATCACGAGCGATCCTTTACTGAACAATAATTTAACCGAAGCGATTGCGCTGGCTGGCTTATCAGCCCTTGGACCCGTGCTAGCGGTGACGTTTTGTACGCGATGGTTGAGGATGCCAGCGAATTTTTCCGGGCTAGGCCCCAGACAGCTGACCTTGTTCGGCCTCGTGGGTGCGCTGTGCAACGTGATTCCTCATACTATTTATTTTTATGTTGCGGATCGGATGCATCGTCCATTAGATGGCGTCTTACCCATGTTTGTTGGCGACTTACTGGGAACTGTGATCGTTTTGTACGTTTGCGCATTAGTCTTGAAATATGTTTTTCCTGAAAGACAAAAGTTTAATCAGTCCCTCAGATAAAACTGTGGTTTTAGACTCATCCCATCAGATCCAACCGCGCTTCCATTTAGAGGCGTTTTTTAATTCTCGCCATTGCAAACGTTGTACGCGTCCCGTCATAGCTGCTTCGAGATCGATTTCTGTCACAGGGGTTTCGGGTGTTTCAGGCGCAATGACGGCAATGACTAAAAAGTGTTTTTCTTTGTTTTGTGGTTCCACAGCGGTCCATTTGCTGAGCAGCAGTTTTTTTGGGCTCACCGGATTGATGTTGGCCGGTGCTCCCTGAGCTTTCTCAACAGGCTGTGGATTTTGACGGGTGTTACTCAAGTGTAATTTTCCCATCTTCGATCACCTTTTTCCACATCGCTGTTTCGTCACGCAGCTTATTAGAAAAGTCAGTAGGCGTCCCGCCGCCAGCATCAAAGCCAAGTTTGTTGAGTTGCTCGAGTAATGTCCCATTAGTCAGGGTCTTATTCAATGCAGCATTGAGTTTGGAAACTATAGGTGCAGGCAAGCCGGCTGGGCCAAACACGCCAAACCACGTCAGCGATTCATAACCAGGGACTGTTTGTGAAAGCAGTGGCAAGTCAGGTGCCGCAGAAGTTGGCTTGGGTGATGTCACGGCTAATGCCCGAACCTTGCCATCTTTTATGTGAGGCAGTGCGGCGGAGATTGAGTCGAACATCATATCCAATCTTCCCGCCATCAAGTCAGGCATGGCGAGTGCGGTGCCTTTATAGGGGACATGGATCATTTGCAGGCCTGTCATGGACAGGAATCTTTCCGTGGAGAGGTGGGGGATCCCGCCAATGCCTGCTGAACCAAAATTCAGTTTGCCACGATTTTTGCGTGCATAGTCGATGAGCTCCTGCATCGTTTTTGCAGGTGAGGTCAAAGGAACGATGACGACTTGTGGAGAGGCGGCCAGATAAATAATTGGAGTGAAATCTTTTGTCGCGGAATAAGGGATTTTCGGATTGAGCAATGGGCCAATTGTATGGGTGCTGGATGTTGTCAGCACGAGCGTGTAACCATCGGGTGCCGCGCGCGAAGCCGCCTCCGCGCCAATGACACCTGCCGCACCGGCTTTGTTATCGACGATGACTGTCTGGCCGAGCTCAGTGCCCAGTTGCTGCGCTACGACGCGCGATACGATGTCGGTTGCGCCGCCTGAGGGGAAGGGCACTATGAGTTTGATTGGACGTGTAGGATAGTCTTGCGCGATTGCGTTTGAGCAGAGCATCGCCAAGACCATGACCGAAATTTGCGTACGTAATGATTTCAAACCCTGTATTGATTTGAAATTGCTGAGTGATTTGAAGTTCATTTTTTAGCTCGATTTGTTAATGTCACGCCTGCAATCACGATGGCACCGCCAATCACCATCGAAAGCAGAATAGGTTCTGATAAAACTAGATAGCCAAGCAGCACGCCAAACACCGGGACCAGGTTGGTAAACGCCACGGTGCGCGCGGGGCCAATTGTTTTGACGCCTTCGCTGTACCAGATGAAGGCGAGCGCCGAACCAAAACTACCCAGATAGAAGATGGCGCCGGCATTTTTCCAGTTCAGCATATCCGTGGTAAGTAGGGGTAACTCAAAGGCCGCACCTATCAGCAGGAACACTGCACCAAATAGTGTTGCATAAGTTGTCGCTGCAATGGGAGACAATCCTTTGAGTGCAAAGCGGCTGATCAAGGTGTAGGCCACCCAACTGACGATCGCTGTCATCATAAAAAACTCGCCCCAGCCAAAGGCACTCACGATGCTTTGGGTGGCATGCAGGACATCGCCTTTTGTCACAATCGTGATGACGCCGATAAAAGCGAGAATCAAGCCCCCCCAGCGATGCCAGCCGAGTCGTTCTTTTAAAATGATGGTAACTGAGATGCCTGTCAGGATCGGACTCATGGCTACAAGCAGCGCGGTTTTGCCTGCAGGCATGCGCTCAAGTGCAGCTAAAAAGAAAACGTTGTAGATGCTGATCCCAGTCAATCCAAGTGCGAGCGTTGAAAAAAACTGATTGCGCGTCAGTTTGGGCAGGCCACCTTCGACGCGGTAGGCGATGATCAACAAAATAGCGGCAGCTACGACAAAGCGACCCGTGGCGATCGTCATATGCGGCATGCTTTGCGCGGTCATTCTGCCTGCGATAAATGTACCGCCCCAAAAAAGCGCGCAAAGAATTAGCTTGATATAGGCCCAGCGAGATTGCTTAGTCAGCGGAGGTCCCAAGACTAACTCACCACATTGATGGGTTGACCTTGATGATAGGCATTCAGATTCGCAACAATTCCTTGCATCAGACGATTCACACCATCTTCATTCGCCCATGTGATGTGGGGTGTAATGATCAGGTTTGGATGATGCAAATCCAGTAACGCGGGCGCGTTGACTGGTGGCTCGACTGAGAGGACATCGAGCGCTGCACCGCCGAGGTGACCACTTTCAAGCGCGTCGAGAACGGCTTGCTCATTGATCAATGGACCGCGCGCAGTGTTGATCAGCATGGCGCCGGGTTTCATGCGTGCGATTTCCGCGTGCCCGATCATGCCGCGTGTGGCTTCGGTGAGCGGGCAGTGCAAGGTGATGATGTCACTTTGCGCAAGCAAGGTTTCAAAACGTACGTAGCCGGGACGAATGTCATGGCGATTGCGGTGTTCACCAAATAAAACATTCATACCAAGTGCTTGCGCGAGAGTGGCCACTTCGTTGCCGATTGCACCACGTCCAAAAATACCTAAAGTCGCGCCGCGTACATTGAGCAATGGCGTGCCATGTACACAAAAGTGGGGTGATTCGGACCAGGCACGCCGCGCGGTGGTCTGGTAGTAAGACAGCGCGCGACGCAGGGAAAAGATGAATCCAATCACGCCTTCGGCAACGCTCTGACGCGAGTAACCAGGCACATTGGAGACGACGACGCCATGTTCACGGCAGGCTTGCAGATCGACGCAGTCATACCCAGTGGCGGCTACGCAGACAAACTTGAGCTTGGTGAGTTTTTGCAGGATCTGAGCGGTCAGTTTGACCTTGTTCGTGATGCAGATGTCGGCATTGGACAGGGCCTCTATAACTTGTTCTGGATCAGGCTCGGTTGCAGGACGATTCGTCCATTTTGAAACCCATTCCGGATGGGGAAGGGGCTCGGGGATGGTATCGCTGTCAAGGAATACGATCTGCATAGTTACACTTTATCCAAAAGGTTGCCGAGGGCTAGGGATTACACCTATATTGCACTGATCAGCATTAAATCACGATGTAGCGCTTCGAACGCGTTAATCTGAGATGCTTAGACTTAAATTGCTGTGTTTAAAGGGTTATAACCGGGCTATGCATGCATAGACTTAGCACCCTGCCCACAAAAATGGAGATTGTTTTGCCTGAAATAGAACCTGTCGTGCTGGAATTACGCCCAGAAGTGATTGCTTCAAAGGTCTATATCAATGGGGCTGAGGCTAAAACGGTCTCGCCCGATGAAATTGCATCAACCCTTGCTCATCCGCAGGCCATGCTATGGCTCGGCCTGAAAGACCCTGATCTGGAGATGCTGGAATTTGTAGGCAAACAGCTTGGATTGAATGAGGAGGTCATTGGCGATTTGCACGCCAGGCATCGCTTACCCAAGGTGATGGACTATGACGAGGTTGTGCTGATCGTTGCGATGACGGTGGAGATTCGAGCAACCGACGGTATGCCTAGTTTTGGCGAAACCCAGATACTGATCGGCCCTAACTTTTTATTGACGACGCGACGAGGCGCTGTGTCCTCTCACACGGAATTACGCAAACGCCTTGAAAAACTCCCAGGACGGATTGCCCGTGGACCGGACTACATTGCGACTGAATTACTTGATCTGATGATCGATCGGTATAACGTAGCCTACGATCAGTTTGAAAAAACGGTTGAAAATATTGAGGAGTCACTATTGATTCGAGGTATCGAGGGAATCAAAGTCAGACAACTTTATCAGGTTCGACGCGAATTTCAGCGAATGCACGCAATGATCGCACCTCTGGAAGAGGTATGCAGGCGCCTCTCTCATATCGAGATGATGCCTATCACTGGTCTTGAGCGTTCGCATTTTGAAGTACTTTCCGAGCGTGTCGGGCGCGTCGATCGTCTGCTGGATAACCTGGGTGATAGTTTGGCTTTCGCTTTTGAAGCGGGCATGCTCATTGAGCAGTCCAAACAAACCGATACCACCCGAAAACTCGCAGCCTGGGCAGCTCTTTTGGCGGTCCCTACAGCGATTGCTGGCATCTATGGAATGAACTTTGAGAACATTCCTGAACTCAAATGGAAATACGGCTTTTTAATGTCGGTGGTTTTGATGGGGACGGTGTGCAGTGTGATGTATTACAAATTCCGCAAGTCAAAGTGGTTGTAGCCGGATATCTTTAACTAAATTTGAAATAAAATCAATGGGTTGTCATCGCATAATGATTAGAATTTTGTTGGCGTTGCTATTGACGATCGGAGCGTCTGGTTTCACTGGATTTGACTCTGGTAGTCGCCAGCAAGCAATGGCCTTTGCCTCGGGCAGTTACACCTTGACCGGACGAATTATTCAAGTCTCGGATGGTGACACCATCAATATTCTGGTCGATCGTCAAACGCATCGCGTTCGTCTGGCAAGTATCGATGCGCCGGAGACGGGGCATGGCAGTGCCCGGCCCGGCCAGCCTTTTGGTGAAGCATCCCGAAAGAATCTGGCTGAACATGTGGCGGGTAAAACGCTGACATTGGTTTGCTACGAAAAAGATCATTATGGTCGTGATGTGTGCGATATCCCTGTCGAGAATACCACGGCTAATCGACTGCAAGTCCAAAGCGGGATGGCGTGGGCTAATCAGCAGGGTGGGGGTAAATATCTGCGTGATCGCAGTCTGCCCGCACTTGAAAATCAGGCAAAGTCTGCGCGTGCGGGACTTTGGGTTGAGCCAAAACCAGTTGCTCCATGGGTATGGCGTCAAATTTGCTGGCAAAAACATCAATGCGATTGAATAACTTGAGTACGACAACATTGAGTGCAAAACAAAGCGTGTTGCACCCACGCCTTCGCCTGGCAGGTGTCGCAGCGCTCTTGCTAACCCTATGCACGCTTGCAGGGTGTGGACCCGAGTCGGGTGATACGCCGATTAATAGCCCGTACGCGCACGGTGCTGAAAAAAACAATACGCTGTATACGGCGTTTGCACAGCACTCACCCAAATTCCTCGATCCCGCGCGCTCCTATTCCACAGATGAGACGCCCTATACCTATAACATCTATGAGCCCTTGTATGGATATCATTACCTCAAGCGCCCATATGAATTAATTCCCCGGGCAGCGGGCGCAGTTGCTGAGCCTAAATTTTTAGATGCGCAGGGCAATGAGCTCTCGGCCGCTGCTGCGGTGAGTTCCATCGCTGAAAGCGTCTACGACATTCCCGTCAGGCCTGGCATTCTGTTTCAGCCGCACGCTGTGTTTGCCAGAGATGCGGACGAACATTTCAGCTATTTTCCGATTAGTGCAGAGGTATTAAAAGATAAGTTCGCGATATCGGATTTTAAGAAAACCGGGACGCGCGAGTTAACGGCGTACGATTTTGTGTATGCCCTCAGGCGTCTAGCAAGTCCTCGCGTAGCTTCGCCTATTTTCGCAACGCTGGCTGAGCATATTGTGGGGTTTGAGGCGTACGGCGCGCGCTTGCGTGAGGTGGATGCGCAACTGCGTAAAGATCTGCCTGCTGGCACACGCGATTTGCCCTGGCTTGATTTACGTGACGTCGGTTTTTCAGGTGTTGAGGCACTCGATGCCCATACGCTGCGTATCCGTGTAAAGGGTCTTTATCCTCAGTTTAAATATTGGCTGGCGATGACCTTTGTTGCACCCATCCCTTGGGAGGCAGACCGTTTTTACAGCCAGCCCGGTATGGCTGAAAAAAATCTTTCTTTAAATAACTGGCCAGTTGGCACGGGTCCCTACATGATGGGGGAGTCGATCCAGAATCGCCGTCATGTCCTGGAGCGCAATCCTAATTTCCGTGGAGAGCCTTACCCCTGCGAAGGTGAACCCGGCGATCGCGCGGCAGGACTTTTAGCGGATTGCGGCAAGATGACGCCCTTTATTGATCGCGTTGTGTTCAATATGGAAAAGGAAAGTATTCCCCTGCAAGGTAAATTCATGCAGGGCTATTACGATATCCCTCAGGTCGATCGCAGTGATACAGGTGTCGCGATGCTGGTGGCTGCCAGCGACTCAACAGAAAAAGCTGCACTTTATGCGCAGCATGGGATTCAGTTGCCCACGACGGTTGAGGCGCAGTCCCGCTATTTCGGCTTTAACTGGAAAGATCCTGTAGTGGGTCTGGGTGATACGCCTGAACAGCAGATCAAAAACCGCAAGTTGCGTCAGTCCTTGAGTATTGCTTTTAACTGGGAAGAGTACGTCGCGATATTTGAAAACGATCAGGCGCAAGTAGCCTATGGCCCCGTGCCGCCAGGCATCCTGGGTTACCAGGGGGGCGTGGAGGGTATTAACCGTGTGGTGTATGACGTCAAGGATGGGAAGGCCGTCAGAAAGTCTATAGATGATGCCAAACGCTTATTAGCTGAGGCGGGCTACCCAAACGGACGTGATGAAAAAACGGGTCAACCCCTGGTTTTGTATTTTGATTCGACGGGGGGCGCAGGCGGGTCGAGTCCGATGCTTGACTGGATGCGCAGACAGTTCGAGCGACTCGGCGTGCAAATGGATATCCGGGCAACCGACTACAACAGATTTCAGGACAAGATGGCGCGAGGTGTGGCGCAGATGTTTATGTGGGGATGGGTCGCGGATTACCCCGATGCTGAAAACTTTTTGTTTTTACTTTATGGCCCCAATATCAAAGCAGGCAAGGGCGGTGAAAACGCCTCGAACTATGTCAATGCGGAATATGACGCATTGTTTGAAAAAATGCGTGACTTGCCTGACGGATCTGAAAAAGAAAAAGTCATCGCGAGGATGACAACCATCCTGCAGGAGGACTCACCCTGGATGTTTGGCGTGTTTCCTAAATCCGGTGGGGCGTTTCAGCAATGGGTGGGTAATGCTAAGCCCACGCAGATGGTGCGCAATGTGTTCCAGTTCATGAAAATCGATAGCAACGTGCGGGTACAAAAAATCAATGAGTGGAATCCGCCTGTCTGGTGGCCCCTAGGTTTGTTGTGTGCGCTATTGGGGCTGGCCATCTGGCCTGCCTGGCGTGCACTACGCAGACAGGATAGACAGACTGCCTTTGGTGATGTCGCAGCGGGAGACAAAAAATGATTGGTTATGTGTTGCGTCGCCTGCTTTACGGTGTGCTGATTCTGATTGGCGTCAATCTGTTTACCTTCGTTTTATTTTTTGCAGTGAATACGCCAGACGATATGGCGCGACTCGCCATTGGTGGTCAACGGGTGAGTGCCGATGCCATTACAAAATGGAAAGTCGAGCGCGGCTATGACAAGCCGCTGTTCTTGAATACGCAAGCAGCAGGCATGGAGAAATATACCGATACGATTTTTTATCGGCGCTCGGTTCCGTTGTTGAAATTTGATTTTGGTTCTTCGGATGGCGGACGTGATATCAGTCGCGAGATCCGTGAGCGAATGGGGCCGAGTCTGGCTTTGGCACTCCCGACCTTTGTACTGGGGCTGATGGTGAGTGTGGCGTTTTCTCTGATGTTGGTGTTTTTTCGTACCACTCGACTCGATTTCTGGGGGGTGGTGTTGTGTGTCGTGATGCTGTCGATCTCTGGGCTTTTTTACATCATCGCCGGGCAGTGGCTGTTTTCAAAACTATTGCGTCTGGTGCCTTACTCGGGGTTTTCAGGTGGCTGGGATATTGTGAAATTCCTATCCCTGCCAATACTTGTGGCGATCATTTCAAGACTAGGACCTGAGTCACGTTTTTACCGTAGCCTCTTTCTCGAAGAGATCGGTAAAGACTATGTGCGTACCGCGCGCGCAAAGGGCTTAAGTGAACGCATTGTTTTATTCAGGCATGTCTTGCGAAATGCCATGCTGCCAATCCTGACCGGGACGGTATCCGCATTGCCGCTGTTGTTCATGGGTAGTCTGATCGCGGAATCTTTTTTCGGTATTCCTGGGCTGGGTAGCTACACCATTGATGCGATTAGCAGTCAGGATTTTTCGGTGGTGCGAGCGATGGTTTTCCTGGGCTCAGCGTTGTACATCGTAGGCCTGATCATGGCTGATATTTCATACACACTCGCGGATCCGCGCGTGCGATTCGAGTAGCCAATATGCCTAAGATTATTTTCCTCTGGACGGATATTGCGCTGTTTGCGCTGCTTGCCATCGTGCTGGCTTATGCCTGGCATGTGAGACGCTCGCATGCGTTGCGTGCGACGTGGGCTAGAGTTGCACGCAGTGCTCCTGCAATGTGCTCTGCTGTTGTATTGCTGGCGTTTGTTGTGATTGGGTTGCTGGATTCATTGCATTATCAGCCACGCCTCCCTCCGGTTGCGGGGACCCCCGCGGTTGCCGCATCCGCTGCTCAGCCGAATACCGCGCCGATCTATGCGCCTAAGGTCGTCTCGTTACTCGATAGTTTGCTGGATGACACGGCGTTTGTGAAACCAGAAAAAACTTATTCTGCACCGCTGGCCTATCAACAATTCACCAAAGAGTCGATTTTGCAAGAGGGCGGTGAGCCCACGCGCGATTTTCCACGACTGCGCTTTGGTGGTAAACATCTTGAACAACCTTCCGAGCACTGGGAGCGAGACGTCATCAAGCGATTGAGTCTGGGGCTTCTGGCAGGCGCCTTATTTTCTTGTTTGCTGATAGTCTTAACTGTTCGCGCAGGCGTCGGAAGTCTGCGTCAGATCTGGCAAGGCGACACAGAGTTACCGTGGCGTGCCATGCTGATTACAGCGATGCTGATGTCGCTTAGTTTTGGCGCAGTGTTTGCATTGGCTAGCGGTTATCACGTGTTGGGGACGGATCGCACCGGTAACGATGTGCTGTGGCAAGCCCTCAAAAGTATCCGCACGGCCTGGGTGATCGGCAGTCTCACCACTGTGGCCATGCTGCCTCCAGCGATAATCCTGGGCATTGCCTCGGGATATTTCAAAGGCTGGATCGATGATGTGATCCAGTATGTGTATACGACACTCACTTCTATTCCCGGGGTGTTGCTGATCGCAGCCTGCGTGTTGATGATGCAGGTTTACATCGATACAAATCCAGGCTTGTTTCCGACCGCAGCGCAACGTGCCGATCTGCGTTTGTTTTTATTATGCATGATCCTGGGACTGACTGGCTGGGCTGGCTTGTGCAGGATGTTGCGTGCTGAGGCGCTTAAGCTGCGAGAGCTCGAGTATGTGCAGGCTGCACGTGCGTTTGGTGTTTCGCATTGGCGCATCATGGCACGCCATTTGGTGCCTAACGTCATGCACATCGTGCTGATTACGGTTGTGCTCGAGTTTTCCGGGCTGGTGTTGTACGAAGCTGTCCTCTCGTATCTCGGGATCGGCGTGGATCCGACCATGAATTCGTTTGGGTCGATGATTGAGAAAGCGCGATTTGAAATGTCGCGTGATCCGATGATCTGGTGGAACTTACTCGCAGCTTTTGTATTCATGCTGGCTTTAGTCTTGGCCGCGAATCTGTTTTCTGATGGCGTGCGCGATGCCTTTGATCCGCGTAGCCGGAGTTTCAGACCTAGGCGGTTTAAGTTGCCGAGTAGTACTGTTAATCAGTCAGCTGGATATTCAGTTGGCAATTCAACGGGGCAATCATCAGGTAACGCAGAGCCACAAGCTGTCAGTCTGTCATTGCCACTTCCTGATTCGCAAATAACCGCTCAGCCGCAAGTCCTAAGCGTGACGGACCTAGATATCGCGATTGATGCCGAGGATCAGTTGCGTTTTGCAGTGAAAGCTTTGGCGCTGACGGTGAGCCGTGGCGAGACCTTTGCCCTAGTTGGCGAATCGGGTTCAGGCAAGAGCATGACGGCCATGGCCTTGATGCGTTTATTGCCAGAGGCCTTGCGTGTCACCCGCGGTGCCATCAAGCTCGACGGTCAGGAGCTCAATACCTTGTCTGAGTCCTCTATGCGTGCTGTGCGCGGTGGGCGGGCAGGCATGATCTTCCAGGAGCCCGCCACGAGCTTGAATCCCGTGATGCGTATCGGTGAGCAAATTCTCGAACCCATCTATACGCATACTGCTTTGCGTGGCAATGAGGCACGCACCCGTGCGATCCAGTGGCTGTCGCGTGTCGGGATTCCTGAGCCAGCGCTGCGTATGGATGACTATCCTTTCCAGTTCTCTGGGGGACAAAAGCAACGGATCATGATTGCGATTGCACTGGCTGCAGAGCCGGAGTTGCTGATTGCCGATGAGCCCACGACCGCACTGGACGTTACGGTGCAGGCGCAAGTGCTCAAGTTGCTCGCGGATATCCAGAAAGAATTAGGCATGGCTGTCTTGCTGATTACGCATGATCTGGCGGTCGTGCGTGACGTTGCCGATACCGTTGCCTTGATGCGTCATGGCGAGATTGTTGAGACAGCACCTGCGGATGAATTTTTCAGTGCACCTAAACACGCCTATGCCCGCGAGTTATTTGATGCGATACCGACCTATGCAAAGCGCGGTAAGCCTTTATCTCAGATCGGCCGAGATCGGGCGGCGGTTCATCCCGATAGCATGGGCAGTTCTGACGCGTTTCATAAGCACATTGGTGAGCAGGGTCTGATAGTTGAGAATCTGAACGTCCACTACCCCATCCGCAAAGGCCTTTTACGTAGGATCGCCGGTTGGAATAAGGTTGTTCAGGGCGTCAGCTTTACCTTGCATGCTGGTGAAACCATGGCACTGGTCGGTGCTTCGGGCTGCGGTAAAACAACCGTTGCCAAAACGTTGTTGCGTCTGATGGATCCAAGTGTTTCTGTGACCGGTACTGCCAGGCTGGGCGATCAGGCCTTGCTGCAAGTCACTGGCAGTGAGCTGATGGCGATGCGACGCCAGATCCAGATCGTATTTCAGGATCCGTATGCATCGCTCGATCCTCGCATGCGGGTAGGGGCTATTTTGCAAGAGGGTATTGCAGCCTTACGCCCAGAGTGGTCCGCGGTCGAGCATGCGCGCAGGATTACCCATTTGCTTGAGCGCGTTGGATTGCCTGCTGATGCGGCTGACCGTTATCCGCACGAGTTTTCGGGTGGACAGAGGCAGCGGATTGCGATTGCCCGTGCGCTGGCTGTCGAGCCTAAAGTGTTGATTCTCGATGAGCCAACCTCGGCGCTGGATGTCTCTGTACAGGCTCAGATCCTGGATTTGCTCAGTGATCTGCAACGCGAAACCGGTATGGCGTATTTGCTGATCACGCATAACTTTGGTGTGGTGGAGTACATCGCTGATAGCGTGGCAGTGATGGATGCTGGACGTATTGTCGAGATAGGTGAGGCCAGTCAGGTATTGCACCACCCGGAGAGTCAAGTGACCCGCGAGTTACTTGCATCCGTTCCCAGGTTGAGCTTTGGTGGGTAGAACGACCTCCGTTATACTGAGCGACGCTTGATTTATACGTATTAGCCCTCATTACAGGTTATATGGGACTTAAAGTTTTCGATCTGCAGTGTAGTAATAGCCACATTTTTGAGGGCTGGTTTGGCTCGCACGAAGATTACGACTCCCAGCAGGCCAGGGGGCTCGTCACCTGTCCCATGTGTCAAAGCGATACGATTACCAAACGCTTGTCTGCCCCGCGGCTCAACGTCGGGCACTTTAGTGCGACTCAGATTGCTGCCGAGTCGTCCTCTGACATTGCGTCACAGGGCGCTACATCCGGCGGGATGTCTGCTGCTGTCCAGCAAGTACAGAGCGTTGTCGCTGCATCACCAGAGCTCGCAGAGATTCAGGCCGCAGTGATGGTTCAGATGCGCGAATTCATACGCAAAACTGAAAACGTCGGTGATCGATTCGCCGATGAGGCACGCAAAATCCACGAAGGCGAAACCGAAGTCCGTCCTATCCGTGGCACCGCGACGCCAGAAGAACGCGAATCACTCGCCGAGGATGGCATTGCAGTCGTGGCCTTGCCAGATTTCCTCGATACAGACCGGATGCAGTAATTGGTGTCCTGTCGCCCGGATTGCGGTGCTTGTTGCATCGCTCCCTCTATCACTAGTCCTATCCCCGGTATGCCTCATGGCAAGCCTGCGGGTGTGCGTTGCGTGCAGCTGATGGCGGATAATCGCTGTGCGATATTTGGTCTGCCTGAAAGACCTGCATTTTGTGGGGGATTACAGGCGTCAGAGGAAATGTGCGGTGGGAATAGGGTGTATGCGATGCAGTGGCTGGGAGAGTTGGAGCGCGCGACGCGTTGAAAATTAAAGGGTAGTCAGTATGTTTATCCTTTTGCGACCTTATTTTGTATAACGATCGATCAGGGCTAGTCCAGTCTCTTGGACTCTGGGTATGGTTGATATAAGTGTTGGTGCAAGAGTTAAAACCGCACGATAAATTTCGAGCATTTTGTCTGTAGCATACTCGTGAGCGATTAGGTTTCTAAGTTCGCGAATTTTGATCATCTGGGTTGCATTGACCCATCCTCTTTTTTCTGCTCGATAAATACGATCCAATACTGTCGACGATCCAGTCAATTCGATTTCGTCAAATAAACGAAAAATTCTCTGAGTCAAAAGATCTGCCACACGTGCAAAACGGCTCGTAAGCGATTCGAGTCGCTCAAGCTGCTCTGGGCTTAACTCCTTTTGATCAATCAGGTCAACGCAACGCGATACGGAGTATTCGAAATGACTCGCTGCGAGTGCTAAACCCGTTAATTCATCTTTTAGCAGTTGGACTTTCTCGATGCTCATAAACGAATTCCGCTCTTTATTGCAAGTTGAGCGAACGGTCTGTCAGCATTTTCAAATACAACAAGATCTATTTTGCGTTCGCCTAGTTTTTGGTGAAGCTCTACCAGAATATCTAGCTTTTTCATCAAATCAATCTTTGTAGATAGCACTAGCAAGTCAATATCTCCGCCTTTGCTATCGTCGTCGACGCGCGAACCAAAGAGGAACACGATCGCTTCCGGATCTGCCGAGTGAATAGCTTGCTGAATTGCTGATTTTTGATCGATTGTTAAGCGCATGATGAGCAATTATACGGACTGATTCTATGCCCAACCTATTAAAAGATTAAAAATTATTTAGATAGTTAGATGGCGTATCTCTCATATAAACGCATGTTTGACCTGCTTGCCTCTTACTGCGCGGTCCATGATGCAGAATCATCAACTGATTTACGACCCTTCGATTTTTAACGCTTACTT
>CAINDJ010000430.1 GCA_903847325.1 uncultured beta proteobacterium | reverse complement strand
ATGCTGGGCGCACATGAAAAAACCCCAGCGCGAACGCTAGGGTTTTTAGGAAATCAGATGGTGGCCCGGGGCGGAATCGAACCACCGACACAAGGATTTTCAATCCTCTGCTCTACCGACTGAGCTACCAGGCCATCTGAGGGCGAAATAGTACACCAAATCTAAACTCTCTGCTTGAAGGACCTCACGCCAAGTGGCCGCAGACCTTATAATAGGGATATTCCCTCTAGGTATTGTTATCCACATGACGGTCAGCGTCCTCGCATTGGGCTTGAATCACGTCTCCGCACCGGTTGCGGTGAGAGAGCGCGTGTCCATGCCTGAGGAACTCGTTCAGCCCGCATTGACAGCTTTACGCACCGCATTTGGTGGTGCTGTGAAAGAGGCCGCAATTCTATCTACCTGTAATCGGACTGAGCTCTACTGCGCAGCCGAGCCGCACGTTGCCGAACAACTACCGGCCTGGCTGGCAGACTTTAATCAGATCGAAGCGGGTGTGCTCAAGCCACACGTATATCTTCACGGTCGTGACGAAGCTGTCAGGCACGCTTTTCGTGTGGCGAGCGGCCTGGACTCCATGGTTGTAGGCGAGACCCAGGTCCTTGGCCAGATGAAAGACGCTGTGCGCGCTGCCGAGCAGGCGGGAGCACTCGGTACGCTGTTGCATCAGTTATTTCAGCGGACATTCTCTGTCGCTAAAGAGGTGCGCTCTACAACCGCGATCGGTACGCAGTCAGTTTCTCTGGCTGCAGCCGCTGTACGCCTGGCTGAGCGCGTATTTGGCGATATGCGGGAGTGCAAGGTACTTTTTATCGGTGCTGGCGAGATGATTGAACTCTGCGCGACGCATTTTGCCGCACAGCAGCCTGCCACGATCGTTGTGGCCAACCGAACCGTTGAGCGTGCTGAGGCTCTTGCGACAAGATTTACGGCTACCACCATGCGTTTGGGGGAACTGCCTGAGCGCCTGGCTGAATTTGACGTGGTAGTTTCCTGTACGGCCAGCTCCTTGCCCATCCTGGGTCTCGGGATGGTCGAACGCGCTACACGTCAGCGTCGCCGCAAGCCGATGGTGATGGTCGATTTAGCCGTGCCTCGCGATATCGAACCTGAGGTTGCACGTTTGGATGATGTTTATCTTTATTCGGTCGATGATCTGGGCGTGGTGGTGCAATCTGGTACCGAGGCGCGTCTGGCTGCCGTGGTCGAGGCAGAGGCAATCATCGATGCACGCGTAGATAATTTCATGCACTGGATGCAGGTACGGGCCAATGTGCCTGTCATCCGCGATTTACAGGCGACTGCGCAAGCTGTGCAGGCGCAAGAGCTTGAACGTGCCCGCAAAATGCTCGCGCGCGGGGACTCTCCAGAAAAAGTTCTCGAACAACTGGCCAATGGTCTGACACAAAAATACTTGCACGGTACGCTGGCAGCACTCAATCAGAGCGAAGAAACCGATCGGCAGCAATTGCTGAGTTGGTTGCCACGCATATTCCCCTCGGGTCGCGATCGCCGTTAGCGATGCTCGCCTGCAGTAACTCCATGCGCCAGGCGCTTGGACATATTCAATCCAGATTAAAACCCATCACTATTTCGATACCCTCATGAAACCTTCAATGCGTGCCCGCCTGGAACATCTTTCGCGTCGACTTGTTGAGCTGGATGCGATGCTGGCAGAGCCTGATGCCGCAAATGATATGGGGCAGTTCCGCAAGCTTTCGCGTGAGCGGGCTGAGATTGAACCTGTTGTCAATGCATTTGCCGCATTTGAGTCTGCTGAGTCTGATTTAGAAGGTGCGCGTCTCATGCTCGACGATCCGGAAATGAAGGCTATGGCGCTCGAGGAAATCGACGATTGCAAAACACGTATCGAAACACTCGAAACAGAGTTGCAGTTGCAATTATTGCCTCGCGATCCAGATGATGGGCGCAGTGTTTTCCTGGAAATCCGTGCAGGGACGGGCGGTGACGAAAGCGCTTTGTTTTCCGGTGATTTGCTCCGTATGTACTCGCGTTACGCAGAACAAAAAGGCTGGAAGGTTGAGTTGATGTCCGAGAGCGCATCGGAGCTTGGGGGGTACCGTGAGGTGATCGTCAGACTGGATGGCGAGGGTGTTTACGGCCGACTCAAGTTCGAGTCGGGTGCTCACCGCGTGCAACGTGTGCCGGCAACAGAGACGCAAGGCCGTATTCATACCTCTGCTTGCACCGTTGCTGTGATGCCAGAGGCCGATGCCGCGACTGAAATCGTCATCAATCCGAGTGAATTGCGTATCGATACGTTTCGCGCGAGTGGCGCAGGCGGTCAGCACATTAACAAAACAGATTCCGCCGTTCGGATCACACACTTGCCGACAGGTTTGGTGGTTGAGTGCCAGGATGATCGATCACAGCACCGCAATAAAGATAAAGCGATGCAGGTTCTGGCTGCCCGCCTCAAGGACAAGGTCCAGAGAGAGCGTCACGATAAAGAGGCTGCTGAGCGTAAAAGTCTGGTTGGTTCCGGCGACCGCTCTGAGCGGATTCGTACTTACAATTTTCCGCAGGGACGTCTGACCGATCATCGTATTAACCTGACCCTGTATAAGCTCGCCAACATCATGGAGGGTGATCTCGAGGAGGTCACGGGCGCTTTGATTGCAGAGCATCAGGCAGAGTTGTTGGCTGCGCTCGGTGACGGCGTGTAATGCAAACGCCCCAGTCGCTGATACAAATATGTGGAGTGCCTCGGCTTGAGGCAAGGATGTTGCTCGAACATGTTTTACAAAAGCCGCGTTCCTGGTTATTAGCCCACGATACAGATGTGATCGATTCACAGGCTACTGCGCAATTCTTGACGCTGTGTGCTGAGCGTAGACAAGGCAAGCCGATGGCCCAGTTGATTGGGTACCGCGAATTTATGCAGTACCGCTTTATGGTGACCCCGGACGTGTTGATCCCTCGGCCAGAGACAGAGTTGCTGGTGGAGACGGGAGTGCAGGCGATCGAGTCTGTCTCAGCCCCAGCAATTCTGGATTTAGGCACGGGCAGTGGTGCGGTCGCGATCAGTCTTGCATTATTGCGTCAGGATGCGTTTGTTGTCGCAACAGATTTAAGTGTGCCGGCACTGAGCGTAGCACAGCAAAATGCACAAGCCTTGGGTGCGCGCATTCAGTGGTGGCAAGGTAGCTGGTATGAAGCCCTACCACCAGAGGGGCGATTCGACCTGATCGTATCCAACCCGCCTTATATTGCTTCAGGTGACCCACATTTGGAACTTGGTGACCTAAGGTTTGAGCCTGTATCGGCATTGACGGACTTTGCGGATGGCCTGTCTGCGATTCGTTTGATTATTGCCGGTGCCGCGATGCATCTTAAGCCTGGTGGGCAATTGTGGCTCGAACACGGTTACGATCAGTCAATGGCAGTACAAAATTTATTACGTGACCACGGATTTACTGGGGTACGCAGTTTGCAGGATTTGGCAGGTATCGCCCGAGTAACGGGCGGAGCTTTATAATTTCAATTAATTCATTTACACAGCAAGGGACATCATGAGCGACGTTCAGACATTTATTCGTGAAACAGTGACCAACAACCCAGTCGTTTTGTTCATGAAAGGCACGGCCCAGGGCCCTCAGTGCGGCTTTTCAGCACGTGCGATCCAGATTCTCAAAGGCTGTGGCGTGACCAAGCTGGTTACCGTGAACGTCCTCGAGGACGAGGATGTACGTAGCGGCATTAAAACTTACTCGCAGTGGCCAACCATCCCCCAGCTGTACGTCGCTGGCGAATTTATTGGCGGCTCTGACATCATGACTGAGATGGATCAGAGCGGCGAGCTCAAGCAGGCGTTGGTTGCCGCGGGCGCAACCGAATAAATATACCTGCAGTATTCATTGCAGTGATTCAACAGAAGTCAGATACGACTAAGAGCAGATTCAGGGTTTCTGGATCTGCTCTTTTATTGCTGTCTTGAGCACTTTGCCGACTGAAGACTTAGGGAGTTGCTCAAAAAAATGAATGTGCTTTGGTGTCTGGACTGAGCCAAGCGCGTTTTTTACATGTGCCATCAGACCCTCAGGGTCTTGCGTAAATCCTGGCCGCAAATGCACGGCAGCCTGCACGGCCTCACCCCATTTATCATCCGCCACCCCAAAAACCGAACACTCATAGACTGAAGGGTGTTGCGCGAGTGCGTTTTCTACATCTGTCGGGTAGACATTGAATCCGCCCGTAATAATCACATCACGAATACGGTCCTTTAGAAACAGATAGCCGCGTTCATCAACGAGCCCAACGTCCCCAGTATGCAACCAACCATCGATGATTGTCTCGGCCGTTTTTTCAGGCAGACGCCAGTAGCCCTTCATCACCAGATCACCGCGCACCACAACTTCGCCAATCTCGTTGGTAGGTAAAAGACTGCCATCTGGTGACATGATTCCCAGATCTGTTAGCCAGGTGCAGCGTCCAACAGAACCTTTGTTCAGGGGATCGCCGAGTTCGCTAGGTCGCAGCATCGTGACAATCTGTGGCGCTTCAGTCTGACCGTAGGTCGTACCCACGACAGGACCAAAAAAAGCTTTGACTTGTTCAACTTTTTCGGTAGGCATAGGGGCGCCACCATAAATCAGATTTCGTAATTTTGGAAAGTCTGAGCGCGTAACACCGGGATGCGCCATCACCATATAAATAAGCGTGGGAGGCATAAAACTCATTGTGCCGCCCTGATCACGGAACGCTGCGATGATTGAGGCAGGGTCCGTCTTGTCGAGAAACAACAGTTTCGCACCCTGTGCCAGGAGCGGCATCAGATAGGTTGAGGTGCCATGGGTCACGGGTGCCGTCACAACATAGCAATCATCCATAGTGATTTGCCAGCCACTGATCTGGTTAATGATGCCAGCAGTCCAGGCCCTATAAGGCTGCATCACGCCTTTCGGCGCACCTGTTGTTCCGCCAGTAAATTTAATCGCCTGGATTGCGTCTTCGCCGGAGTTAATAGGAGTCGGTGTTTTACCCGCATAGTGAGTGATGAGCCGATTAACATCGTTTGGTGCTTCCGAGTTACCAAAAAGAAGCTTATGGGGCGGAGTATCTCCCACCAGAACTGCGCCAGAATCATCCGTGATGACGATCGAGGGTTCCGTCGCATGCAGGATGCGTTCTATTTCCGTGCGTGTACTGCGCGCGTTGAGCGGCACCCAGATCTTGCCTGCGGCCATCGTCGCCAGAATACCCATCGCATGGTCGGTGGTGTTGGCCGCACAAATGCCGACGCGACTTTGAGGCGTAGGGTCAATCGCTTGCAAGGCAGTCGCGAGCGCTGCAACCCGTGTTGCAAGTTGACTATAAGTAATTTGGGCTTGGCTGGATTGCAGTGCACAGCGCTCAGGATGAAGCTTTGCAGTGCGATAAAAAAAATCGATGGGATACATATTG
Source organism: uncultured beta proteobacterium (assembly GCA_903847325.1). Lineage (GTDB taxonomy): Bacteria > Pseudomonadota > Gammaproteobacteria > Burkholderiales > Burkholderiaceae_B > Zwartia. Next base: position 8,111 of record CAINDJ010000430.1, on the reverse strand, counting down.
CAATCTCTTGGTTAATCGACTTTGATGCCGGTTGTGTTGATCACTTTGCGCCAGCGTGAAATCTCACCTTGCGTAAACGCATCAAGCTGTTGTGGTGAGTTAGGTGGAGAGGGGGAGACAAAGCCTGCATCAGTAAATGTTTCACGCATAGCAGGATCGTTGAGTGCTCTATTCAGTTCGAGATTGAGTTTTTCGATAATAGGCTTCGGTGTGCCCGCACGCGCAAAGAGTCCAAACCATGACATGACAGCGAACTCAGGCAGACCCGCCTGAGAAAGGGTGGGCAGGTCTTTTGCGATGGTTACGCGCTCGGGAGATGTGACACCAAGTGCGCGTAATTTTCCTGATTTGATATGAGGCAGGGCGGAGGGTAAGTTATCAAACATCGAATCAACCTGGCCACCCATTAAATCAGCAACTGCTGGACCGCTGCCTTTGTAGGGTACGTGCAAAATATTCGTATTGGTTTCAATTTTGAATAGTTCGCAAGACAGATGGATCGATGAGCCACTTCCAGCCGACGCGCACGTAAGCTTCCCGGGGTTGGTCCGAGCGTAAGCGATGTACTCGGGGACGGAATTGATGGGTAACTTAGGATTGATGACGAGTACGTTGGGCACCGAGGCGAGTAGCCCGATAGGTGTGAAGTCTTCCAGGATGTCGTAGTTAAGTTTTGTGTATAGCGTACGGTTAATCGCGTTGGCAATTGTGCCGACATAGAGCGTGTAGCCATCTGGCTTTGTGCGTGCAACATACTCAGCACCAATATTGCTATTTGCGCCCGCTCTGTTTTCGACAATAAAGCTTTGTCCTGTTTGCTCAGACAGTGCTTTTGCAGCGAGTCGGGTGACTCGATCGGTTGCTCCCCCTGCTGGGTAACCAAGCACGATGGTGACGGGCTTGTCAGGAAAGTTTGCAGAGGGCGTTTGGGCTTGTGCGGAGTTGACCGTTACAAGTGAGAAAGTAGCTACAACAGAAAGTGCTAATCCTGTTACCCGCATTTTGAATGCTGATATTGTTTTCATTTTTGTCTCCTAACCTGATTGATTCATTAATATTCAATCTTATTTAGTCTGGGCTATGCACCATGCATGACGACCAGGTATTTACATTAACCCAGTAATTCCTGATTAATCACATCCTCCATCAATATCAACTGGATCAAAGGCCTTATCTCCGTCCGCATTAGGCACCCCGGTTGGCTTAAGTCCTGCGAAATCGAACAGATTCCTATCCATCAAGTGTGAGGGTGCGATGTTTGCGAGGGCTTTAAAGGTATTCCACGCACGCCGCGGATCCTTTTTATCCCATTCAGCCAGCATGCGACCAATTTCTTGACGTTTGAGATTTTCTTGTGAACCGCAGAGATTGCAGGGAATGATGGGAAATTGTTTCCAGTCTGAATAAGCAATCAGGTCCGCTTCGGGTATGTAGGCGAGGGGGCGGATCACCGTGTTGCGCCCATCGTCCGAGACGAGTTTGGGCGGCATGGTTTTCATTTTGGCGCCATAAAACAGGTTTAAAAAGAACGTCGCCAAGATGTCGTCACGGTGGTGGCCCAATGCGATTTTTGTAGCGCCCAACTCTCCTGCGACACGATATAGCACGCCGCGCCGGAGCCTGGAACACAATGAGCACGTGGTTTTTCCTTCAGGGATCAGTCGCTTGACGATTGAGTAGGTATCTTCGGTTTCTATGTGAAAAGGGATTCCCAAATTCGTCAGGTAGTTGGGGAGAACTTCGGCTGGGAATCCAGGTTGTTTCTGATCCAGGTTAACGGCGATAATTTCAAAGTCGATGGGTGCTCGACTCCTGAGCGTCATTAAAATGTCGAGCATGCTGTAAGAGTCTTTGCCACCCGATAAGCACACCATCACGCGATCGCCTTGCTCGATCATGTTGTAGTCACCAATTGCCCGCCCAGCTTCGCGCATCACGCGTTTGGATAACTTATTCAAATCGATCCGTTCTTTTTCCGTTTTTCGCGGAATGAATGTCAGAGTAGATTCCATATCAATAACCAGATTCTTTTAAATATTGGGTGACCGCTTTCTGGTCGCCAGAAAAAATAATCCGCGAGGCTTTACCCTCACGCTGATGTTCATACATCGGGTCGTAATATTCTGTCAGCAAGGACCGAATCCAGTCTCGGTGCGCATCAATCGTGCCAGTCATTTTTTGTGTGTTGAGCGCATGCTGCATGGCGTTTTCAAGACGTGTATGGCGCTCGCCCCCGAGTCGTTTGTAGAGGTTTTTCAAGCTCTCGAGCAGACGTGCCGAAAAGGCTTCAAATCCTGCTTCTTCACCGAGTAGGGTTTTGAATTGTGCGCCAAGGTCTTCAACGTAGTCATGCAAAATACGCTCGACCCGTGATTCGGTCGGCTCTTCTACCCACACCACGGGGCTCGTGAGCATTTTGTCGCGCATCGAAAGTGGCAGTGCGCATTTGCCGATGAGTCGTGACTCGTCCTCTAGCGCGATTTTAGTAAAGCCTCGTTTTTGCAAGCGCAGCAACTCAATAGCAAGTCGATTATCAAAATCAATTTGTACTGGTTGTTCGGTAGCATGTTTACCAAAACTAGAGCCCCTGTGGTGTGCAAGCTTTTCGAGATCAATCGCAGCGGTGAGCTCTTTCATCACGACGGTTTTGCCGCTACCCGTAAATCCCGCCACTAAAACAAAAGATGTATTGGTAATGTTTTGCTCAAGTGACTCAAGCAAAAAACTGCGCATCGCTTTGTAACCGCCAATAATGCGCGGATATTGAATGCCAGCTTCAGCAAGCCATTGTTGGGAAATCCTTGAGCGCAATCCCCCTCTGAAACAATACAGATAGCCTTGAGGGTTGGCGCGCGCAAACTCGACCCACTGAGCCACGCGTGCATCTTTAACCTCTCCGCAGACAAGCGCATGACCAAGCTCTATTGCAGAGTCTTGTCCCTTTTGTTTGTATTGCAATCCAACGCGATGGCGCTCCTCATCATTCATGAGTGGTAAGTTTTTAACGCCTGGAAATGCACCTTGAGCGAACTCCACCGGTGCGCGCACATCCAGCAGTGGAGTGTCTGTTAGTAATACGGAAAGGTAGTCTTGGGTATCTGGACGCATTGGGATTATTTGTTGAGGTCGGTCAGTAAGCATTCGTTCTGCGCGGGTGCCGCGAGCGTGAGATCGAAGGCGCGTAGCTCGTCGCGTCGGAAGACATGAATAGTGACGCGCTCTCCGGGAGAGTAACGGATAAGTAATGTGTCCAGGGTGTTGCTATTGGCGTCTACTCTGATGCCGTCAAGGGCAACCAGTGTATCCAGAGCGGATAAGCCGGCAGCGTGCGCTGCACCATTTTCCAGTACTGTAGCGAGCACTACTTGCTCTCCCTGTTTGCGCGTGCGCACATCGATGGATGGCTTTGTTGACGATGATTTCCAACTCAACTCTATATTCTGTTGCTGGAGTAACGCTTTCAAGGGGACGTCATGGATACCATAAGCCCATTGCGAAATTTCTTTTGAAATATCTACACCTGTTGTTTCGCGAACAATTTTTGCGAAACCATTTTCAGTCATTCCGTGAGGCTTGCCTGTGTAGAACTCTCGACCATATCGTTCCCACATGCTTCGCATCACATCGTCCAGGCTGCAGCGATCACCTGTTGCCTGCCGGATCGTGAGGTCTAGTCCCAACGCAATCAGGGAGCCTTTCGTGTAGTAACTAATGAGTGCGTTGGAGGAGTTTTCATCTTGTTTGTAGTAGCGCGTCCATGCATCAAAAGAGCTTTCTGCGACCGACTGTTTGTGCCTGCCTGGAGTGGCCAGCACGCTGCTGATTTGCTTGGCTAGAATTTTTAGATATTCACTGCGCGTGATGACACCGCTGCGCAACAGCATCAGATCATCGTAGTACGAGGTGAAACCCTCGAAAATCCAAAGCAGACGCGTATGATTTTCCCTTGAGAGATCATAGGGTGCGAATGCAGCAGGTTTGATGCGCTTTACATTCCAGGTGTGAAAATATTCGTGACTGACCAAACCCAGAAAGGTTTGATAGCCCTCCGGTGCCTGGTCATGACCCAATGTGGGTAAGTCTTTGCGAGAGGCCACCAGTGCGGTGGACGCGCGATGCTCCAAGCCGCCATAATCATTCCCGGTCACCATCGTCATAAACACATAGCGCGAGGCTGTATCTAGAAAAGGTGCACGGCTAGTCTCTGGTTCAAAAAAACGTATTTGTGTTTCACATATGCGCTTGACGTCATCGCGGATACGTTTCAAATCCAGATTAGGAATCACGCCGGTAAATACAAGCTCATGCTCAGCACCCCACGCATTGAATTTGATGACTTGGGGCGTGCCCATTTCAACAGGATGGTCAATCAAGGCGTCGTAGTTTTCGGCGCGGTAATTACCAAAACCATGGCGTAATGCGGCCCGTCTGGACTTTGGTGATTCGGGCAGGCTTGTGTAAACCCCCCATCTTGCTCGCTTGGGTGGTGCGATGAGCGTGACTTCGCAAGGCGCGTCTTCGTAGCCATGGATACGCAAATAAAGACTGGTGCCATTAAAAAAGCCGTGTGATTCATCCAGATGAGCACCGCGCACAGATAAATCCCAGGCGTAGACGATGGTGGTGATTTTTAATGGCCCGGTACACTTAGCCGCCCGCCAGCTATGATTACCTGTCTTGGTTAAGGCAACTGCTTGTGCCCCGCATTTGGCCGAAATGCTTTCGATTTGGCGTGCAAAATCACGGATCAGATAACTGCCAGGGATCCAGGCGGGTAAAGAAATAATCTGTCCTGCTTTTGCAGGTTCTGCGACAGTAACTGTCACGCGAAACCGATGTCCGGCCAAATCGAAGGGCTCAACGCTGTAAAGTATAGGTTTGGTGTTCATGACGCTATCTTATTTCACAATTTAAAGGAGACATCCGTGAGCGAACCCCTTGTACTGGTTGAGACCCGTGGTCGTGTTGGACTTTTGACCCTGAATCGTCCTAAAGCACTCAACGCCCTGAATGATGCGCTAATGGATGAGCTTGGCGCCGCATTGCAGGCATTTGATGCAAGCGATGATATAGGTTGTATCGTTATTACTGGCAGCGAAAAAGCCTTCGCGGCAGGTGCTGATATCGGTGCCATGAAAGACTGGTCGTTCATGGATGTTTACAAAACCGAGTACATCACCCGGAATTGGGAAACACTGCGCAAAATCAGAAAGCCAGTGATCGCTGCCGTTGCGGGCTATGCGCTGGGTGGTGGCTGTGAGCTGGCAATGATGTGCGATTTCATTATCGCAGCTGATACTGCCAAATTTGGTCAGCCCGAAATCAAACTGGGTGCCATTCCTGGCGCAGGCGGCACGCAACGCCTGCCACGCGCCGTCGGTAAATCAAAAGCAATGGACATGGCCCTGACAGCTAGGATGATGGATGCAGCCGAGGCTGAGCGCGCAAGTCTGGTATCTCGCGTTGTGAGTGCAGACAAACTGCTTGACGAGGCGATTGAAGCTGCAACGGTGATTTCCGCGATGTCTCTGCCAATTGCAATTATGGCGAAAGAGTCTGTAAACAGAGCGTTTGAGTCCTCCCTGCATGAAGGGATTCACTTTGAGCGGCGCCTCTTCCATGCGTGTTTTGCAACAGAAGATCAGAAAGAAGGTATGACTGCCTTTGTTGAGAAGCGAAAGCCTGTTTTTAAGCATCGCTAAGTAAATATTAACTTGCAATGTGGCTCCTCACTGTCAAAAAGTGGGGGCCGCAGTTGCGTGAAGAGTCAAAAAACAGCTATACTTGATGGGTTTTCCGGCTTCAATATCGGGAAATAGTTGTGTAATACAGGTTAAACCCTAGGATTGGCAAGATCAAATGTGAGGTATCCGAGGTGCTAGATAGTCCAGTCGTCCTGACGGATGATGACCGCGCCCGAATTAACTCACGTGCCCGTTACGAACTTGTGCAGCTAGTTTCTGCACAGGCTGTGATGGGGTTCGCTGTGGCATTGATTGCCTGGATAATTTCAGGTGCTGCTGCTGGAATATCTGCTTTGGCTGGTGCGGGTTGTTACTTGATACCGAATTTGTTGTTTGCGTTAAGGTTGTTGCTGGCATCACATCGCCCTCGCGGTTCAGGACCCATGCTTTTTATCGTGGGAGAGATGTTGAAAATCGGCGCGACAATTGGTTTGTTGTGGCTCGTGGCTCGGGTGGGCGGCGATCAGGTTAGTTGGCTAGCGGTATTGGCTGGTTTGATCGCGGTGCTGAAGGGTTATGTGCTGATGCTGGCGTTTGGGGGATCCCGGATGCAGCTAAAAAGATAAAAGACTTCTGTTGTTTGAGTGTTTAATGCGGCGGGCCTCAGCATATTTGTGGCCCGTTAGTTTGAGTAGATTTTGAGTAGTAATGCGCAGTGTTAAGCTGCTTCCGGTCAAGATTCATAGTTGAGATTATTCATGTCTGCTGACAGCGACGTATCGCCCCAGGCCTCCTACATACAGCACCACTTGGTGCATTTCAACAATATCGGCGAAAAGCAGGGGTTGATTGCCGACTTCAACGTTATCAATTACGACTCGATTTTTTGGTCGATATTGACGGGTGTTGTTGCTGTATTGGTGATGTGGCTTGCCGCACGTCGTGCCTCGGCAGGCGTCCCAGGTCGTTTCCAGAGCTTCGTTGAGATGCTCGTGGATATGGTTGAAGAGCAGGCGCGCGGCATTGTCCCCAGCGAAGTTACCCGCAAATTCGTGTCGCCTCTGGCGTTGACTGTGTTTGTATGGATTGTGTTGATGAATGCGCTGGATCTGGTTCCGGTGGATTTGCCTCACGTTGTGTTTCATGCGCTTGGTTTTGGTCATAATGCTGATGATGCGCTTTACTATCACCGTATCCTCCCAACCGCCGACTTGAACGTGCCTATGGGTATGTCAATGGGCGTGCTTCTTTTGATGCTGTACTACGGTATGAAAATCAAGCACCCCGGTGGCTTCGTTAAAGAATTGTTCACTGCGCCTTTCCATGCGCATGGCTTTGCAGCGATTTGCCTGGCACCAGCAAACTTTTTGCTGAATCTGGTCGAATTCGCAGCCAAATCAGTTTCGCTCGGCATGCGGTTGTTCGGTAATATGTTTGCCGGTGAGCTGGTATTTATGCTGATCGCACTGCTTGGTGGTGCGTGGACGGGTTGGAATGCAATGAGTATTGGTTTGGGCTTGGGCCATATTTTGGCTGGTAAAGGACAAGACCAAGATACTTGGAGTACAATTTTCGCGTACTATATGGACATTTGGCTTTCTCAGATAGTGATTAGAACAATTATTGAGATTTACGATGGACAATCAGAATTAAGACAAGTTGAGCATCGGATTTGTTCAGAAATCTTTAAACTATTTGATAAAACCGAAAATAATCCCACAACGCTTACATCTTACGTAGATGAGTTTACGCGTCTCCAAAAAAATATAGACCTGGATGTTAATAATTGTGCAATCCAAAGAAAATTGGAAACCAAAATATATAGTACGTCTCCCACCTTAATATTTGGTATTCCAAAGATATTAGTGAATAATCTGCCTTCTATGAATAAGGTTCTTTTCGTTTGCTTAATTGATGAATTTGAGAACTTGAATGAAGAACAACAAAAATATGTTAATTCATTACTGCGACAAAGGGAATCTCCGGTAACTTTCAAGATTGGGGGTAGGAAGTATGGTTTTCGTACGGCATTAACTTTAAGTGCAGGCGAAGATATCAAAGAAGACTCAGAATATGAAAAATTAGAGCTAGATGAGTATTTTCGTGAAAAAAAAGGATATAGGGAGTTTGTAGAAAACTTATGTAAGAGGAGGTTATTGGAAAACAACTTTAAGAGTCAGGGTAGCCAATTCAAAATGAGCGATTTTTTTGAATGCGTAGCCGATGGTAAGTTTGAAGAAAAAAGTACAGAGTTTATTTATAAAAAGTATCCTGCCTTGGAAAGGCCTTATATCGTTGCATTGAGAAAAAAATTAGAAAAGGGTTTGCAACAGTATGGTCTTAATGGTATTCAGGCTGATGGGATAGATTTGATAATCCAGCGGCTAGCGATTGAGAAATACCCTCTGGTAGAGAAATTTAATATTT
>CAINDJ010000429.1 GCA_903847325.1 uncultured beta proteobacterium | reverse complement strand
CCGTGCCGGGGTATCGGCGTTCGGCTTTGGCGGGACCAATGTGCACGCGGTAGTCTCCAATGAAGGGATTCCTGCGAACTATCAACCCACCAGACAACCCCTGCCTGCGCAAGTATTCAATCGACGTGAATTCTGGCTAGAAAAAATTCGCTACACATATTCAATGAGTCATCCAGAAATATCAGTTTCTTCCGTCAAACAAGTTAATGACGTTGTCAGGCGTGTGCTTGCACTCGAAGAAATAGATCTGGTTGGAGAAAAATAATGATGAAGATCCAGTTTAGAACAAACGTGCATCACGATGACTTCATCGTGCACGACCATCGAGTTCACGGTGTGCGCATGATGCCAGGGGTCACCTTTCTTGATCTTGTTTGGAGATTGCTCACGAGTAAGGGCTTCGATCCCGTAGCAGCCGAGATCATTAAAGTCGTATTTTCTCATCCCGTCATGTTGGGTGAAAACCAAAGCCGTTGCATAAAATTTGATATTGAAACAACAACCGATCAGTGGCTTATTGTCGCGCGCAGCCAGCTAATGAGCGCAGGACTGCCAGAAAGCGAAAGCTGGGATGAAAACTTTCGCTGTAGTGTCAATCTAAATTGTCGCGATATCAGTATCGGTCGCCAAATTGCCCAGATGCCTGACAGTCAAGCTACTGCAGAGTTGATTCCGATGGAGTCAGTCTATGCGCGTGCCAGGGATGTGGCTATTGTTCATCGTGAAAGAATGACACTGGTTGGGGACATCCATAAATTCAAGTCACAAGCTTTTGCGGATCTCATGTTAAGTCCGCAAGCAATCTTAGTTGAAGATGACTATGTTGTGCATCCCGCCATTTTAGATTCGGCGACACTCGTTCCTTTTGTATTCCTTGATCATACAAAAATACTAGATCCTTATATTCCCCTATCAATTGAACGGGTCACGCTGAATGCACCCGTACGCGGCAAGATACGGGTTCATGTGCATGACAATCATGATCCGCAAGGTATGCATGACGTGTTGTTCCACAACTATGAATTGTGTGACTTGAATAATCAAGTGCTTGTGCGTGTCGAACGTTTAAGCGCTAAGCGCGTGCGTAACCGCTTTAGCAGCGCTGACTCATTATCTTCGCTGGCAGCAAAGGCTATTCCAGACACGCCAGGAACAAAAAGAAAATCAGTACATGCCTTTGATATCTCTGACCATGGCAACTCTGAGTCAAATTTACGTGATTGGTTGAGTGCTCAGGTCAGTGACGTACTTTGTCGGGATATTACCCATGAAGACGCTGAAGTTGGGTTTTATGATCTTGGTCTGGATAGCCGTCAGTTGCTAGAGTTTGTACGCATGCTAGAGCAAGGTCTAGGTAAAGATCTTTATCCAACGCTGCTGTTTGAACAAGGGACGATTCAAAGGCTTTCAACTTATTTATTGCAAGAGCACGCTGATGGCGTAGAAAGCTTATTGCGTCCGCCTATTCAAATAGAAAGGGATCCAGGTAAGAGTCTTGAAAACTTTTCTTTGTCTGAGTCGCAAAGGGTGGAGAGCCATACTCCTGAACAGAACCTTGCTCAGACAATTATGCTCGTGCCAGTTTTTGAGCCAGAGCCTATTGAGGCACTGGCGCAGGTATCGTCCGCATTGTTTATGGACCTGGAGCGCATACCCGAACTTGCTCAAGTAGCAAAGTCCTGGCCAGGTTCAATTGCAAAGGCTCCTGGTGAGGCTGACGTAGTTTTTGTCGGGTGGCGTGGTGTCGCAGACGCGCAAAGATTGTTTGAAATGTGCGCCAGCATCACCAGTGAGGCAATACTCCTCGTTGTTCACCCGCAAGGTGTGCGTGGCTATGCAGAGCAATCCGCTGTGAGTGGCTTGTTGTCGAGCGTGTCGCTTGAGCGTCCCATGCTCCGCTTAATCAGTATTACCGGTGCAAATGTTACTGAGCTGATCTCTGAGACGAATGCTGCGCAGCCGGGTTTTCAGGCCGTACGCTATCACGGCGGCCAGCGTTTGCAACGTCGCTTCAAGCAGATCCCGGCTCCACAGAATACGTGGCGTGCACAGGGTGTGTGGGTCATCTCGGGCGGTTTGGGTAGTCTGGGACTTAGTTTTGCGCGCGCACTGCGTGCCGATCGTGCAAAAGTTGGCCTCATCGGACGACGTTCACCGTCCAGTGCGCTTGCACAGCAACTTAAGCAAGAGGGTATTGAATGGGTCGTTGCTGATGTGAGTGACTACGCTTCGCTCGCAATAGGTCTGGATGCCCTGCGCGAACGACTGGGACCATTCACTGGTGTGATTCATGCCGCAGGTGTATTGCGTGACGGCCTAGTGATGTCAGGCGTCGATTCCGCTGCAGTGCATGCCGTGTTAACACCAAAAATGACAGGCGCAGCCAATCTTGATGCCCTGACACGCAACGATCCATTAGATATATTTCTACTTTGTTCCTCCGTGAGCGGTAGTTTTGGCAATCTTGGTCAGGCAGTTTATGCCTATGCCAATGGCTCGCTTGATGGCTTTGCACAAGATCGTACAGGCCCAGGCCGAACACTTTCAGTAGGATGGCCATTATGGGCTGATGGAGGGATGCAGGTGCCTGAGGCGGATGCGAAATCGATGCGAAATCGATATGGCATGCAGTCTATGCCCACTGAGTCAGGCATCGCTACATTGTTCACTTTGCTTGGGGCCGATGCGCTGCCCCCGCATGTCGTGGTGCTGCATGGTGAGCCTGAGCGTTTGTGTCAAACACTTGGCGTTATTCCGCTTTCAGTCAATCACGCGTTTGTCACTAAATTAATTCCAGAATCTGTTCAGACGCAAAAAAGTAACCAGCCGGTTGAGCAGGATGATCCGATTGCCGTGATTGGACTTGCAGGACGTTATCCGGAGGCTAACAATCTGAATGCTTTCTGGAGCAATCTGATTGCTGGAGTGGACTCGATTTCTGAAATCCCCTTTGAACGCTGGGATCATCGCGCATACTTTGATGCTACGGGTGAGACACCCGGTAGCAGTCGGTCACGCTGGGGTGGTTTTATCGATGGCGTTGATCAGTTTGACCCACTTTTTTTTCATATTTCACCGCGCGAAGCCCGTGCGATGGACCCTCAGGAACGCTTGTTTATCGAAACATCGTTTGCTGCACTTGAGGATGCAGGCCTGTCCCGTGAATCTGTTGCAGGAAAACGTGTAGGGGTCTTTGCGGGAGTGATGTGGAGTCAGTATCAGTTATATGGTCTGCCAGCTGCTCAGCAGAATTCAACGATCGTGCCTATGGCGTTTAACGCTTCTGTGGCTAATCGTGTTAGCCATATTTTTGACTTTCGAGGTCCAAGCCTGAGTTTGGACACGGCATGTTCTTCATCGCTGACCGCTTTGCATCTTGCAATTGAAAGCCTGCGAAATGGAACGAGTGATCTAGCACTTGCTGGTGGGGTGAATTTAACGCTCCACCCTTTGAAATATCAATTCCTGAGTCAAGGCCGTATGCTCTCGAGCGACGGACGTTGTCGCACCTTTGGTGAGGGAGGAGATGGCTACGTTCCTGGTGAAGGTGTTGGCGTCGCCGTACTTAAACGCCTGTCTCAAGCGCAGGCTGATGGCGATCCAATATGGGGGGTTATTCTTGCCAGTGGAATTAGTCACGGGGGACACACTGCGGGCTATACAGTGCCTTCGGCTTCCCGGCAAACCGAACTGATAGCTGAGGTCATTGAGCGTTCTGGCGTTGCTCCTGAAAACATAACGTATGTCGAAGCACATGGCACGGGTACTTCGCTGGGTGACCCAATTGAAGTGGCTGGTTTGAAGGGGGCTTTTGGTGCAAAGTCTTCACAACCGTGGTGTGCTTTGGGGTCAGTGAAATCGAATATTGGGCATTTAGAATCTGCTTCCGGCATTGCTGGATTGAGTAAAGTTTTATTGCAGATGCGTTATGGCCAACTAGCCCCCACCTTGCATTCCAGCCAGATCAATACAGTGTTGGGTATTCAGGACTCACCGTTCATCGTGCAACGTACCGCGGCAGAATGGCGTGACAAGGACGGGCCGAGGATTGCAGGACTGAGCTCATTCGGTGCCGGAGGCGCTAATGCGCATTTGATTATTAGCCAGGCTCCCGTTCGTCCTGAGATTCGTAAACAGAACGCTGGCCCAGAAGTCATTGTGCTTTCAGCGCGTACACAGACTGCTTTACTTTCCCGCGCCAGGGATTTGTTGGCATGGCTAGACCAAACATCGCCTGTTTCAAGTGCTGAACAAGCTACGCCATCCGCACAATCTAAAGTACTTGATATTTTACTTGCCGCTGTTGCACAGGTCCTGTGCGTTGATATGTCTGTGCTTGATATCGAGGAAGACCTCGTAGAACTAGGGCTCGTCTCTGACCGCCTGGATTCACTTCGTGCGCTCCTCCAGATTGAACTGGACATGCCAGTCACTCAGTCATTATTTGCTATGAATCGAAACATAGCTTCGTTAGCATTGACTTTGACTCATCAAGCGTCGCCTGGTCTTGCGAGAGAACATTCTGGTTCAAGTATCGATCTATCGGCACTTGCGCATACGTTACAGGTTGGTCGCAGTCCAATGGGACAGCGGTTAGCGTTGATCGCGTCTGATGTTGAAGATCTGCGTACTGGCTTGAAAATGTTTTTGTCAGGGCAAGAAATCGCTCTGAAAGGACCACAAGCGCTACGATCACTCGCGACACGATTCCAATCGGGCGAGCATGTTGACTGGGCCGCACAGCGCCCCTTGCCTCATCCTGTCAGACTTGGATTTTTGCCGACTTATCCTTTCGAACACGAAAGTTATTGGGTGACGCCAACGCCTTTTATGGGGTCGATGCAAGCACCTCTCCCATTTGTTGATCGTCTCGAACCTGATGCTTCAGGTAGTGAACGCGTCAGTTGCGACGACTTGGCTGATTGTTTATTCATTCCAGGCTGGGTGCGCGATCAGTTGCCTGCAGCAAAATTCAAGCATGAACCCGCGGCTGTTTGGGTTGTTTCCGGAAATGAACACCAAAATATTGCGCATAGACTGCTCTCGTCGATAGCTGGATCGCAAATCCTGACATGGGCAGAGGCGATTGAACGTTTGTCTGAAGATATTTCTCCAGATGAAATGTTGTTATTACCGGAGAGTCAAGAGCCACTTGCAACAATCCACAATCTGATGCGTGCCTTGGTGAAGGTTGCACGCGATCAGGCAATACAGATTCGGTTAGTGAGCTTTAATGCATATGCTGTTCTTCCGGATGATCGCTTAGACATCTTGCAAGCGAGCCTTTCAGCTTACATGCGGTCTGCGTTAGCCGAAATGACGCATGCGCAGAGTGTCTTCGTTGACTTGGGTGCCAACTGCGATGTTGCCGTTTTACTTAATGAAGTCTGTGCAGTCAGGCCGCTTAATATTGCGTGGCGTGGAGAAAGACGTTTTATTCGCAAACTGTATCCGGTTTCAGCCACTGCTATAAGTGATCGTTTCCCGGATAAGTCCCGCTTCCTCATTACAGGCGGAGCGGGGCGAGTGGGTTTGTCTTTGACTGCAGAACTTATTCAGCGCTTTGGCGCACGTGTCGCGCTCGTCGGAAGGCGTGGTGACAATAGTGAAATTAGCCGGGCGATGGCAGCGATTAGTCGCTCAGAATCAGATATTTTTTATGTCAGTGCTGACGTTGCAACCGAGGATGGAGCAAAGTTTGCCCTTACGCGTGCGATTGATCAGTTAGGTGGTGTGGATTATGTGATTCATGCTGCAGCGGTATATGAAGAGCATCTCCTGGAAGACCTTTCCGAACAAGACATCGACGCTGCTTTTGAGGCAAAGACTAAAGCCTTGGAGGTTCTTTCAACGGCCTTGCTTCATCACCAGATGAAAGGGTTGGTCTTGTTCTCTTCGGCACAAGTCTATGCCGGTAATGCTGGTCGTGCACACTATGCCGCTGCATGCGCTGCTTCGGACGCAATGGCGTCGACATTATCGCGCACAGCACCTTGGCCTGTGCGTGTAATCAACTGGGGGTTCTGGGATACCCAGGATCACGTCATAGCTGACCCAAGCGGTCAAATTAGCGCTCAAGGCGTCACGCCACTCAGCGCATCCGACGGTGCCAGACTTCTTGCACGTGCGATGTTTGGTCCGGCTGTCCAGATCGCTGCGCTACGCCTTGACCGCGATGTCTGGCCTTTCCTTGGTATCGATTCTGACCGACCACGCACAATGCTTGGTCATGCCGATGTTTCATTTTTTGAATCAATCTGTGATCTCACCGCGGTATCCAATGACCTCGAATCCTTAGTCTCCTGCAGAACCGTATTCGATAAAATCAACCGCTATGGTTTGTTTAGAGTTTTTAACCTTATTCAAGAACGTGGCCTATTAAAGTCGTCTAAACAACCCCAGAGTTTTCGGAGCATGTTGGATGCTCTGGAGGTACAGCCGCAGTATGTCAGGCTTTTTGATGCGGTGCTGTCACATTTGGTCGGTGCTGGCTGGGTGATTGAGAGCAGTCCGGCCTGGGTGAGCAGAAAGATCGCTATTCCGGCGTCGTGGTTCATGCGAGAATTGTAACCCCGTTTTTGGTGCGGCTAGGTCGAAAAGTCGAGCAGGGCGGCGAGGGTGATGTAGGGGTTGGTGG
>CAINDJ010000428.1 GCA_903847325.1 uncultured beta proteobacterium | reverse complement strand
TTTCAGAAGGCTTTTCCAGCACCGGCAATAGCGATACGCCATCAAACGGATAGTCCACCTCTGCGCGAACGCCCGCTGCAGCGAGCATTGTCACTGACCAATCCATGGTCAGACAATGTTGAGCACTGACACCGCCCGCGGCAATCTTTGAGGGCCAATGTGCAATCCAGGGCACGCGGATGCCACCTTCGGTCAGATCCATCTTGCCACCCACCAGTGGCCAGTTATCTGAAAACCGCTCGCCGCCGTTGTCACTCGTAAAAACAACAAGCGTATCGTCGACCAAATTTAATTTTTCCAGGGCCT
Source organism: uncultured beta proteobacterium (assembly GCA_903847325.1). Taxonomy (GTDB): domain Bacteria; phylum Pseudomonadota; class Gammaproteobacteria; order Burkholderiales; family Burkholderiaceae_B; genus Zwartia. The sequence goes on along the minus strand of CAINDJ010000428.1, from coordinate 8,439 downwards.
GCATGATTTTGCCGATGCCTTCATCCATATGATGAATCATGCGCTGGTAGGTATGGATATTGCCACCATTCAAATGCAGGATGTCGTCTTTGATTGTTTGTGCCAGAGCTTCGTCATCGCGCGTCTCCCACGGCCAGTGGGGCGCGGTGTAATGCACACTCAGGAAAAACGGTTTACCTGCGTGCGCATCATTTGCCATCCGTTCGATGTAGTCAACCGAGCGATCAGAAATCAGATCGGTGAGGTAGCCTTCTTCCTTTTTCTCAGACTCACCAAACCAGAGGTCATGCGTACCGTTGGAGGCGCAGTGGGTGAAGTAGTCAACACCACCGGCCATTGGTCCAAAAAACTCTTCGTAACCGGATTTCAGTGGGCCGAAAGCGGGGGGGTAACCTAAGTGCCATTTGCCGATGAGCGCCGTGTGATAACCGTTTTTTGATAAAAGCGATGGCAAGGTCGGATGCTCGGGAGGCATTCCCAATACTGTGCTGCCCCGACTTTTGACATTGATCGGCTCCTCGGCTGCACCTCGCATGCGATATTGATATCGGCCGGTCATCAACGCAAAGCGAGTAGGGGAGCATACGGGTGAATTCGAATACCCATCGGTGAATTTCAACCCCTTGGCTGCAAGCCCGTCCAGTACTGGTGAGACCTCACCAAAGACGGCTGGTCGTCCGCCATAACAACCTAGGTCTGCAAAGCCAAGATCATCGGCGACAATAAAAATGATGTTGGGTTTCTTTTGCATGATTTAAGTCCGTTCGGTCATGAAGTAGATCAATGCTACAACGGGCAAACTAAAGCCTATCCACGCGGTCGTTGCCCAACCTCCATAGGCGAAACTCCAGGCACCCATTGCCGAGCCAAGCGCGCCTCCGACAAAAAAAGTCGACATGTACATACCGTTCAGACGGCTACGAAACTCCGGTTTCAGCAGGAAAATAGCCCGTTGACCCAGTGTCATATTGGCAGCCATACCAAAATCAAGCAAGATCGCTGAAAACGTTAAGAGCGCGAGCGCACTTGTTGAGCCAGAGCCGGTCAACTGGGTCAGTAGAAAAGCTATCGCAACCGAGAGCATCGCTAACCCTGTTGCAGGCTTTATCCAGCCCCTGTCGGCGACACGGCCCGCGATCGGCGCAGCGATTGCACCCGCAACGCCCGCTAAGGCAAATAATCCAATGCCCGCCTGATCCAATCCGAAAAGTGGGCTGGCTAATAGCAGCGGGACTGTGGTCCAGAACAAACTGAACGCACCGAAAAGGCAGGCCTGATACAAGGCGCGTCTGCGTAATATCGGGGAGCTGATCATCAGCTTGAGCATCGAACCGATCAGTGCGTCGTAGCTCAGTTTTGAATCAGGCTTTCGTTCAGGTAAGGCCCGGTAAAGCAAGATAAGCAGCAAAATCATGCAGGCGGCAGACAGATAAAAGATCGCGTGCCAGGAACTAAGCTCAGTGACCATGCTCGATACAGGTCTTGCCAGCATGATGCCAAACATCAACCCCCCCATCATGTTGCCGACTACCCGACCCCCAGTGCCTGGGGGGGCCAGGTGAACCGCAAAAGGCACAAGCATTTGTACTGCGACTGAGCTAAGCCCGATGAAAAAGGCGGCAATCAGAAAAGTTGTCGCCGTGAGCGATACGGCTGCACAAAGCAGTGCGCAGGCGCAAACCGCCACGCTGCTCAGGACGAGGCGTTTGTTTTCAAACAAGTCGCCGAGCGGGACAATCAATAGCAATCCCAATCCATAGCCTATCTGGCACATGGTTACGATCAGGCCGGCCGCAGCGGGCGACAGACCCAGCGAGACACTGATGGGACCGATTAGTGGCTGTGCGTAATAGATATTGGCCACAATGAGGCCACAGGCGATCGCCATCAGCAGAGAAAGCATGGCTGATAGTGAGTTACTTGGATGATTCATGGAATGATCGATTTTGTGAGGGTTTTCATTATTCTAAAGCCGATCAATTCAGTATGGTTTTCTGATTTCTCACTATGAAACATGCTGTTTCTAGTAAAAAACCTGTCCCACCCCCACTTGAAATGTCACAAACTACCCCTATAATTAGCACTCGATGGCGGTGAGTGCTAACAATTTATGTCTGCAACCCACCTCCGCGTTTTTTTATAACCCCCCATTTTTTGTATACAGGAGTTCAACATGGCCCTGCGTCCCCTGCACGATCGCGTGATCGTCAAACGCCTGGACAACGAGCGCAAAACTGCCTCGGGCATCGTCATCCCTGAAAGCGCCGCTGAAAAGCCCGATCAAGGTGAAGTGCTAGCCGTCGGTCCCGGCAAACAGACAGAAGACGGCAAAGTACTGCCGATGGACGTCAAAGTTGGTGACAAAGTCTTGTTCGGCAAATACGCCGGTCAGACCGTAAAAGTTGATGGCGACGAAGTTCTCGTCATCCGCGAGGACGAAATCCTCGCCGTCATCCAGTAATTTTTGATTACGAAAGGAATATAAATGGCTGCCAAGCAAGTCTTATTCGGTGATGACGCACGTGTGCGCATCGTCCGTGGCGTAAATATCCTCGCCAACGCTGTTAAAACCACCCTCGGCCCTAAGGGTCGTAACGTTGTGCTCGAGCGTTCTTTCGGCGCCCCAACCGTCACAAAAGACGGCGTGTCGGTTGCTAAAGAAATCGAACTCAAAGACAAATTCGAAAATATCGGCGCACAGCTGGTCAAGGAAGTTGCTTCCAAGACCTCTGACAACGCTGGTGACGGTACCACCACTGCTACAGTGCTGGCCCAGTCGATCGTTGTTGAAGGCCTGAAATACGTGGCTGCCGGCATCAATCCTATGGACCTGAAGCGCGGTATCGACAAAGCTGTTGCTTGCGCCGTGGAAGAGCTCAAAAAGATCTCCAAGCCATGCACAACGACCAAAGAAATCGCTCAGGTTGGCTCGATCTCGGCTAACAGCGACTTCTCGATCGGCCAGATCATTGCTGATGCAATGGACAAAGTCGGTAAAGAAGGCGTGATCACTGTCGAAGACGGCAAGTCACTCGACAACGAGCTCGACGTCGTTGAAGGTATGCAGTTTGACCGTGGCTACTTGTCACCATACTTCATCAACAATCCTGAGAAGCAAGTCTCAGCATTGGACGATCCATATGTTCTGATTTACGACAAGAAAGTCAGCAACATTCGTGATCTGCTGCCCGTGCTCGAGCAAGTTGCTAAGTCAAGCCGTCCACTGCTGATCGTTGCAGAAGACGTCGAAGGCGAGGCTCTGGCTACTCTGGTTGTGAACAACATCCGCGGCATCCTGAAAACAACCGCTGTTAAAGCACCTGGTTTCGGTGATCGTCGTAAAGCGATGCTCGAAGATATCGCCATCCTCACCGGTGGTACCGTTATTTCCGAAGAAACCGGCATGTCGCTTGAGAAAGCAACACTGGCTGAGCTCGGTCAGGCTAAGCGTATTGAAGTTGGTAAAGAAAACACCACGATCATTGATGGTCATGGCGATGCAAAATCGATCGAAGCACGCGTCAAACAGATTCGTATCCAGATCGAAGAAGCAACTTCAGACTACGATCGTGAAAAACTGCAAGAGCGCGTGGCCAAGTTGGCTGGCGGTGTTGCTGTGATTCGCGTCGGTGCAGCTACCGAAGTCGAAATGAAAGAAAAGAAAGCCCGTGTCGAAGACGCACTGCACGCAACCCGCGCAGCTGTGGAAGAAGGCATTGTTCCTGGCGGTGGCGTTGCTCTGATCCGTACCCGCGCAGCGGTTGCTCTGGTCAAGGGTGACAATCCTGATCAGGACGCAGGTATCAAACTGGTCCTTCGCGCAATCGAAGAGCCACTGCGTTGCATCGTTGCAAACGCTGGCGATGAGCCAAGCGTTGTTGTGAACAACGTTGCAAATGGTAAGGGTAACTATGGCTTTAACGCCTCCACCGGCCAGTACGGTGATCTGGTTGAGCAGGGCGTTTTGGATCCAACCAAAGTGACCCGTACAGCTCTGCAAAACGCAGCATCAGTTGCCAGCTTGTTGCTGACAACCGAAGCCGCTGTTTGCGAACTGCCAGAAGACAAGCCAGCACAAGGCGGCATGCCTGGTGGTGACATGGGCGGCATGGGTGGAATGGGCGGCATGGGCTTCTAAGCTCACGCATCTCAAATGCCCGGGTTTCGATCCGGGCACACCTGAAAGACAAAAAATCCAGACTTCGGTCTGGATTTTTTTTAACCAATACGAAAAATATTTTTAATAGTTAATCAAAGCCCGCCATCATTCAAGCGATACCAGGTCACCACCGCATTGACATAAATCCGGCGTAAGCCGTAGAGTGGAAAAGGCTTAATACTTGTGATCGGGAAGGGCAGTGCAAGCTTGTTGTCCGTCGCAACATACTGCGCGATGGCTTGCCCCATACTGGTTTGCAAACCAACGCCCCGTCCCATACAGCCAATATCGATTAGTAAGCCGGGCGCGGGCTCATGCAGATGTGGCAGATAATCTCGCGTCACTGCCACACGCCCACACCAGCGGTATTCAAACGATTCTCCCTTAACCTGCGGAAACATTTTGAACATGACACGTTCAAGATGTGCCCAGTCCTCAGGACCTTTAGGTTCGCGGAAAGGGCCTCGTCCACCCATCAGCAGGCGACCCTGGTGATCACGCCTGAAATACAGCAATAAGTTTCTGGTATCCGAGCATACATGTCCTTCTGGCATGATGGTATTCAGGATGTGTTCTGGCAGAGGCTTTGTTGCCACCTGAAAGGTATTTGCATCAATGATCGTTGTTTTAAGTTTCGGCCATAAGTCACCACCGTAAGCGTTGGTGCACATGACGACGCGATCGCTCGTGACAACAGAACCATTAGCAGTATGAACACTCCACTTACCATTTTGCAAAGCAAGACTATCAACAGGAGACTCTGTATAAACATTGACACCAGCATTCATCGCAGCACGCGCTAAACCTCTCACATAGCTGAGCGGCTGCACCGTACCCGCGCGCTCATCCACCCAGCCGCCCAGATAACGCTCGGTCCCGAGCAGTGACTGCGTTTGTGCACGGTCAAGATACTTGACTGGAGCACCGTGACGCCCCCATTGTTCGGCTCGCTGCAGGGCGAGCTCAAGTGCCGCTGGTGTATGCGCGCCTTGAATCCATCCTTTGCGAAGATGTGGCACATCCATATTATGTTTGGCGATGAGATCGAAAACCGGGTTTGCTGTTTGTCCTGCAAACTTAATCAGTTGTTCGCCTCGCTCTTGGCCATACATTTTTATCATATCGTCGGGGTCGTATTTCAAGCCAGGGATGACTTGTCCGCCGTTGCGTCCTGACGCACCAAAACCGATTTCGCGCGCTTCGAGTAGTGTTACTTTGATACCCCGCTCTGCGAGATGTAGCGCAGTGCTAAGCCCTGCATAGCCGCCACCAATGACTACTACATCTGCGTGATGATTGTTATGCAGTGTTTCAGTCGCAGGTGCCGGCGCAGCGGTAGCTGCCCATAAAGAGGGGCTGAGCGGGAATGGAACAGGATACATATTCAATCCTTTGTATTAGATTGGTTGAAGTACTCTGCGCAGGAAATCCTGCGTGCGCGGGTGTTGGGGAAAATTCAGTAATTCTTTCGCTGGACCTTGCTCAACAATGACCCCGCCATCGATAAACAGTACCCGATCGGCGACCTCGCGGGCAAAGCCCATTTCGTGGGTCACAACCACCATGGTCATGCCCGACTCAGCCAGTTTTCGCATCACGCCGAGTACCTCGCCTACGAGCTCAGGATCCAATGCGGAGGTCGGCTCATCAAACAAAATAGCTTTGGGTTGCATGGCAAGCGCCCGGGCGATAGCCACGCGCTGTTGTTGCCCGCCAGATAGCTGCGGCGGATATGCGTGCTCTTTATCCGCAAGCCCAACACTGGCTAGAAGCGCACGGCCGCGCTCTGTTGCTTGTTCACGCGCTTCGCCCTGCACATAGATCGGACCTTCGATGACATTTTCTAGCGCGGTTCTATGAGGAAACAGATTAAATTTCTGAAAAACCATCGACACTTGGGTACGGATCAGTCCGATCGTTTTGCTTTGATTGTCAACTTTGACGCCATCGATGGTGATTTCGCCAAGACCGTAACTTTCCAATCCGTTGATGCAGCGCAGAATCGTGGATTTACCAGACCCGGAGGGACCGATGATGCAAACGACTTCCCCTTTGTTGATTGTTGTATGAATTCCTTTTAAAACTTCATTCGAGCCGAAGTTTTTATGGACATCACGAAGTTCAATCATTTTGAGGCATTCCTTTTTTCAAGATGTCTGACCAGCAGGATTAAAGGTATGCACATGACGAGATACAACACAGCAACTAAGGTAAAAACCGTCGCATTTTTAAAATTTGAGCTGGCAATCAGTTTGCCTTGTAATGCAAGCTCTGCGACGGTGATGGTGGACGCTTGCGATGAGTCTTTCAGCATCATGATCATGATGTTGCCATAGGGAGGCAGGATTATTTTTACAGCCTGCGGAAGAACGACTCGGCGCATGGTCATCGACCAACTCATTCCCATGGCCATGGCAGCTTCGATTTGTCCGCGATCAATCGCCTCGATGCCTGCTCTGAAATTTTCAGCCTGATAGGCTGAGTAAGCCAGTCCCAGCCCAATGATTGCAGCATGCAGTGCAGAAAGTGATATGCCCACATCGGGCATCACAAAATAAATGTAGAACAGCAGCACGATGATCGGAATACCTCTGAGGATATTGATCATTGCACTGCTGAACCAGACTAACGCAGGATATTTTGATACCCGCATGAGAGCCCAGACCATACCCAATAGTGTGGATAGCACTAAAGAACCAAGCGTCACCAGGATTGTGAGTTTTGCACCCTCAAACAAAATAGGGATGAACTCAATTGCATCCTTGAAAAATTGATTCATATTGCTTGTTCTCCATCCACATCAGGCAAGGCTCAATCTTTAAAAAGCAGAACGCTTAAGCGCCTAAGCCCCATTTTTTAAGTATGAGGTCGACCGTACCATTGGCTTTTAATTTTGCCAGTGCTGCATTGACCTTGGCGAGTAGCTCTGGATTGTCTTTGTTTGCTGCAATGCCGATACTCCCCATCACGGTAGGTTTGTATGACTTGTCGAGTGAGACGTTGGGGTTGTTGCCCTGACTCAGGATGTAGGCTGCGATAGGGTAGTCAAGCAGGCCTGCGTCCAGACGTCCTGCGTTCAAATCTCGGATCATGTCTTGTGAACCGTCATAAAGTTTGACTTCTTTTATCCCTTCGGTTTTTTTCAAAGGTTCCACAAAAGCGGTACCGACTTGCACTCCGACCGTTAGACCTTTGAAGTCAGCAAACCCTGTATAAGTTTTTTTCTCGGTTTTGTTACTCAGCATCAGTCCTTCCCCATAGCGATAGATTGGTTCAGAAAATGCTACGACTTCCTGGCGAGCGGGTGTTATGAACATGGCGGCAGACACGAGGTCGATGCGTTTGGATGTTAGTGAACCAATCAGCGCAGAAAATGGCATCGCTTCGATCTGGACTGTAAAGCCTGCCTCTTTACCCACCTCTTTGATGATGTCAACCATTGCACCCTCGATGGTGTTGGTTTTCGTATCCAGGAAAGTAAAGGGAATGCCAGTTGGCGTGGAGCCAACTTTAATGACTTGCTGAGCTTGTGCGCTCGCAGTCAGGGCGATAGCGATGGTTGAAAAGAGAGAGACAGCGAGCGACTTGAGCTTCATGGTAGTTCTCCTGATTAGGTAAACGTGCACAGATAAATCAAAATTAATCGGTTTGAATATTTGAAATGGCCCAGATGACTTCTGTCACCGTATCCCCAGGATTTCTCCAGCGCCTTGGTGTACGACTGCTATAGCAAAAACTATCCCCTGCAGCCAGAGTTACAACTTTGTTGTCTATCCAAAGCTCCATTGCACCCTGTAACACCATGCCAACTTGCTCCCCTTTGTCGGTTGAGAACCATTGGTCGCCCGAAGAGCCTCCTGGCTGAATAAATGCTCTGCATAAATCAAGGTCTTTAGCCATTGAGGGAGTCACGATTTCTTTGGTAATGCCTTTGTCTTCCAAGTCCAGTTTGCGATGTGCCCCCGCGCGAGCAACTTGTCCCTCGGCGCTTTGCTGATCAGATCCGGCATTTCGAAGTAAAGAATCAGGGGACACTCCTAATTCATTAGCGAGTGCTTGAAGCGATTTCACAGAGATCGAGCTCATGCCACGCTCGATCTGGCTGAGTAGGCCGACTGAAAGGTGACAGGCCTTGGCAAGTTCGGTCAGGGATTTATGGTTTTTTTTGCGTAACTGACGAATTTGTTGCCCAAGCCACATATCTACAGCCGATTGGGCACGTAGAGGTTTAGATTTTTTGTGGACGTTTAAAGCTGGAGTTTTCAATTTTATGAAAATTT
>CAINDJ010000427.1 GCA_903847325.1 uncultured beta proteobacterium | reverse complement strand
GATCGCCACGAATGGACCTGCCATCAATAGCCATGGCCAGGGTTGACGCCACCAGGGGCCGAGATCGAGCTGCTCTTGTTTTTGTACGTTCTTATTCATATAGTCTCTCCTCAATTAGGGAAGATAAAGCTCGAGGGCTCTCGCACCTCTGTTACAACATGCCCGTCAGGTGCTGTCGACGTCGTCACAAAATGTATGTGATGTGAGCCTGAACTACCTGAATCTGCAGGTGCCCGTACGACGACCGGCACCATTCGATTCGACGCTGGCGGAATCACCAGATGAGAAGCGCTCTGCGTCACGGCAGACTGTATCGTGCCAGGAACGGGTAGTCCGGTAGGGGTACCCGCATGAGTACGTAAAGCAGGCTGATCTGCAACGCTCACCATCAACCCAGGTAATCCCACCGCATGGAGCGACAACTCTAATTCTTTTTCTGAAGCATTAATAATCTGCAAACGGTACACGTTCTCAATCATCCCACCCGCCACCTCACGTCCCAACACACCACGATCGCGAATGACATCCACACGTAAGGTTGTTCGCGTAGCGAGTGAGGCGAAGAATACTGTAACAATCACCAGCATCAACGCGCTGTAAATCAGCACGCGGGGACGCATTAAATGACGACGAATCTGAGAGACAGAAAGTCCCTCAAGCATCCCGCGCTCAGAGGTATAGCGTATCAGTCCTTGCGGGTAGTCAATTTTTTCCATTACCTGATTACAGGCATCGACGCAAGCACCACAACCGATACACATGTACTGCAGACCCTGTCTGATATCAATACCTGTCGGGCAGACTTGCACGCAAATACTGCAGTCAACACAGTCACCCAAGCCTATAGCGTGATGGTCGACCTTTTTAGAGCGTCCGCCTCGTGGCTCACCGCGTAAGGTGTCATAGGTGACGACCAGCGTATCGCGATCGACCATCACACTTTGAAAACGAGCATAGGGGCACATATATTTACAGACTTGTTCGCGCAGAAATCCGGCATTCCCCCAGGTTGCAAAACTGTAAAACAACAACCAGAACCATTGCCAGGGGCCAAGAGACAGCGCGACAAGATCCGTACCTAGCGTACGAACCGGTGCAAAATAGCCAATAAAAGAAAAGCCCGTGACAAAGGCAACCAGAATCCAGAGGAAGTGTTTGGTGGCTTTGATGCGTAGCTTACGCAACGAAAAGCCAGACTCGTCCAGACGAATGCGCGCAACACGATCACCCTCAATATGGCGTTCAATCCACATGAAGATTTCCGTATAAACCGTCTGGGGACAGGCATAACCACAAAACAGCCGACCAGCAATGGCGGTAAATAAAAACAGCCCGAGCGCAGAAATAATCAACAGCAACGTCAGATAAATAACATCCTGCGGCCATAAGACCATATCAAAGATATAAAACTTACGTGCGCCCAGATCGAACAGCACCGCCTGGCGACCATTCCAGTTGAGCCAGGGCAGACCATAGAAAAGCACCTGTGTCAGCACGACAAAAACGATTCTCCATCGCGCGAACCAACCACTGACTGAGCGTGGATAAATTTTTTGCCGTACATCAATGATCGACTCTTCGATCGTCTCAGCACCTGCAGGTAGCAATTTTGCCCCCGCAGGTCTCCAGGGAGGCGGCGTCTGCTCGCCTGGGGTTTGCTGAGTTTTCAAATCAACTGACATTCAGACGTCTCATTTAGGCGCTGCGTTAACAGTCGCTGAGGTGTCATCGCGTCCGCCCGAGAGACTCCATACCCAGGCTGCGACTAAACGAATCTGCTCAGGGGTCAGGTTCTGCTCTTGAGCAGGCATCCGATTATTACGACCATTCAGAATACCGTTGACAATCGTCGCTTCTGAACTGCCATACAGCCAGACATCGTCAGTCAGGTTGGGTGCACCTAAGGCTTTATTGCCCTTGCCTTCTGCACCATGACAAGCGACGCAGTAGTTCATGTACTCACTTTTACCGCGAACAACCTTGATCGGATCGGAGGCCAAGCCTGACAGCGAACGCACGTATTGCGCGATATTGCTGGCCATCTGAGGATTAATGACCTCCTTGAGTCCAGGCATGATACCGTTACGACCCTTAGTGATCGTAGCAACCAGTGTTGCAGGATCGCGACCATACAGCGAATCGCCCTGAATCAGGTTTGGAAAGCTTGGACCACCTTTTGCGTCTGAGCCGTGACACTGCGCACAGTTATTCAGAAACAAGCGTTGACCAATCACGTGCGCATCAGGGTCAGCCGCAATCGCTGGAATATCCATTTTTGCGAATTTGGCAAAGACAGGCTTGACTGAAGTATCCAGATCGGTCTGGTCTTGCCTGACTTCCTGAGCTGTAGTGAAGCCCAGTTGCCCTTTGTAGGCACCCAGCCCTGGATACAGCACCAGATAACCCAGACCAACGAAACACATGCCTACGTACATGATGGTCCACCAGCGCGGCACTGGGTTGTTGAGCTCACGCAGATCACCATCCCATACGTGTCCCGTATCCTCAACTTTTACCGTACGTGCACCGAGCCATTTACGCTGAGAAAAAATCAGCCATAAACACCAGAAGATACCGAGCAGCGCAATGCTGCCAATGTAGTAACCCCAAAAGCCGTCAACGAAATCGCTCATGACCGTGCTTCCTCTTTATGTTGCGGATGGATTTTGCCCTCGTCAGGCAGTGCGAAAGGCAACATCGCCGATTCGCGGTTCGCATCCTGTCGACCTTTTGAAAAAGCCCACCAGACAATGCCGAAAAAAGTCAGCATTGCCATCACTGTTGCAAGTGCATTCAGATAGGCCAACATCATTTTGCTCCTGTGCTGGATTGAAGTTGCGCGCGGCGCACGCCGGTTCCCAGACCCTGGAGATACGCGATCAATGCATCCTCCTCAGTTTTACCCTTCAGTGCATCCGGGGCGGCATTGATCTGCGCATCGGTATAGGGGACACCCAATATACGCAAGGCACGCATCCGGTCTCCGATATCATTGCTCTGAACCTGGTTCTGAGCCAGCCACGGATAACCAGGCATATTGGACTCAGGCACCACATTGCGCGGATTGCGCAGATGGATACGATGCCAATCATCGGAATAGCGCTCGCCGACACGAGCCAGATCAGGACCTGTACGCTTTGAACCCCAAAGGAAGGGGTGATCAAAGACTGACTCACCCGCGACTGAGTAAGAACCGTAGCGCTGGACTTCTGCACGCAGCATACGCACTTGTTGCGAGTGACAACCTACGCACCCCTCACGGATGTATAGATCGCGTCCCATCAATCGAAGCGGATCGTATGGTTCGACTCCTGGTGCGGCTGTAGTGGTTGAGTGCTGGAAAAATAACGGTACGATCTGCACCAGACCGGCAAACAGCACGACCACGATGCTACAAACAATCATTAACCCAATATTTTTCTCAAGCGTCTGGTGCGAGAAGAACGTGTTTTTTTCTTGTCCCATGACATGCTCCTCAGGCGTTGGCCGATGCGGCGATTGAACGGACAGGATCGTTAGTTTCTAGTGGAATCACAGGATTCACCGGAGTCTGACCCATCACTGTTTTAAAGACGTTGTAAGCCATCACCAGCATGCCACTGAAATACAAAGCTCCACCCATAAGGCGAATCATGTAGAACGGATAGGTAGACTTGACTGACTCGACAAAACTATAGGTCAGCGAACCATCGGCTTCTGTGGCGCGCCACATTAACCCCTGCATCACCCCTGCAATCCACATCGCGGCTATATACAGCACCACACCGATTGTTGCGATCCAGAAATGCACCTCGATCAAGCGTGTGCTGTACATTTTTTCACGGCCCCAGAGCCTTGGGATCAGGTAATACAACATACCGAAAGTGATCATCGCGACCCAGCCTAGCGCACCCGAGTGCACGTGACCGATGGTCCAGTCCGTATAGTGCGAAAGCGCATTGACCGTACGGATCGACATCATCGAACCTTCAAACGTCGACATACCGTAGAAAGACAGCGACACCACCATGAATTTCAAGATCGGATCGGTACGCAGTTTGTGCCAGGCACCTGAAAGCGTCATGATGCCGTTGATCATGCCACCCCAGGATGGTGCAAGCAGGATCAGGGAGAACACCATACCGAGTGACTGCGTCCAGTCAGGCAGTGAGGTGTAGAGCAAATGGTGAGGACCTGCCCACATGTAGGTAAAAGCAAGCGCCCAGAAGTGAACGATCGACAAGCGGTATGAGTAAATGGGGCGCTCGGCTTGTTTTGGGATGAAGTAGTACATCATGCCCAGAAAGCTCGTGGTGAGAAAGAAACCCACCGCATTATGGCCGTACCACCACTGCACCATCGCATCCTGAACACCAGCGTAGGCCGAGTAGGATTTCCAGAGTGAGACGGGCATCTCGATATTATTGACGATGTGCAGGATAGCGATCGTCAGGATGTAGGAACCGAAAAACCAGTTCGATACATAAATATGTTTAGAACGTCTTTTAACAATTGTGCCAAAAAACACAATCGCGTAGGCGACCCAGACCAAAGTGATCAGGATGTCAATCGGCCATTCCAGCTCAGCGTACTCTTTGCTGGTGGTAATACCCAGCGGGAGGGTAATTGCCGCAGACAGAATCACCAGCTGCCAACCCCAGAAGGTGAACGCAGCCAGTTTGCCGCAGAACAGTCGCGCCTGACAGGTACGCTGCACCACATAATAAGAGGCAGCAAACAAGGCGCTGCCACCAAACGCGAAAATCACTGCATTCGTGTGCAGTGGGCGCAGGCGACCGTATGTCAGCCAGGGAATATCCAGGTTGAGCTGAGGCCACAATAATTGTGCGGCAATAACAACTCCAACCAACATACCGACGATGCCCCAAACGACCGTCATGATGGCAAATTGCCTGACGACGGTGTAGTTGAAGGTCTCGGCTGTTGCAGCGGGCGAACTAGCCATGATTTGCGTTCCTTTTATTCAAACGTTTTTTCATGGCCCTATATTGCCTTTACTCAAAGGTAAAGACTTTGATTTGGATCAAGTCGGGAGCATTTCGGGGGAAAGTGTGAGTTGTGACAACACAACAGTGCGGGCTAAAAACTTAGCCGCGATCGGGCCGGTCGTCGTCCTGCAGGATGGATTGGGCTGCAGCATCCGTATCATCATATTGGCCTGAAAACACAGCCCACCAGAGCACACCGCCAATCATTGCGACCACGGCAAGCGAAAGGGGTAACAGGAGATATAGGATTTCCATCCAATGAAACTATACCAAGCCAGCCGGGGCTGAATAGTCCTGGCTATGGGAAACCGCGTGCGTCGAATTTGGGATGCGATACAGACGCCAGGCATTGCCCATCACCGCGATCGAGGAAATAAACATCGCGAGCGCAGCAATCCAGGGGGTCACCAGCCCAAAAGCCGCCAGCGGCATGGTCAACAAATGCCAGGCCAGCGCTCCGTACAGATTCTGATAGGTGATCCTGCGCGTATTCGAGAACAGTATGGCGGCTTGCCCAGAGGTTATTTGGGGGTGCGCAGCCAGCGTTGCATGCGTTGCGGCCAGAGAAACAGGCGCCGCCAGGGACAGCGCGCACGGACAACTCATGACAAGCAAGGCCACGAGCACTGACAACGCATGCTCCGGTTGCAGGTGCCACCAGACAAGTGTCACAACAGCCGACAAGGCGAGCTGCGCCAGGACAAAAACCGTCGCGACGCGGTCCGCGCGTGCGAGCAGTGGCAAACAAAGCTGTTGCAGACGCTGATGCAAGCCCTGCTGCAAATTAGCAACATCGACTGACTGGACAGCTCGATTTTCAAAATAGCGGGCCGTCAGCAAAAAGGCGATAAACATCGTCACGGAATCAAAGTAGACCTCGCCCGTCCCGGCAATCGTTGCGATGGTACTCGGTACGAAAGCTGCAACCATACTGATCGCAACAGGTACATCCATCGTAATGTGACGTTTTTGAATGGCACGGGCCAAACCCCGCCAGATCGGCCAGGCAGAATAAAGCATCACAGGCACCGTCATGGCCAGGCTCGCCCAGTTCATCAGAAAGATCGCCCAGTCCAATACATCCAGACTATCGTTTGGTCCCGCCTCAATACGCAGGTAGCCCGGCAGCGCGAACATCATCACCTGCATCATCGCGAGCCACGCCAGACCGAGTCGCACTAACGTACGACGGCGGTCGACGAGCTCATCGAGAGTGAGGGCTCTGTTGAGTGCAAAAAAAGATTTAGCCATATGAGCTGTATCTTAGGGTAAATCGATGCATTCGCGCTTGATTTAGGTCAATTTAATTAGAAGTTAAAATGGGCTCATGTCATTTGCGATCACATTTCGTGATTCAACTTAGCCATTCAACCCCAAGTAAAATTTCATGTCCCATCACGCGCAAGATCTCCCCCTCGGTCAGACCGTCAGCTATCCGCAGGCGTACGATGCGACATTGCTGTTCCCGATCGCACGTGCGGGTGCAAGACATGAAATAGGCTTGAGCGGGCAGGCGTTGCCCTTCAATGGCTGGGACCTCTGGAATGCCTACGAAATGTCCTGGCTCAACAGCAAGGGCTTGCCTCAAGTCGCATTATTGCGGATCAAAGTCCCCTGCTCCAGCCCGAATATTATCGAGTCCAAGTCATTCAAACTTTATCTGAATAGTTTTAATCAGACACGGTTTGACTCAAAGACAGAGGTGCTTGCCTGCTTACAAAAAGACCTCTCGCAAGCAGCGGGATCAGCGCTCTCGATTGAAATGTTTGATGCACATCAGTTTGAATCCGAGGAAATTTCAGAATTTAACGGTATCAATATTGATGGGCTCGATGTCTTAATTGAACACTATGAGCCCAATGCCGAGTTGCTGACGCATAGCGGTGACAGTCACGAACACACGACGCAGACTTTATTTTCCCGTTTGCTGAAATCAAATTGCCCGGTTACACAACAACCTGACTGGGCCTGCGTCCAGATTCAATACACGGGCCGCATGATCGATCAGGCAAACCTGTTGAAATACATTGTTTCATTCCGCATGCACAATGGTTTTCACGAAAACTGCGTAGAGAGAATATTTGCAGACATCATGCAAAGATGTCATCCCGAGTCGTTATCGGTATTAGCCCGCTACACCAGACGCGGTGGTCTGGATATCAATCCCTGGCGGGCAACGCCTGGTATGCCCGAGCCCTCGGTTGTGCGCAGCGCCCGGCAATAAAAACGTGATCAGGCGGAAAAGACTTAATTGGCTTTTTCGCGAATCACTGGCATGGCGCGACGCAAGTAATACAACATCGACCAAACAGTCAGGACGGCTGCGACCAGAATCAGAATCTGTCCAATCAAAGCGACCGGAATTCCCATAAAATCACTGTGAAAAAGCAGACAGGTGATCGCGATCATCTGTGCGGCGGTTTTAAACTTGCCCAGCCAGTGCACCGCGACACTCGCACTCGCGCCGATCTTGGCCATCCACTCGCGCAGTGCGGAAATGGTGATTTCGCGACCGATAATCACAAACGCAATCATCACATCGACGCGTCCGAGGTAAAGCAGCACCAACAAGGCCGCGGTCACCATTAATTTGTCAGCAACGGGATCAAGAAAGGCCCCGAATGAAGAAGTCTGATTCCAGCGTCGCGCCAACCAACCATCAAACCAGTCTGTGAGTGCGGCAATGACAAAGGCCCAAGCCGCCCAGGCATCGCGGCAAGGCACGCCGATCCAGGACTCTGGTAAGTAAAAAAGTCCCACGACAAGCGGGATCATGGCGATACGCAGCCAGGTCAGAAAGATAGGTAGATTAAAAGGCATAGACGTATGCTAACGCACTTGCTCAACGCAAAGCAAAATAGATCTTTTCGGCTAATTCCGGTGAAATCCCATCTACGCCAGCCAGATCTTCAATACTGGCATTGGCCACCCCGGAAAATCCGCCAAAACGCGCCAGTAAACGCTGTCGTCTTTTGGCGCCAATCCCATCGATATCCTCAAGTCTGGATACATTGCGCGCTTTGGCCCGCTTGGCACGCATCCCGGTTATAGCAAAACGGTGAGCCTCGTCACGAATCTGAGCAATCAGCATCAAGGCTGCCGACTCCTGACCGAGAGCCTGAGGCGCGCGCTCATCGGCGAATATCAGGGTCTCAAGTCCGACTTTACGTTTTTCGCCCTTGGCTACCCCCACCAGTACGTCAATGCTCAGACCGAGCTCGGCAAACACCTGTCTGGCAATCTCTACCTGCCCCTTACCTCCGTCTATCAGGACCAGGCCTGGCATCAAGGCATCACCATCAGCCACTTTGCCAAAGCGACGGGTCAACACCTGCCGCATCGCAGCATAATCATCGCCCGGCGTAATCCCGGCGATGTTGTAGCGACGATAGAGCGAGGGTTGCATCGCGTGATGCGCATAGACCACACAAGAAGCCTGCGTTGCCTCCCCTGCGGTATGGCTGATGTCAAAACACTCGATATGGAGCGCCTCAAGAACCTGGGGATCCGTATCCAGATCAAGGGCTTCGGCAAGTGCCAGCGTACGGGCACTGCGCGCGCCAGACTCTGACAGCGCATTGGCCAGCGCCATATCCGCATTCCGACTCGCTTGCTCCAGCCAGGCTCGGCGAATACCCTGGGGACGACTGACAAATTTTGAACGAATGCCGCGTGATTCGGCAAGCAAATCAATCAGTGCCTCATCAGGTAAGGCATGCGAGCCAATAATCGCGGGGGGCATCGGGCTATCAACGTAATGTTGCGCGATAAAGACCTCGAGCACCTGAGACTGCGAATCACCATCGGTATGGGTCGGGAAAAAAGCCCGGTCACCCAGATGCCGCCCACCCCTGACCATCGCCAGATTGACACAGACCCGCCCACCTGCAGACGCCACAGCAATGATGTCTGTATCACGGCTATCGGCATCCTCCATGGTTTGCTGGTGCAATACTTTGGCCAGCGCCCCCATCTGGTCGCGTAACAGCGCCGCCTGTTCAAACTCAAGGGCTTCCGAGGCAACCAGCATACGCTTTTCGATGTCCCCCATGATTTCCTGGGTCTCACCATTGAGAAAACGTGCGGCGCGCTCTGCGTCTGCGGAATAATCTTCTTTGGAAATGACGTCAACGCAAGGTGCTGAACAGCGGCCAATCTGATGCAACAAGCATGGACGCGAGCGATTGGCGTAGACGGTGTCTTCGCAGGTCCGTAAGCGAAAAACTTTTTGCAATATTTGAATCGTTTCGCGCACCGCCCAGGCACTTGGGTAGGGCCCAAAAAACTGCCCTTTCTTTTGTGTTGAACCTCGGTAATAAGCGATCCGGGGCGACACATGCGCCGAGAGCATGAGATAGGGATAGGATTTGTCGTCACGAAACAGTATGTTGTAGCGTGGACGCAAACTCTTGATCAGATTGTTTTCGAGAATCAGCGCTTCGGCCTCGGAGCGCGTTACCGTGACCTCAAGGCGCACGACGCGCGCCACCATATGACCAATACGCGGGCTCGACGGCGTTTTCTGAAAATACGAAGAAACGCGTTTTTTTAAATCCCGCGCCTTACCAACGTAGAGAACTTCGTCCGAGGCATCAATATGCCGGTACACGCCCGGCAGATGAGGCAATTTGGATAAAAAGTCCTTGATATCGAAGGCGGGAGTCGCTGACTCAAGCTCTTGGGGCTTTGGCGTGGTGTGTGTTGCCAACTGCGCTGCGGTTTGCGGGTCCGAAGGCTCAGGAACGGGGGATTCAGGCTCTTGCATTCAGTCTTTTGCAATCACTGCGCGAACGGATTTCAAGGCCTGCTGGTAAGGCAAGGAATTTAAAAGCGTCGACCAGTCAGGCGCAGGCAACTTAGGCATCAGACGATCCAGACGCGCCATAGAGGCTGGATTCGGCTTGATGTCTAAACGTCCGAGCAAATCATCCGCAAGATCGGGACGATTACATACAAGCGCCATGTCACACCCCGCTCCCAAAGCAGCCTGCGCACGCGCGAGGATGTCTCCAGCGACCGAGGCGCCTTGCATCGTCAGATCGTCCGAGAACACCACCCCGTCGTACTGAAGCTTGGTGCGCAAAATATCCTGTACCCAGCGTTTGGAAAAGCCCGCGGGCTTGTCATCGACTTTCGGGTAGATGACATGTGCCGGCATCACGGACGATATCACCTGGTCGCCCAGCCATTCATAGGGTGCTGCGTCCTCTTGCAAAATCTGCTTGAGGCTGCGCGGATCACGCGGGATCTCGTGGTGAGAATCGGCTGCGACGGCACCGTGACCAGGAAAATGCTTGCCGCAAGATGACATGCCGGCGAGTGACAAGCCCTGTACCAATGCGCGTGCAAGCATCGCGACCACTCGGGGATCACGACTAAAGGAGCGATCGCCGATGACTTGACTGACGCCGAAATCCAGATCCAGCACGGGCGTAAAACTCAAGTCCACGCCACAAGCGCGCAACTCAGCTCCCAATACAAATCCCACGTCAGTCGCTGCGCGCATGGCTTCGAGAGGTTGTTCGTTCCAGTAGGCGCCGAGCTTTCCCATCGAAGGCAGCACGGTAAATCCATCGGTACGGAATCGCTGCACGCGTCCACCCTCGTGATCGACCGCGATCAGTAACGCGGGGCTACGCAAGGCATGAATACTGCGCGTGAGAGCCACGAGTTGTTCGCGGTTTTCAAAATTACGGGCGAACAAAATGACCGCCCCCACCAGAGGATGGCGCAAGCGCTGCTTTTCAACTTTAGTCAATGTATGGCCAGCCACGTCGACCATCAGAGGACCACGTGCAAGTTTCAAATTCTTTTTCTTGTCAGACATTATTCAAGTCCCTTGAGGGTTTCAACAACAACATAAGCAGCACCATATTCAGATTCGTCAGTCAGTGAGACATGCGCTGCGCCAAAACGCATCTCATACCACTCGGCCAGGGGCGATGAAAGTACAACCTGCGGACGTCCACCCGGCGCGTTGAGCGTTTGCATGCGGGTCCACCACATGGGCATACGCATTCCCAAGCCCACCGCTTTAGAGAACGCTTCCTTCGCGGCAAAACGCGTGGCGAGATATCGCACACCTCTGGCACGGTCCCGCGCGGCACGGCGTTTAAAGACCTGTAATTCTTCAGCACCCAGGATTTTGGCGGGAAATCGCTCAGGGTGTCGCTGCCAGGCACGATCAATCCGGTCCATCTTGACCAGATCCGTACCAATACCGGCAATCGCGCTCATGTCTGGACGCCTAAAGGGATTAAGAGTGCTGCGGTGGCGACTGTAGTAACGCGCCACGCTGTGCTTTGAGGCGCGCGTCGATCATGCAAGCTTTCATATTGCGAATCGTTGGCTCCCAGCCATCAAAAATAGCCTGCGCAACAATCGCATGACCAATATTCAACTCTGCGATGCCATCAAGCGCTGCGATCGGTGCCACATTACCAAAATGCAGACCGTGACCAGCGTTGACACGCAGACCCAAGCCCACCGCCATGCGAATTCCATTGCGTAACCGATTGATTTCCTGCTCAATCATCTCTGGTGCGGCCTCAGCGTAGGCACCGGTATGCAACTCAATGACGCGGGCTCCCGCATCGGCCGCCGCACGGATTTGTGTTTCATCTGCGTCAATAAACAACGAAACGCGAATACCATTTGACTCAAGCTGTTTGACAGCAGACTGCACCTGGCTAAAAGCGCCTGCAACTTCGAGCCCCCCCTCGGTGGTGAGCTCAGCTCTTTTTTCAGGAACCAGGCAGACATCCTGTGGCAACACTTTGCAAGCGATCGCCAACATTTCTGCCGTGATGGCACATTCAAGATTCATGCGCGTACGCAGCAATGGGCGCAACGCA
This sequence comes from uncultured beta proteobacterium, assembly GCA_903847325.1. Classification (GTDB taxonomy): domain Bacteria; phylum Pseudomonadota; class Gammaproteobacteria; order Burkholderiales; family Burkholderiaceae_B; genus Zwartia. The sequence continues at coordinate 224 of CAINDJ010000427.1, read as the reverse complement.
AACACATCCGCATCCTGAATATGGCGACGATCTTCGCGCAGGTGCAGCGTAATCAGATCGGCACCGGCGTCCTCGGCGCGTAATGCCGCGGCAATCGGATCGGGATAAATAGTGTGCCGTTGCTGACGCAGGGTCGCAACGTGATCGATATTAACGCCGAGATCTATCATGGCTAGTCCGCTCTTGTGAAACATTATTAAATACCTCAACAGCACTTTTCAGTG